>JAWLCP010000086.1:0-10923 GCA_041687115.1 Anaerolineae bacterium
TCCCACGGCCCGAGCAACGCGCTGGCGACGGTCAGGTCTGTGAGCTCAGGGTGGTCGTTCAAGTAGTTGGCAATGTCCCTGTAGTCAGCCCTGTATAGGAGGCGCACCATGTCCTCCTGCGGCCAATCCCCAAAATAGCTCTCAAGGTCGCGGATTCCGTTGCTGACCACGAACAAGAGGGCCAAGGCGCAGGTGCCCAGGGCCGGAAGTGGAACTCGACTGACCGATGGGACGCGCAGACGGAGTATTCGGCGGATTTCGATCACCACCAGAGCTGGAAGAATGTACACGGCTGGTTGAGCCAGGATTGTGTGACCGAGGCTTGACGGGGGGGTGCTGATGAACGCTGGGGACAGACCCAACCCCAGCCACGGGAGCAACAAGAAGTAACGAGGCTCGCGCCAGCGATAGAGACACACGATGACGCCGGCCCAGAGCAACGCCCCCCCGGCGTGATTGAACACCGGTCGGCCGGGGATGTTGTACAGCCACTCCGGGTCGCCGGTCGAGTGAAACATTCCCAGCGTCTTCATCGTGGATTGTATGACGGGTCCGGGATCTCCGTCCTGCAGGGCGCGCACAGGTTCCGCTAGCTCGGTCACCCTTGCGTCGGCACCGATACCCTCTATGGCATATTGGCTTCGGTTGCGCGCGATGGTCAGTCCGAGTGGGGTGGCTAGCAGGGCTGTCAATGTCAAGGTTAGGGCCAGGCCGCGCCAGTGCTCCGCGAGCAGCTCGCGGTGGAAGAGCGCTAGGTACCCGGCGAAGACGATCAGAAGCACCGGGAGCAGGCGAGACGCCGTGTAGGTGTAGAGGCTCATCCCCAGCAGAAGTCCTGTCAGTCCCCATCCCCAGGGAGTTGACTCCTCGGCGCTCATCTGGCGCCAGAAGACGTAGAGGGTGGCGAGCAGAAACGGCGGCAGACTGATGTGACGGATGGCTGTCCGGCTGTACATCAGCGACCAGAAAGAGGTCCCCAGTGCGAAAGAGGTGATCAGTGCCGTGCTGCGCTCCTTGGGAAAGAGCCTGCGGACGAGGCTGTACGTAAGGGCGATCGAAAGGGTACCGAACATAACGGAGAGAATGTGCCCGCTTAACACGTTGAATCCCAGGAGGGCGTGCACGCCAGCGTGGAGGTGGTGATACAGCGGCTCGTGGCCCGATGCCCCCACGTAGTAGAGTGGAATTCGTCCGTTCAGGACTTGGCTGGAGAGGGCATGGATATTGATCAGTTCGTCGTCGCGCCATCCAGGAGGGACTTCCTCAAGCCGGACAAGGCGCAGCCCCCAGCTGATCAAGAGCAGGATAATGATCAAGGCCCACCGAGCGGCTCTCGATCTCGTCATGGTCGTCCCACCTCAAGCGGGTGCAGTAGGATGCGATCGTCGACACGGGCGCCGTCGACCAGCACGGGCAGGCGCTCGGACCCTTCGCGGTCGTACATCCCTACCTGGACGGGGTAGAGCCCTGGTGGGGTATCCGAATCGATAGGGAACCGGTGCAATTGCACGAACACATCGCCCTCTTCCCAGTGCCACGACGGAACGTCCAGCCGGTCCAGCTGCCCGATCACCCGACCTTCGTGGTTCAAGACGTGGGTGAAGGCAACTGCCTCCGGAGCAAACCTGTCGCGGACACGCCACACCGTCAGCAGCTCCACCTCCTCGCCAGGCTCAAGCGCCGGAGTTCGCAGATCGTAACCCAACAGGCTGACAACACCCCCCACCTCGACCGGGGGGGCGAGAGGCTCGTATACGAACTGGGGAGCGGCAATTGGGAATGCATCCGCACGACTCCAGGAAACCAGAGAGTCCTCTACCGTCAGCAGGACGGTCGTCAGTGCCCCGGCACCGTCGAGTTGGTAGACGTCGAAGTGCGTGACCAGATCGTCTGGGCGGAAATACTCAGTGTGCATCAGCGACGCGTGAGGTTCGAACATGGGCTCGAATACCTCATCGAGAGGCGCGATGGAGGGGATGAGCACTCGGCTCTCGTTGGCACTCGGGATGACGAGTGCGAACCGGCCGTCGAACCAACGCAGGGAAAGATCCTCGCGGTCCAGGGACACCTCCATCGAGTACGGATCGTGGAAGCGGCCGGGGTAGATCGATGAGAAGCTCACCGTGCCAGCCTCCGGGTGGGTGTCGAGATAGTGAGCCTGCTTCACCAGCGCGTGGTGATAGGCGACTCGAACGTCTCGATGTTCAGCCCAGACGTCGAAGTACGCGTACGCGGTGCGGACGCCCGTCACCGCGAAGAGCATCCCTACAGCCCCCACCGTGGCGATCTGGCCCCAGGGCCCTGAATGTTCGTGGAGGTAACGGATCAACGTTGCCAGCCCCAGGCTTGCGGTCATGAAGACCGCGGGCTGCGCCGCGATCGACCGCAGCGTCGTGGCATCAGGGCCGGTGGCCAGCGCTGGGCTCACCCCCACGATCAGCCAGAGCAGCAGGAACATGGTGCGAGGGCTGCGGAGGTGCCACAGGCATACGAGCAGCCCACCGTAGAAGAAGGCTCCCACTGTGAGGTCAAGCAGTGGCCGGCCTGGGATGTTGTACAGCCACAGCGGGTCGCCTTGAAACGTGAACATCGGCAGCGAGCCCATCACGTGGTCCCAGAGACCTCGGAAATCCCCTCGCAGAGCCTGTCTCAGCGGGGTGCCGAGTTGACCGATGCGCTGCTCCGCTTCCGGATGCGTAATCAGATAATTCACGAGCGGGCTGGCCACTAGCGCCGCGATCAACAGAAGCAAGGCAATCCCGATCCAGTTCTCTTGGAAGAGAGTGGCCCCCTCCCCACCCCTGGCGAGGATTGAGATCATCTCGCCGCTTTCAGGCCGTGATTTCAAGGATTCCGACCCTTGCCCCCCCTGCGCACTCGCGGGTTGGACAGGCTCATCCGGTGGATTCTCGCGTCTCGCACGGCTCCTGGCGACCACGTGAAGCACGAACAGGTAGCCCAGGAACGCAAGGTAGACGGCTGGCATAGCTCGGCTGGCCATGTAAGTATAGATGGAAGCACCCAGGAAGACGCCTGAAAGGCTCCACCAGATCCATCTGTGACCTGCCGTTTGCGCCGGTTTGGAGTCCGAGAGATCGAATGCCCGCCAGAAGCTGTAGGCGGAGGCAGCGAAGGTGGCCGTGGCGGTGATGGCGCGTAGGCCGACCCGACTGGTCATCACGCACCAGAAGGAGAGCGCCATCGAAGCGGCTGTGAGCAAAGCTGTCAGTGGACCGAACAGACGTCGTGCCAATGCGTAGCTCAGAACGATGACGATCAAGCCCCAGATCACCGTCGTCAGGCGCAGCGCGATGGCGGTCGGCCCGAGGAGCGCCATCAGCAGGGCAACTGAGTATGGGTAGAGTGGCTCGTGCCCGTAGCCTACGGTGAAATAGATCGGCCGGACGCCTTCTAGCACGCCCGCTGCGTCGTGGCCGTTGCTGGCCTCATCGTGGGTCAACCCGGGTGGTGCGCTCTCCAGCCCCCACGTGCGCAGAACGGTAGCCACGATGAGGATCACGATCAGGATAGCCAGCTCTAGCCGCTGGACTGATTCTCCAGATCCAGCCATTAGCCTCCGTGTTGCCCATGGACAGAATGGGGAGGACAGCTTGGACGTCATAGCCGGCCCTCCCGCTTCACGGACGAGATCATACCGTGACGCCCCGAGGTTGACAAGTGGGATTGAAGCCCGAGTTGTGCTATAATCTCTCCACTATGGCTAGATTCTTGGATGCTCTGCGGTCTCGACGACCTGGATGCTTCATCGTGAGCTTGGCGATACTCACGTTTATCGGCTGCGGGGGACCGACGCCGGTGCTGACTCCGGTACCGGCTACCGTTACGCCGAGTGAACCCGCGCCCACTCCTACTCCAACCCCAACATCGGAGCCGACACCAATGATCACTGTGCTCGAGCTATGGCTTCCCGAGGAACTGGATCCCTATGGCGAGCAGAGTGGCTCACAGATCCTTGCCGGTCAGCTGGCCGAGTTCAGTGATTCCTATCCTAACCTGCAGGTCGAGGTGGTGGTGAAGAAGGCCCATGGTCGGGGAGGTTTGGTCGACTTCATGCGGACCGCCAGGACCGCTGTCCCCTCCGTGCTTCCAGACCTGGTGGTGCTGGAAGCCTCCGACCTCAACACCGTGGCTGGTTCAGATCTCATTCAGCCGCTCGATGACTTTCTATCGTCTTCTGCCCTCGATGACCGTTTTCCGATTGCCTCGGCCCTGACAAGAGTGGAGGGCGAGACGGTTGGGGCTGTGCTCGGTGTCGACATGCAGCATCTGGCGTACCGGCCGACGCTGTTCGAATCTCCACCCGTTACCTGGACGGAGGTGATTTCGGGTCCGGCCTCGTTCTTGTTCCCCGCGGCTGGCGTTGAGGGGCGCGTGAACGACGCGACGTTGATTCAGTACCTCGGGGCTGGGGGGAGGCTGACCGACGCCGGGGGCGATCCATCGCTGGACGAAGCGGCGATGACCGACGTCTTTGAGTTCTATAGCCAGTGCATAACCAACACGGTCATCTCTCCGATGCAGGTGCTGACCGCCACGCACGTGGACCAGGTCTGGGACCAGTTCAAGGCAGGGGACGGCGGGATGACGGCGGTGAGGGCCAGCCGTTACTGGGTGGAGGCCGACGAAACGATGGCTGCAGCGGTGATCCCGACCAAGGACGGACGCACCATCAGCATCGGTCGCGGATGGGTACTGGCGATGGTCACGGACGTCCCGGCGCGTCAAGATCTGGCGATGCTTCTTATCGACTGGCTAACGGCGTCAGATCACAACGCCCTCTGGACGCGGGCCACTGGGTACTTGCCCGCCACCCGCAGCGCGCTTCGACTTTGGGATGTATCGGACGATGACCGCACGGTGCTGCACGATCTGCTCGAGGCCGCCGTGCCGCCCCCGCGCCCGACGGTGATGGAGACCGTGGGGCCTCCAATGCAGCAGGCCTTGGAATCTGTGCTGAGAGGGCAATCCACACCGGAAGAGGCCGCTGCCAGGGCCGCCGAAAGGGTCCAGCGCTAGCCGCGCTAGCCGCGCTAGCCGCGATGACCGCGGCCGGGTGCCGCTAGTCGGCATTCGCCGAGTCAGGCTCTGCCGTGATGCGGCTTCCTATTCTGATGGACGCGGATCGCCACGTGAGGGGCGACGGGAAGCTTCTCCTCTCTGCTCAGACGTCATTCGGAGGGCCATGTCTGATCTGCAATTGCACGCTGTAGCGGCGGAGTTGCAGCAGGCTGCGTTGGATGCTGTCGATCCAGCAGCAGCCATACACCGCCATGTCTCTCGCACGGGCGACGAGCTCATTGTCGACGGGCGAGGCTACAAGCTGGACGATTATGAGCGCGTCTTCGTCGTTGGCGGCGGAAAGGCCGCTGTGCCCATGGCCGCTGCCATCGGGGGGATCATCGACGAACGGCTCGATCAAGGTGTCGTGGTCACCAAGTATGGTCATACCCAAACCGTTGGGTCTCGGGCTTCCGACCTCGATCTTTCTGCCCTCCCGGTTCGGATCATCGAGGCTGGGCATCCGGTGCCCGACGGAAACTCTGTGCGTGGCGCGCAGGCAGTGGCGGACCTGGTGCGCCACGCGACAGCGCAGGACTTGGTCGTATGTCTGATCTCCGGCGGGGGCTCGGCGCTGTGGACCCTGCCCGTGCCATCGTTGACCCTGCGTGACCTGCAAGACCTGACAGATGACTTACTTCGCTCCGGTGCGACGATCCATGAGATCAACGCCGTGCGTAAGCACAGCTCGCGCATAAAGGGAGGCAATCTGGCGCGGCTGGCGGCGCCGGCGGATGTGATCACTCTCGTCCTCTCCGACGTGGTCGGAGACCCGCTTGACGTGATTGCCTCTGGTCCCACCGTACCCGACACGACAACGGTGGGCGATGCTCGCGAGGTGCTGGAGCGCTACGGCATCGCGGAGGGCCGGGAGGGCCTCTCCTTCCTCCGGGAGACGCCTAAGCCAGGTGATGTCGTCTTTGAGCACGTGCAGCACGTCATCGTAGGCTCCAACCGGCAAGGGGCGATGGCAGCTGTGGAGAAAGCCCGCCAGCTGGGCTTTGAGGCATTGCTCTTGAGCACGTACGTCGAGGGAGAGGCTCGCGAGGTGGCGAAAGTAGCGGCGGGCTTGGCGAAAGGAGTACGTACGCATGGCGACCCACTCTCACCGCCAGCCTGTCTGGTTTGGGGGGGTGAGACGACGGTTACCGTGCGTGGTCAGGGAAAGGGGGGGCGGAATCAGGAGCTTGCCCTTGCTGCAGCGCTTGCCATCGATGGCTGGTCGGGGGTACTTATGATGGCGCTGGCCACCGATGGCACCGATGGTCCCACCGATGCCGCCGGTGCCATCGTCACGGGTGATACGATCAGGAAGGCCCGCGAGCTAGGGCTCGATCCCAGGGCAGCCCTGGAGTCCAACGATAGCTACCATTTCTTCGAAGCGTCAGGCGACCTGATTTTCACCGGACCGACGAGAACGAACGTAAACGATCTGCTCTTCGTGCTTGTAGACACACGGTGAGATCAGCGTCCTATGATTGCTGCTCGTACGTGATCTCCTTGTTCTCCTCGGGCTTGATCTCCACAAGCTTGCCCGTCACCGTGAAGATCACCCGTTCGCAGATGTTGACGACGCGGTCGGCCGCGCGCTCCAGGTTGTGGCTTACCCAAAGGAGGTAAGTCGCCTGGTCGATGGTGCGTGGATCGGAGATAATGTACGTGAGCAGCTCCCGGTAGACCTGATTGTAGAGTCCGTCTACCTCGTCGTCCTGGGGGGGGATCGAACGGGCCAACTCCACGTCGCGGTCCGCGAAGGCCTGGAGCGCCTCGTCGAGCATATCACGGGTCTTCCGGGCCATGCGAGGCACGTCAATCAAGGGCTTGAGTAAGGGTTCATCGCCCATCAATATGTTGATCTTGGCGATACCTTTGGCGTAATCCCCGATCCGTTCCAGCTCTGAGGCGAGGCTGAGCACGGCAGCGATGGTGCGGAGATCGCCAGCCATAGGCTGTTGAGTCGCGATCAGCGTCAGAGCCTTTGCCTCCAAAGCGTATCGCTTCTGGTTCATCTCACGATCCTGCTCGATCAGTCGCTGTGCCTCATCTCGATCGCGCTCCTTGAGGCTTGTCACCGAGTCCATGATCGCCTGTCCGACCATACACCCCAGGGTCAGTAGCTCGTCCTCTAACTCCTGCAAATCTCGCTCGAAGGTCTTACGCGACATAGGTCTCCTCCGCTCTCTAGAGCCTCTCCTCGCTCTCGACCTGATTCAGTGACGGTCTGGATACGATCTTCCGTAGACGCGTCATCTCCCTCGCCCTTCTCTCCCCGCTCGTTGAGGAGGATGCCCGTTCGGCTGGGACGTCCCAGCCGCGTGCTCAGGGCCAGGCGAGGTCAATAGGGCACGGTACACCTGACATTCTACCACGATATCGCCCTTGGAGACAACTTGCTGCTGCCTCCGAGCATCGCATTGCTTGACAGTTCTCTACCGGGGAGTAACATGGCCTCCTGCACCGCGGTTAGGACACATTTGACTCTACGGACGACCACGATGAATGAATCGTCAACTTGTGGATTCCCCGGGCTGTCTTCGTTGGTGTGCGGCAGATTCCCCCTCGTCCCGTTCTTCTCTGCACACGTCGAGGACGTACCTTTGACCACGGCTCACGGTGTCGCCCGCGATGATCGATAAGCTAGGATGGAAGACCATGAAAAGAGGAGTGAGTGCCAATGAGTGAATATGACGTCACCATCGTCGGCGCGGGGCCGGGCGGCTACGTGGCCGCCGTCCGAGCTGCGCAACTGGGGCTGGACGTTGCTGTCATCGAGGAGGAGCACATCGGTGGCGTCTGCCTGAATTGGGGCTGTGTCCCAACCAAGGCGCTTCTACGCAACGCTGAGGTCGTCTCCCTCCTGGATCGAGGCAGGGAGTTCGGGTTCTCGGTCTCCAATGTCGAATTGGACTTCTCCGCTGCCGTCGGCCGGAGCCGGCAGGTCTCGGAGCGGCTGGTCAAAGGTGTTGGGTTCTTGATGCGCAAGAACGGAGTTGACGTCATCGAGGGACGTGGCGTGTTGCGCTCGCCTACGTCTGTTGAGGTCAGCCCGAAAGAAGGCGGCACACGCACGGTTGAGACCGACAATGTGATCATCGCCACGGGAGCACGCGCACGGACGATTCCTGGAATAGAGCCTGACGGTGATCGCGTCATGACCTATCGAAGTGCGATCGTGCTGCGTGAGCTGCCCGAGTCAGCGGTCATCGTTGGCGGCGGTCCGATCGGGATGGAGTTCGCTCACGTGTGGAGCTCTTACGGCACCGAGGTCACCGTCGTCGAGATGCTGCCTCACGCAGTGCCGCTGGAGGATGAGGAGGTCAGCAAGGAGGTCGAGCGGGCGTTTAGGAGGCGGCAGGTCAACATCATGACCTCGACGCGCGTTCAGGCCATCGAGATCACCGACGACGGCGTGAGTGTGACCGTGCGAACCGGGGATGATGAGGAGAAGGTGCTGGAAGCCGAGCGGGCGTTGATCGCGATCGGCGTAAGACCGAACAGCGAGGACATCGGGCTCGAGGACGTCGGTGTGAAGACCGAGCGGGGCAACATCGTCGTGGACGATCACATGCGCACCAACGTCTCGGGGGTCTATGCCATCGGCGACGTGACGGGGAAGATGGCGTTGGCTCATGTCGCCTCGGCACAGGGAATCGTCGCTGTCGAGACCATTGCCGGAGAGGAGCCGAGGCGCCTCGACTACGATGCGGTGCCGCGCTGCACCTACTGCCAGCCACAGGTGGCGAGCTTCGGGATCACTGAGGCCGAGGCTGCTGAGAATGGACACCAGGTCGAGGTGGGGAAATTCCCGTTCCGACCGAATGGCAAGGCCCTCGCTCTGGGCGAGCGAGAAGGCTTCGTCAAGATCGTCGCTGACGCAGCCACGGGCGAGATTCTTGGTGCCCATCTGGTGGGCCCCGAGGTGACGGAGCTGTTGCCGGAGTTGGTGCTGGCGCGCACTTGGGAGCTGACTCCACGCGAGATCGCCCGCACGGTCCACGCCCACCCCACCTTGAGCGAGGCCCTGATGGAGGCCGCTCATGGCGTGTTTGGGACGCCGATTCATATCTGACGGGCGATGACGACGTGGTGAGGCCCTGACCGGTGTCGCGGCCGGTACGGATGGGTCTCCGGACAAGAGCGCCTTCGGTTCAGGGCGAGGAACCGGCCTCGGCTTCAGTGGCCTCGCTTTCCTGACGCGATATCTGGGGGTTCACAACTATGGATATCGAGAACCTGCGGTGGTGGGGGTGGGGCACGCTGGACGAGGGCTATTCGCTTGAGGGCAGGCCCGACTTCTGGCCCACACTCCAACAGTGGTTAGCTCTCCCTGATGGCGCGCTTGAGGAGCCGGTTTCGCCGGTGGCGTTGGAGGACATCTCCTTGCCCCCATCCCGTCTCGACGACCCGATGCTGTCATCGCTGCGTGAGCTTCTGGGGGAAGGGGCTGTCCGTGTTGACAGGCGCAGTCGCGTCGAGCACGCTTATGGGAAGTCGTATCGCGATCTGGTCCGCGTGCGCGCCGGGTATATCCCCGCCCCCCCGGATGTCGTCGTCTACCCCGATGGTGAGGCTGATGTTGTTGCCCTTCTGGCTTGGGCGGCCGAGCGAGACGTCGTTGTCATCCCTTTCGGTGGGGGCAGCTCCGTTGTGGGTGGTGTCGAACCGTCCCACCACGGTGCGCCGACGATAACGCTTGACCTGGCCAGGCTGGATCAAGTTCTCTCAGTTGATCGGGAGTCGCGCCTCGCTCACGTGCAGGCCGGGGCGAGAGGGCCGGAGATTGAGGGACAGCTGGGGGAGAAGGGCTTCACGCTGGGGCATTTTCCGCAGTCCTTTCAGTTCTCCACTCTCGGCGGCTGGATCGCGGCCCGGGCAGCTGGTCAGACCTCTATCGGATACGGCAAGATCGAGGATATGACCCAGGCCTTGCGGGTCGTCACGCCTGCCGGCATCGTCGAGACCAGGGATGTACCCGCCACCGCCACTGGCCCCAGTGTTCGGGAGATGATGATCGGTTCCGAAGGGATCTATGGGGTCATCACCGAAGCGACCATGTGCATCCACCCTCAGCCAGATGTCCAGGATTACCGCGGGATCTTGTTCCGAGCTTTTGAAGAGGGTATCGCTGCTTTCCGTGACCTGATGCAGAGCGATTCGCTTCGCCCGTCCATCGTTCGGCTTTCTGACCAGCCCGAGACCGCAGCGTATGCAGCATTGACCCACGAGCACAGTGGATTGCGTCGCCTGCTCGATCACGCTGTGGAGTGGTATCTGACCGTGCGTGGATATGCCCCTGTTTCCGACTGCTCGCTGATGCTCTTGGGCTTCGACGGGAACCGCGAATGGGTCTCGCAGCAGTGGTCACTGGCGTTGGACATATGCCGTGCCCACGGAGGCTTGCCGGTGGGCCGTTCTGTCGGCCAGTCCTGGAAGCGCGAGCGGTACGCGCAGCCGTACCTGCGCGATACGCTGCTTGGACACAAGATCCTGGTTGACACGCTCGAGACGGCCGCTAACTGGTCGAATCTGACGTCCGTCTACCGGGCGATGGTCGGGGCGCTGAAGGGGGCCATCACAGCCAATGGCGGCGGCCCCGGCTATGTGATGACTCACGTCTCCCACGCCTACCAGCAGGGAGCTTCGCTCTATTCGACGTTTCTGGGCCGTCAGATTCCCACCTCCGATCCTCTGGTACAACAGGCTCAATGGGAGGGGATCAAGGAGGCGGTCACGGAGGCAATCCTGAATGCTGGCGGGACATTGTCTCATCACCACGGGGTGGGTCGTGATCATGCGCCCTGGTTGGCGGAGGAGGTCGGCCAGACCGGCGTCAAGACGCTCCAA
>JAWLCP010000087.1:0-10867 GCA_041687115.1 Anaerolineae bacterium
CCCAACCTGCCGGCCGGCCATCCTATCGGCGTGGCCATGGGGACCGAGGTTGTCGTCGCCATCGCCGATACCGGCGCCTTCCAGGATCCTCGCTCCCTCAATGAGTGGTGGCAGGTCCGCCCGGGGTATGCCAGCGAGCCGCGCTATCCGTCCGATAGTGACTATGCCAATCAATGGGCACCGGAGAAGGTCAATGCCCCCGAGGCCTGGACCCTCTCCACCGGGCAGGACGTCGTCATCGCCGTCCTCGATACCGGTGTCGACCTCGATCACCCGGATCTCAGCACCAAGGTCCTCACCGACCTGGACAGGGACTTCGTGAACGGCGACCTCGCCGCCGACGACGACCATGGACACGGCACCCACGTCGCCGGCATCGCCGCAGCCGCCACCGACAACGGAATCGGTATCGCCGGGATGGGATGGCATACGGAGATCCTCCCCCTTAAGGTCCTCGATAACGCCGGACAGGGCTACTTCTCCGACGTCGCAGACGCCATCTCATACGCCATCGGTGCGGGAGCGGATGTCATCAATCTCAGCATCGGCCCCGAGACCAGCCAGCCTATGGACTGCCCGCCCTTCTTGCAGACCGCCATTGACGAGGCATATGCGGCGGGGTTGGTTGTGGTCGCTGCAGCGGGAAACAACGGTGAGGGGTCCAACGGCGAGAGGATCGAGATTCCTCCCGCCAACTGCAACCACGTAATCGGTGTCGCCGCCACCAGGCAGAACGACACAATCCCGAGCTACTCCAGCCCCGGGGCACACGTCAGCGTCGCAGCCCCTGGCGGCGGCTCCACAGATGCCATCTACAGCACCCTCGTCAGTGGGCGGTACGGTTTGATGAGCGGAACATCGATGGCCACCCCCCACGTCTCGGGCCTCGCCGCCCTGGTCATCGCCCATCACCCCGCCTACTCCCCCGACCGGGTCGCCTCCGCCATCCTCGACAACGCCCTCGACCTCGCTCCGGCCGGCTGGGACGAGTACTACGGCTGTGGGCGTATCGATGCCGCCCGGGCGCTGTCCAACGGCGCCCTCGCAGCCCAGCCCCTCTGCCTCCAGGGGGTGACGTCGGCCGCCCAGCCGCAGCCTGCCGCCGTCCCGGACGCTCCCTTTGCCCCCGGGCAGATCATTGTCGCCTACCGCTCCACCGCGCCGGCTGCGGCCCTCTCAGCCCGCTACGCCGCCAGCGCCGACCTCCTCCCCTCCCTCGACGCCTGGCGCCTCCACGTCCCCGTCGGCCGCGAGCGCGAAGTCCTGGCTCAACTCCGCGCCGATCCCGACGTCCTCCACGCCGATCTCAACTACCGGGTCGTCGCCCAGGACTGACGCCTCTTAGCTGACAGCCTTCCTCACTCGCCCCGTTTCATCAACACCGGCAGGCGCGCCTCCCAGGGCTGGACCTCCAACCATGTCGGCCTCTCCCACCTTTCGCCTGCCCCGTCATCCACGAACGCGATCCCGTATACCGTCCTCCTCACCGGTTCCGAAGGCATATCCAGCGAGAATGTCAGCACTGCCTCCCCTCCTGCTGGCAGCGGGCCGGTCCACGTCATGCCGCCCTCTGTCGCCCGCCACTCGCCCTCGCCTGCCTGACGCGAGATCGAGTTGAATGCCGGATTCAGCCCGTCCGGCAGCTTCACCTCCGCCCTGACCGCATCCGCCCCCGCCGTCCCCGCGTTCACCAGGCTCAGCGTGCACGTCACCATGCCTCCCGGCCGCACGTTCGTCGGCGCGCAGTCGAACGTCGACGGCGAGAGATCTGCACGTTCGATGCCCACTTCGGCGCTCCGGCCGAACTCGATCGTGTGCTCCTCCACCAGGATCTCAGCCCGGTTGATGATCACCTCACCCGCCGCCGCGTCCTCAGACACCCGCGCCCGATAGCCGATGACCACCGCTTTGTCCGGGTCCACCACCCCCCGCCACCGTATCCGTCTCTCACTCGCGTCGTACCACCCCGGTCCCGTCACGCTGTCTCCGTCCGGCGTCAGCTCGGCCGGCACCGTGTTCGACACCACGGCCGTGACGGCCTCCCGCCCGTCGTTCCGCACGCGGATCGTGTACGAGATCCAATCCCCCGCCGCTGCCCCCCTCGGCACCGCCTCAAACGTCGTCTGCCCCAGCCACGACAGCCACCCCACCCCCGCCTCCATCGCCACTGCCTGCTCGTCCCCTGGCAGCGCCTCGAACGGGAACGGCAGGAACACGGCGGCTCCCTCTCCTCGCCGGTGCGTCAGCGCGATCCCTCGCTCCCCTTGATCCCGAAAGGCCACCCCCGTGCCCGGAGCCGGCGTCACACCGTCCGACCAGTTCTGATATCCCGTCGGATACTCCAATGGCCACGGCCCCAGTCCGCCGCCCACCGGGTTCCCCGTCACACCCACCGCCTTCGTCGGCGTAATCTCCTCCGTGTACGTCAACACCCCCAGATGCCGTCGGCTGAAGGGGTCCTCACCGTGATAATACAGGAAGTCCTGCGAGGATAGGAACAGCCGTCCGCCCGCCTCCAGGTAACCGGTCAAACGCGATAGCTCGTCCGCCGTCACCGGAGCGTACCAGTCATATCCCGTCCACCACACCACCACCGGGTACTGCTTCAACGTCTCCAACCCCGGCCCTGGCCTGTGTCCGCCCCCTGCCACCGCCGTCTCCCACACGTCGTACACAAACCCTGCCTTGTCCATCGCCGCCCGGTACGTCTCTTGCTGGTCGTACCACCGATCGTCGTCCACCAGGAGGACCGGGGCCGGCACCTTCGAGGCCAGCGTCGCGCTCACTCGCACGCTCGGCGACAGCGCCGAACCGGCCGTCAGCGTCACCACATCCCGCACGTCCCACCCGGCGCCCGTCGGGATCGTCACGCTCACCGTCACTGTCTCCGACATACACGGAGCCAGCGTCAGCGACGACTGGCTCAGTTCCGTCGCCCACGATGCACCCTCCACCGTCAGGTCAACCTCGTCCTCGCCTCCGCCCTGCCCCACGTGACGTACCCGCACCGTATGCGTGATCAGCGACCCCGGCGAGCCGATCCGCAGCTGCGACCGTGGCTCCACCGTCAGTCCCACCGTGGGCGCCGGGGCGCTCAGCCACTCCAGCGCATCCCCCATCAGCTCGCGCCGGGAGACCCGATCGTTGATCCCCTCGAACCCAAAGGCGAGGTAGACCACCCGGTAGTCGAGACACGTTCCCACCCGTAGACCGGCGCATCCATCATCCCGATACACCAGGACCGGTGCCGCTGCATCTGTGTCGGCGACCGAAACCACGTCCGGATAGTCCTGGTTGTCCGCACCCCCCGCCCCGGTGATCGTCATCGCCGCCCCAGAGAAGATGTCGTCCGCCACCCCCTCCACCACCCGCGTCGGGGCATTGTCATCCACGAACTTCGCCTTCAGGTAATCCCTGTAGTAGGAGCTCCACGACGTGCCAGATCCTCCCCCGTCCCAGAACCCCACGTCCTGCCCGCTCAGTAGAAGCCGGCCCCCGCTCTCCAGGTACCCTGTGATCACGTCTCCCGCGCCGATGTATCCCGGCGCGTCCCTTGGTGCGCTCCACACCACGATGTCGTAGGGCGCCAGGCTCGATACCGAGGGCACGTCTTCGGGCAGGCGGCGGATCGCCCACTCGTCGTACGCGACCTGCAGGTCGTCTAGCGCTTCACGGAACGTGCCCACCTGACTCTCGTAGTACCAGCCCCCGCTGTCCACCACCAGCAGCGACGGGGCCTCTGGGAGCGACAGCACAGTGCTGCTCGTCTCACCTGCCGACACGACCGCCGTCGACGTGACCACCCGATAGCTCAACTGTCTCGCCCTCACCTCGTAGCTCCCGCCCGGGAGCTCGAACGTATGCATGTGGGTCGTGACCTCGTGAGGCGTGTTCACCACCGTCACCGTGGCCGCCACTGGCCCCCCGGTCGACGCCTCCACCACCCGCACCTTCAACCTCCCCCTCGGCTGAGCTGCCAGCCATACGTTCTCCTTCGTCACCCCATCCGTTACCACTCGCACACCGTGCACCGTGGCCGGCTCATACCCGAACGCCGATACCGAAACGTCGTACATCCCCGCCGATAGCGCCAGCGCAAACGTGCCTTCCTCATCGCTCCGAGTCTCCCCCGCCGTCTCCTCCCCGCGGGAGACGGCGGCCACCCGGGCTCCTCCGATCGGCTCGTCGCTCGCGTCATCTCTCACCGTCCCCGTGATCCAGCCGGGATGTACCAGAGCCGTCACCGACGCAAACGCGTCCAGTCGGCCCCATCCAGAGTCGTTATTCGGCACCCCCTCCCCCAGAGGCACGGCCGTGCTCGTAATCACGTGCGTCGCATCCCTGATGCTCACCGCCTCGCTCGCCGACCGCAGCAGCGCTGCCACGCCAGAGACGTGCGGCGCTGCCATCGAGGTTCCGTTCATCGTCGCGTACGCCCCTCCGGGCACGCTCGACCGCACGTGAACCCCTGGCGCCACCACGTGCGGACGGACCTCACCCCACGGAGACGGCCCCCGGCTCGAGAACGTCGCCACCGCATCGTATGGGTCCAAGGCACCCACTGCGAACGCCTCTGGCAGAGAGGCTGGCGAGCTCACCGTCCCCTCCCCCGGCCCGTCGTTCCCATTCGAGAAGACCGGCAGGATCCCCGCTGCCCTCAGCATCGTCACATCGTCCTGGAACGTCGTCAATGAGCCGCTGCTCCCCCACGAGCAGTTGACCACGTCAGGCGCTCGTGCCGCATCGCCTCCCGGAGCCAGAAGCCATTGAAAGCCCGCGTGGATCCAGGAGTCGTAGCCGTACCCCTGGCTGTTCAGCACCCGCACCCCGATCCACCTCGCGCCTGGAGCCACGCCGATTCCCCCCCGGCCCACCGCCGTCCCCAGCGTATGGCTTCCGTGACCGTGGCCGTCCACCGGGTACAGCGCACCGCCACCCGTCGCATCGTACCAGCTCGTCGCGTGGTTGGGCGCACCGTGCGGGCTGTACCCCCGGTAGTTCGCCTCCAGTGCCGGATGAAGCCAATCCACGCCCGTGTCCATGCCCGCCACCACGGCCCCCGTTCCCGAGATCGCCAGCGACGACCACACCTCATCCGCCTGGATCCGCTCCACGTTCCATTCCACGTCCGCCGCCGTCGTCCGCTCTCCCTCCGTCCACCAGGTCACCGCGTCCACCCATCGGCGCCAGCGATCGACCTCCACCCTCGCCACGGAAGGCTGACTGGCCAGGGCCCGCACCACGGCCGCCCGCGCCTCCACCGCGATGCCGTTCGTGATCCACAGGGGCTCATAGGAGGACACGTTCCCCCGCGCCCGCTCCCTCTCCAGGTAAGCACGCACGGGTCCCTGCGCTCGCTCCGCCGCCTCCTGCAGTGAGGATACCAACCTCGCTCGCGCCTCCACATCCACTCTGCCGTCCTCCGCCGACGCCACTCCCCTCACTCCGCGTGTCGCCGGCGGGTCCAACCGAACCACCACTCGCACAAGCTCATCGGCATCTGCCATCGCCAACCGCCGCGCCAGTTCGGGCTCAAGGACGGGCCCTCCGTCCCCATCACCTGGATTTCGAGACGCGCCGGAGGAATGTCCTGGGAGCTGCTCCGTCACCGGATGCTCGAAGGCTGCCCCTCCCACGCCCGAAACCACGTTTGCCAAAAGCAAGAATAGGAGTATCATGCCTCCCAACCAATACAGCTTGTGCATTTTCTCCCCTTTCCAACCGGCGTATGACAGGCTCCAGGTCAATGGCCATTATACATCCGTAGCCTCATTACAGAAATCGGGAGCACGGCATGCTTACAGACCACCTGCCGAGAGTCACCATTGCGCACCTACCCACGCCCATGGAGCCCCTCCCCCGTCTCACCGACCACCTCCAGGGCCCCGAGCTGTGGGTCAAGCGGGATGACCAGACCGGGCTGGCCACCGGCGGCAACAAGACGCGCAAGCTCGAGTTCCTCGTCGCCGACGCGCTGCGACGGGGGGCAGACTCCCTCATCACCTGCGGCGCAGCCCAGTCGAATCACGCCCGCCAGACGGCAGCAGCGGCTGCCAAGTTCGGCCTCCACCGCGTGCTGGTCCTCAGAGGCGACCCCCCGGCGGACGTCGACGGCAACCTGCTTCTCGACCACCTGCTGGGCGCCGACCTCGTCTGGGCTGGAGATCAACCGCTCGACGAGGAGATGGATCAAGTCGCCGACCGCCTCCAACGCGACGGACGCCGCCCCTATGTCGTCCCCTACGGCGGAAGCAACCCCGTCGGCGCTGCCGCCTACGTCGCCGCCATGGAGGAGTTCCTCGCCCAGTGTGAGGACCGCGACATCGTCTTCCATCGCATCGTACTGCCCTCCTCCAGCGGCGGTACGCAGGCGGGTCTCTGCCTCGGCGCCCGGGCGCTCAACTATCAAGGACACATTCTGGGGATCAGCGTCGACCCGCAGGCCGATTCCCTCCGCGAGGCGCTCGCTCGCCTGGCAGCCACGACGGCGGAGCACCTGGGGCTGGAGATCGCTCTTCAGCCCGCCGATTTCGACGTCAATGACGACTACCTCGGTCAGGGTTACGGTGTGGTAAGCGACCTTGAACGGGAGGCCATCACCACCCTGGCTCGCGTCGAGGGCTTGCTCCTCGACCCCGTCTACACAGGGCGCGCTTTCGGTGGCCTCCTGGATCTGATCGGTCGCAGGGCCTTCCGGCAGGACGAGAGGCTCCTCTTCTGGCACACGGGCGGAACGGCCGGCCTCTTCGGCAAGCGCCGCTCACTCCCTCCAGCCTATGCCCCACGTACGGCATCCCATGAGTAAACGAACGGGCTCAGCTAGAATCGCACGCGGCGTCCACGAGACCTTCAGCGGCATCCACCGCAGGCCACTGGGCCTCTACGCCCTCCTCTCCCTCGCTGGCCTGCCTCCTCTCTTCCTTCTCCACCTCGCAGCCTCCACCCTCCTCTCTCTCCTTGGGTTGGGGCTCTTCTCCCCCTGGCTCAACGCCCCCTTCGCCCTGCTCTACGCTTGGGCGTTCGCCGGTCTCTTGGTCTGCGTACTCCTTTACGCCTGGCTCAAGCTGAAGCCGGTCGCCCTGATCCTCTCGCTGGCCGCCGCCCTCCTCTGGTTGCTCGGACTACGAAGCCACCTCAGCAGCGTGAGTATCCTGCTCTATCTGCTCCCTCTTCCCGCAGCGGGCGTTCTCTTCTGGCTCGGTCTCCGGGCTGCCAGCCGGGTCCTCCTCCCCGTGGAAGACGACGCCAGGCGTGCCGACACCCTCAGCTTCCTGAAGGCCTACGTGCTCGGCTCGAACCGTCCGGCGTACGCGGTCGATCCCGGCCGGCGGGAGGCCAAGGTGCGTCTGCGGGTGCCCGGTGACCAGTTCAGCCGGGTTAAGTCCAGCCCGGGGCTGGTCCTCACCGGCTGTGACCATGCCGTCGCCCTCTCCGATGGCTTCCGCTTCAAGGGCGTCCACGGTCCTGGGATCGTCTTCACCGGTTACGGCGATCAGATCGTGCAAGCCATCGACCTCCGCCCGCAGGTGCGCTCCTTCCAGGTGACGGGGCTCACCAAGGACGGCATTGACGTCACCGTCGATGCCTCCGTATCCTTCAGAATCGACGCGGGACGTCGCGAGGCGGAGCTGGGCCACCCCCTCCCGTTCAACCGGGGCGCAGCCTTCAAAGCCCTGCGGGCACAGCGCGTCGAGCACCGGGGGGAGGAGCCTATCAGCCCCACCCTCCAGCAGAGGGAGTGGGACGATCTGCCCCGCATCAGAGGGGAGCACGTCCTCAGGAACATCGTCAGCAAGCTTGAGTTTGATGATCTCTACGGCCCCCATCAAGCGGGGCGCGAGGCACCGCGCCGCACCATCGCCAGGTCCTTTGCCCGTCAGCTCGCGGCCGAGCTTGAGCCTTTCGGCGTCCAGTTGATCGAGGCCGACCTGGGGAATCTGGAGCCGGCGGACCCTCACGTATACCTGAAACGGGCCCACAACTGGGAGGCCGAATGGATCAGACGGATCACCCTCAAGCAGGCCGAGGGCCAGGCCGAGCGTCTCACGATCCTGGAGCGCGCCCGGGCCGACACCCGCTCCGATCTCATCCTCAATCTTGGCCGGCAGCTCGAGGAGCTCACCGAGTCAACCTCCGAGCTGGATGCCGAAACCGTCTTCGATCAGTTTGTCGTCGTGATGGAGGAGTTGACCACGCAGCCCCAGCTGAGGCACCTCCTCCCTGACCGCACGATGGAGCTCTTGAGCGAGATGCGCAAAGTCATGGCCGACTAGTGCAAGCACGCGCGAGGCAAACCATGCGTATGTCAATGGAAGGATACCGACGTCATCTGAAGCGCACCGTCTTGACGCTCGCTGCCATCCTCCTCGTGACCACCTTCGTCGGTCTTGCCGCCGCGATCTGGATAGGCCTGGTCGGAGCCGCGCCCGACCGCCTCCCACTTGAATCGCCCTCCTTGAAGGCCGCCCTCTCCCTCGCCCTCAGGTCCCTCAGACCCGTGCTCCCTGTAATAGCAGCCCTGGTGGCCGCCCCTCTCGTCGTAGCACAACTGCTCGACCAGCTGCACGACATCGGCAGCCCCAAGGAGGCGCACGACTTCCTGAATCGCCTTCGCTTTGGCCCCCTCGGACGTAGGCCCAGGCTCCTGGCCAGGCAGGGCCAGATTGCGTCGCAGGATGGGATCGTCGCCGAGCGGGTCGGAGGCCCGGCGTCACTCATCGTCTACAACGACACCGCCGTCGTCACCGAGCAGGGCGGCCGCCTCAACCGTATCCTCGGCCCCGGTGTCCATACCCTCGATCCCCACGAGAGGATCTGGGAGCTGGTCGACCTCCGTTCGCAGCGCTGGGTCCGCGAGGTCTCCGCCTTGACCAGGGAGGGCATACCCGTTCGTTGCGAGCTCGATATCTGCTTCAAGATCGCTGAGTCCCCTCCGACCGCTCATCGGCTGAGCCAGACTGCCGGACGCCCCACTAGCCTCCCCTACCCCTACTCGCCCGAGGCCGTCTTGCGCGCAGCCACCAGTAAACGCATCCGCCCGCCGGAGGAGCTCACGCTTCTCCTCGACTGGGACAGTCGCGTCGCTCGCCTCGGCGAGAGCGCTCTCCGCGACATCCTGGCTACCTACCGGCTCGACTGGTTGATCAGGGCACCGCAGCCAGACCAACCCCATCCACGAGACGAAATCCGCCGCCGCCTGAAGGCCGACCTGCAGGACAGGGTCAGCGATCTGGGTGCGCGCCTTCTGGAGATCGAGTTGGGCCACATTCAGGTGAAAGCCCCCGACAGGGGGAACAGGAGAACGGAGCAGGTCTCGGAGAAGCTTCTGGAGATCGTCTCACAGCAGCGGATCGAGGCATGGAACGCCGGCTGGAGCGCCCGGGCGCTGGCCAGCCGCGCCGAAGGAGAGGCAGAGTTGCTCCGTATCGACGCCGCACGCATCCAGGCCCAGGCGGAGATGGTCATCGCCCTTGCCGAGGCCCTCCATCCCGTGCTCGCCAGGAGGGAGACCTCCGAACCGTACGTCCTCGCTCTGCGCGTCGTCGAGGCGTTGCGGTGGATGTCCTACGACCCCGGGACTCGAGACTTCATGCCCCCCGAGGCTATCCGCACGCTCAGACGACTCCAGGACCTCCTCGACAGCGACGCCGCCGCCCCGGGGCGTGACACCAGGCCCGATTGGTGAGGGAAACCACAGTGATCCGACTGCCGCCCGGCCTCGCTCCCCCCGAGCTCCTTTCTCTGGACGGCCTTCCCGCCTTCGTGGACGACTTGCTCCGCACCTCCCGGTCCCTCCGGCGCCAGGGGGCCTGGAGCGAAGCGGAACGACAGGCACTCGACGCGCTGGACGCCAGCCGCGAGCCCGGTGCTCAGGTGAGCCGGGCGGCCGCGCTCGTCCATCTGTCCGACGTCCACCTCACCCTCGGCCGGCCCGCTGCCGCCCTCGGCGAGGCCCGCAGAGCGCATCGCCTCTTCGCCAGCCAGCCGTCGCGGCACCAGCGCCACAATCAGGCCGTCGCCGCCTACGCCATCGGGCTGATCCATCAGTCCTTGGGCAGCCGTTCCGACGCCCTCCGCTGGTACCAGAAGGCAGACGACTTCCTGGAGGCCGTCAAGCTGGACTGGACCGCCGTGAACGCCACCTCTCGCATCAAGAACTGCAAGCGCGCGCAGCAGTGGATCAAGGCGCTCTGCCTGGCGCTGACCCGCGAGGAGACCCGGTCCGCTGGCAGCCCCAACGCGGCCATCTGGATACCCGTTGTCCTGCCGGGTGAGGAGAGCCGCTTCACCCTCGCTCAGTTGGAGGTCGAGCACTACGTCGTCGCGGCCACCCTCCAACTGGGGGGCAGGTCATTCCGCATCGAGCTGCTTCAGGATCGGCCCCACCCCTCGCTCCGCGCCAATGCCGAGTACTACGCCCTCAAAGTCCCCGACCAGGCCCTCGACCTGTTGGGAGCCACCGAGGGGGATTACGCCCTCATTCTGCGAGGCCACCACACGCCGGAGGGAGGCCCGGGAGTCCTCGAGACCCTCAGCGGGCCCGAGTTCGGTCGCTTCAAGCGCGACGATTCCGGCCAGGTCAACTTTGTCCGCTCCGACGCCACCGTCATCGGCGGGGACCAGATTGGCGACGACCTTCGCCCCGCCTCCGTCGCTGCCCTCCTCAAACCTCAACCCTCTCCCCCACCCCAACACCCCACCTGACCCCCGGTCAGGACTGGCTCGTAGTAGGCGCTTATGGATTTTGACAACTTAAGCGGGTAATAGAATACTTGAGACATCCTACGTGCGGAGGTGGAAGATGCCCAAGCGACGGCACTTGACGTTAAGCGAGAGTGAGCGAGTCGAACTGGAACACATCTTGCGA
>JAWLCP010000088.1:0-10779 GCA_041687115.1 Anaerolineae bacterium
AAGCAGCGGATGCACGCCTTCCTCAGCGCCTACTGCAAACCGTCCACCGAACTCTTGCGCTATGTCGGTCTATTACCCGGTTAGTAATTCAAAATCCATCAGCGCCCTGCCCCCTTCAGGACTGGCTCGTAAGCGCCGTGCCCCCCTCAGAACTGGCTCGTAGTAGGCGCTTCAGCGCCGTGCCGCCCCCGCCAGATCGTCACCCCCGGCTCCACCCCCGCCCCACTGGGCCGTCATTGCGAGCGTAGCGAAGCAATCTCCCACCCCCACCAGCACCCAACCCCTCACACGCGAAAGCGCCGACCTCGGCCCTCTCGGGTTCTCTGTCCCCGTCGGCTCGGAGGTCGGCGCTTTCGTTCGCCCGTATTCAACTGTGCCGCCGTCGTATCACACCCGGCGGCGCTTCCCCGACGCGCGCGACGTCACTCCCAGCGGTTCGCGCCCCCGTGGTCCAGGCCGTCCGCACGCAACGGCGATCGATCTGACCCCGCTTTACGCTGGCTCAGGCATCGATCGAGCGTAGCGAGCCTTACCTGATCCCGCCCCCTGGTGTCCAAGACGTGCCAGAGTATCTGCGCTCAAGCGTTCCCCGGTGCGCTCGCTGCGCTCCAGCTTCTCCTTTTCCCGCTCGGCCAGCACGGCCTCTAGGTCGGCGCCAGCCCACAGCAGGTTACGATCGGCTCGTGTCAGTCGGTAGACACTCATCGCTCTCACCCCCATTGCTCTAGCACCTTCCGACGGTACCCCGCTCCCTGACGCGCCCCTCTCGCCCCTCGCCAGCCACGTTCAGGGTGCAGGTCTGGATTGTCTATATTATACCACAAAACCGCCCGTTTGGTGACGTAACCCCGCCCTCGCCCAAGGGTTTGCAGTTGCCGCTTCAGCGCCGTGATCGCTCCGCCGCCGTAGAGTTTGTAGTAGGCGCTTCAGCGCCGTGATCGCTCCGCCGCGAAGCCAATTCCCCCGTCCTTGCCCAGCACCGCTGGGCCGTCATTGCGAGCGCAGCGAAGCAATCCCCACCCTCACCAGCACCGCATCGCCACACACCCCTAATACGACGCGTTGGAATGAGAGATCTCCAGCCCATCCACCTGCATCAGCGCCGGCACCACCATCGCCGTCGGATTCCGCGCTCCGTAGCTCGACGACGTGTTGACCACCACCTGATCCTCCGACACCCAGGCCACTCTCTCCCCGAACACGTCCAGCAGGCTCTGGGTCAGTCGGACGTTGTACGGGACGACCACGGAGCCATCCTGCTTCAGCAGCAGCGCGCCGAAGCGCGAGCTGGCGGTCACCACACCCTTGGAGGGGTTCACGATGTTCATGTAGTGGAGGAACGGGATGTAGAGCACGTCGCTCTCCCGCGCCGTCGCCACCAGCTCTTCAATCGTGCTTGCCGCCCCGTCGCCCCCCTCCATCACAATACTGTTGTGCGGAACCGTGTGCCCCGTGGGCTGCGCATCGAACTCGTCGGCCTCATCCTGGGGCCAGATGAAGCTCTCGAATACCCCATCGACGAAGATGGGGAACGGGCGGCGAGGCATGCCTATCAGGTCGCGCCGATACGGGAACGTCTCCGTCCGCGTGGGATCGTCCGTCAATGTGAACGTGGGGGACAGGACCCGTTCGCCCACCTGCTCCTCCTTGAGGAACGAGTAGCCGCGCTTCATCATCCCACCGTGGTAGCCAATGTACTCCATCATCGTCAGCAGCTCGGCGATCGCCGCCGGGCCCAGAACGATGTCATACCTCCCCAGTGGCAGCTGTTGCGGTGTGTCATTCTGGTAGTGCTCCACCAGGTACGCCAGATCGCGTCGCACCTCGTCTGGGTCCAGGTCGGCCTTCTGCTGCGCCGACTGCTCCGCCGTCACCTCCCACTTGAGTCCGGAGTGTGACAGCACCGCGTTGATCTGCGCATCCGACGTCTTGAAGGTTTGAGTGTGCTCCGAACGCGTGCTGATCTGAGCGATCGTGTTCGCCCCGCAGGAGAAAATGCCCGAGAGCCGAATCTCGTCCGTCTCCAGCCCCGCCACCGCCTGGTTGAAGAATGCCAGTTGCTCCTCACTCCCAAGCGTGGCCAGCGCGGCATCGTAAGCGCTCTCGTCGCTGAAGGATTCGGAGTAGACCGGAACCGTTGGCTGATAGCTCAGCGGCTGGGCGTGTTCGACCATCTCGCCCGCCATATCTACCCCTCGCTTCATGTCCTCCAGGCTCTCCGGCGCCGTGATGAGCCCGTAGCTCGCCCGCCGTCGATCTTCGTACGCGGTGATCTCCAGGCGGATCAGATGCTCGTTCGTATTCAGGGAGATAGCCGAGTTGGCGAAACGCATCAGGTGACTGTCTTCTTCGTGATACAGGAACGTCGCTTCGACGCCCGTCTCCAGAGCGTACGCGCGCAGCTCTCGTAGGGTTTCCAGCACGTTATCCTTCACCGCTACTCTCCTATCCTCACGCCGTCAAACCGGCACACCGGCACGCCATGGCCCAGCTGCATGATCTGGTTGGGCTGTCCTTTTCCGCAGTTCGGCACGTAGTGTACCTCCCACGTCGATTCGTCGCCCACCGCCGACAGCGAGTTGTAGAACGGGATCGTCTCGCCCTGATAGGTCGAGTTCTTCACCACCTCCGTCACCTGCCCGTCCTCCACCAACCATCCGATCTCTGTCGCGAAGTGGAACTGCTCGCGGTTCGAGCCAATTGACCAGCTCTTGTCGCCGTCCAGGATGATGCCCTGCTCCATCTGATTGACGATGTCGTCCAATGTCCCGTCGTCGCCCGGGTCGACGTTGATGTTCGTCATGCGCTCGATCGGCACGCGGTAGAAAGAGGTGGCGCGGTTCGCCCCGCTGCTGCCCTCGAAGATGCGCTTCCGCGCGCGGGCGTTCGCCTCCTCCACCATCTGCCGGCCGGTGATCGCGCCCACCAGCAGTCCCTTGTCGATCAGCAGATTATCCTGGGCGGGGACGCCGTCGTCGTCGTAGCCAAAGCTGCCCGGGCTGTTCGGAATCGTCGCATCCGCGCGGACCGTCAGCTTGTCCGAGCCGTAGCGGAGCGCGCCGAAATCGCTGAGCCGCACGAACGACCCACCCGCGTAGGCCAGCTCGTAGCCCAGGATGCGGTCCAGTTCGAGGGCGTGCCCGATCGTCTCGTGGGTCTGCAGGAACATGATTCCGGGCAGCAGGATGACCGAGCGGACGTCCTTGGGGCACTCCTCGGCCACCAGCACCTCGTTCATCTCCCGCACGATCCGTTCCGCATTCGCAGTGAAGACCTCCATGTCGACTGTCTCCCACCCCCGCGTGTCTCCCATGCGCGTGGGGTTGAACGTGCGCGGGTGCATCTCTCCTTGCGCGTCCCGCCCCGTCACGTGTAGCGACGGAAACACCTCCACAATGGTCTTCTCAATCTCGCTGCCCTCCGAATCGACAAACACGATCTGCTTCCGGGTGAACGTCAACCTGCAGACGCGCTGAAACACGCCGGGCTGATTCAGCTCCTCGTCCATCGCCCGCATGAACGCCACCTTCTCTGCCAGAGGTACCGTGAACGGATCGATCCGGCTGGGGCTCTTGAAGCTTGCTTCGATCGCATCCTTCTCCGCCAGGCGGACGGGGAATGTGACCCGTTCCGCCGCCACACGGGCGTTGTCCAGTGCCTCGTCGAACACCGCGGGGAGATCGCTCGTGTCCGAAGCGGCCGAGAACCCCCATGCCCCCTTGTAGAGCACCCGGACGCCCACGCCGCTCTCCCGCGAAGCGCTCGCTTCTTTCAGGTTGCCGTTCCACATCAGCAACTCATTGGTCTCCTCGAAGGGGTACCACCGTGCGTCCACGTAGACCGCGCCGGCATCCCTCAGTCGCGCAACCTGCTCTTGCAGTTGCTCTCGCATCACACTCTCCTTTTCTCACGGGCTCGTCTTGCCATCATACCACGATCGCACCCCTCGAGCAACGGGGGGCTCGCCCGGCGCTCGCTCCATGAAGCCCGCCCCTCGCCTGTCCGATTTGCCGGTCGCCGACACGCTCCTCGTCCCATCCAGTTTCCACGATTCACCACATCTCCCACACCTCTTTACAATTCCTTCACACCTTTGTGGCATCCTCTCACCACATCAGCAGAGGCCGACCGAATCGGAAGTGAATCAGAGAGGTGACAACGCCATGACAGACCTGCAAATAATCACAACCACAGAGAACAGCGCGCAGGTGGCCTCCGCCGTCCTGTTGGCCACCCTGGCCGCCATCCTGGCCGTTCTCTCATTCGTCCTCGTCACCCCACTGCGGATCTACCTGTGGGTTCACTGGCGCCGCGGCCAGCCTGGGCGTACAATCTGACCGGGGCACCCATGTCCCCAAAGGAGATAAGCACGATGTGGAGAGATCAGTTCCGCTTTCGAACCATAGCCTTCGTCCACGAGACCCTCTACGGCCTCTTCAGAGATCCGGTTGCGCCCCTCACCGCCGCCGGGCTCCGCCCGGGCCAGCGAGTGCTCGAGGTTGGCTGCGGCCCGGGATTCTTTACCTTGCCCGCGGCCGAGCTCGTCGGACCCGACGGCAGCGTCGTCAGCGTCGACGTCAGCCCCACCGCCGTCAGACACGTGCAGCAGAAGATCGAGCGCGCCGGCGCCACCAACGTCCAGGTCCTCCTCGCCAACGCTGCCCACACCGGCATGCCCGCGGCGAGCTTCGACCTCATCTTCGTCTTCGGACTCGGACACGTCATCGGCAGCCCGGACGCCCTCTGGAGCGAGCTTCATCGGCTCCTGCGCTATGACGGCACCCTCGCCATCGAGGGGCGGCTCCGGCCCCCACGCGACCTGTTCCACCTCGTCGAGCGGCGCGACCGAATCACCCGCTTCAGCAGGGCCGGGGCCGTGGCTGAACCCATCCCCTGACCCACCGGCGGTTGCGCCTTCGCTCCATTCCCGACACGACCCTCTCCAGGGGAAGCTCGTGCACGGCTCGGCGACTGCGGTCTCTCCCCGCCCCCTGCAGACACAGCTATGCCAAATCGTGAACCTGCCAACGCAGCAACCCACCACCGCTCCGACAGAGTGGAATAGGTTTCGGAGAGCAGCCAACTGGGATCGCCGAGGGCTTCTCTGGAGTGCCGAGACCTTCCTCGGAAAGACGCTCAAGGCGGCGATGCCGCGGCGACAAGGGGTCTGCTGCGATGCTCGTTGAGCGCGTCGACACGCTCAGATGGAGCATTCGGGGACACGGCGCCCCGGGTCGACCGACTCGCCCTACGGTGGTCGGGCCAGGAACGCGCTCAGGGCGCCGGCGACCCCTATGCTGATCATCAGCCCGAAAGCCGGCACGTAGCTGCCGCTGACATCCTTCATGCCGCCGATCAGGGGCGCGCCCACGGCGCTCAGCAGGGTGTGGAGGAGCATTGACAGGCCGGTGATGGAGGCGGAGCTCTCCGCTCCGTAGTAGTTCAGCACGACGGCGGGCATCAGGACGAGTACACCCCCGTACCCGATCCCAAAGAGGACGACGTAGACGTAGACGCTGACCAGGCCTCCGCCGGTCACCAGGACAGCGAGGCCGAGGCTCATCAAGAGGAGCAAGCCCGCCGTGACCAACCGGGGTTCAATGCGGTCCCCCAGCCACCCCGACACCAGCCGGCCGATAATGCTGGAGCCGGCGATCAACCCCAGGGCAGACGCGGCGACGGTGAGATCCACTCGCGTTTCGTCAGCCAGATAGGCGACCTGGTGGGCCGTGACCGCCTGCAGGAGGAACCCCATGATCCCCCACGATAGGGCCAGCAGCCAGAACGCGCTGGTCCTGACGGCCGCTTTCGTCTCCCACGGCCGTGTACTCCTATGGACGCGGGTACCATGACCGTGCCCTGTGCCGCCAACCGACAGGCCCGCCTCCGGATCGACCCCCTCCGCTGCCTGCACCGGTCCGTCAGGCTCATCCCGGATCACGAACAGGGCCAGAAGCGCCGGTACCAGAAGCAGAGCGGCCAGGATCAGCCAGACGGGCCGCCACGACCCGAGGATTCCTGCGAGCCCGCCCGTGACCGGGGCCAGGACCAGCCCCCCCACGCCCGCTCCGGTGATCACGAAGCCCAAAAAGAGGGATCGCCGCTCGAAGAACCAGTTGCCGATCAGCTGCTGCATCGGCAGCAGGCTGCCCAGACCGAAACCAAATCCCAGCAGGGTGGTGAACGCATAGAACTGCCACAGGGCCGCGGTCGTGGAGAAGAGAGCAAGAGCCAGCGCTACCAGCAGCGAGGCGGTCAAGATGGCCCGCCGGGGCCCAAAACGATTGACAAAGGCGCCCACGGGCGGGCCGCTGAGCCCCAGAAGCAGGACGAAGATGGAGAACGCCGCTCCGAACGCGCCGGCGCTCCAGCCCAGATCGGCGGCCATCACCGGCGCCAGGACCGACAGGGAGTAGTAGGCACCCCCCAGCAGGAGGTAGGACACAAAGGCGGACGCTGCGATCGCGTAGCGGTGGAATCCCTCAGGTCGTCCTGGCATCTGGTGTCTCCCTTCGGCGCGGTGTCTCATCGTGACCCGAGCGCGAGAAGCCGCCCTCGGCAACAGGGTCCGGACCACGTCTATCTCGGCTTCGTCCCGGCTTCGGATCTGCTCCACGGGCGGCAGCGGAGGCGTCCCGGTATTCTAGCATCAAGCCATGCGGAGTCAAACGACGATTGGGGCTTGATCATGGTCCGCCGGCAAGGTGACCGGCACTTCCCTTGAGCATCCGGAAGTCGCCGGACGTATCGACAGCGCGGCTGTCGCCTCTGTGTTCCTGCGGATCGGAGGCATTCGATCCGGCGAGAGTCGCTCCAAGCGTTTTTTGCTCTGTCGAGGTCCGACGGGTCGGTCTGAGTTGTGCGCGTTTCCCACCCTCTTGCGGTACTTGATCTCCTCGATTATACCACCCCGCCTGACTTGACACCGAACCCCCCTGTGTAACAATTCAGCCTGTGAAGAAACATCACACAGCGGATAGTCAGGAGCACAGCGCGGAGAACTGGCAGCACAACCTGTGGGCCATCTGGTTCACTGAGCTGGTAGCCATCGTCGGGTTCGCCGTCGTCATTCCCCTGCTGCCCCTGTACGTCCGAGACCTGGGCGTGGAGGGCGAGCGCCAGGTGGCGATGTGGTCCGGAGCGGTCTTCTCGGCCCAGGCCGTCACCATGGCCATCTTCGGCCCGATCTGGGGTGCCCTCAGCGACCGCTACGGCCGCAAGGTGATGGTGGAGCGGGCGATGTTCGGCGGAACCGTCATCATGGCTCTGATGGGCCTCGCGCAGAGTCCATTCCAGCTGGTCGTCCTCCGGGCCATGCAGGGCGCCCTCACGGGAACCGTCACCGCTGCCCGCGCCCTCGTTGCCACGACAGCTCCCAAGGACCGCGCCGGGTACGCCCTCGGGAACCTCCAAATGGCCGTCTACATCGGTGCGACGGCCGGACCTATGCTGGGGGGAATCATCGCGGACGCCGTGGGCTACCGGACCGCCTTCTTCGTCACCAGCGTTCTGCTTCTCACCGCCGCCACGGGAGTCACGATTGTTGTGAACGAGCCTCGCAGATCTAGCCAGGTCGTGGTCAACGCGAGTGGGGCCGCCAGCCACGGTAACCGGAGCTTGCGCCATCAAGTCTTGAATCATCTGAAGCCCGTCCTGAATTCGGCACCGATCCTGGCGGTCCTTGGCGTAGGGCTGCTCGTTCAATCCGGGGCGCGTATGGCCCAGCCAACTTTGTCCCTGTTCGTGGAGGCGGTGGCACCGGCCGACGCCAAAATCGCCACGATCACCGGCCTCGTCATCGGGGCAAGCGCCGTCGGAGGTGCCCTCGGCGGCTGGAAACTCGGTGCGCTGGGAGACCGCGTGGGATACCGACGGATCCTGGTCGCTTGCGCCCTCGGCTCTGTGCTGTTTTACGCGCCTCAATCCTTAGTGGGCACGTGGGTATGGCTCGTGCCGCTCCAGCTCGGTGGGGGCTTCGCTATGGGTGGGATCCTGTCCGCCGTCGGGGCTTCCCTGGCTACCCTGTCACCGGACGGGCGCGAGGGCCTGGTCTATGGCGTAGAGGCTACGGCCGTATCGATTGCCAAGGCGATCGGCCCGGCAGCGGGGAGTATGGCGGCCGCCTGGTTCGGGCTGGGGGCTCCTTTTGTGGGAGCGGCCCTCGTCTTCGCCCTGGGCGGCGCTGTGGCGTCGCAGCGCATGCCGGATCTGAGGCCCCGGCAGTCACCGACCGAGACAGGGACTGCCCAAGCCGCGCACGCCCCCATCGGCACGAGCTCCGAGGCCGCGGCCAGATGTGCCGATGGATGTGACGGGGGGACGGCATAGCAAGCAGCCGGTCTGGCAGAATCTCTCCCACCATACGGCCCGCCCGCTGCTGGATCCGAGTGGAGACCATACACAGCGGAAGTCGCCATCTGGCCTCTCCCTCTTCGCGGAACAGGTCGGTCACCTACGCCTTGAGCCAGGCACCCCAGAGGACGGCCTTGCCGTTGGCCTTCAGCGCCCGCGTCGTCTCTCCCTTGAGCGTCGCTTTCCTCTTGGCGTCCTGCACCTCGTCCAGGATGACGCAGCTGAAGAGGCGCTTGATCTGCGAGCCGCCGTGCGACCGCGAGCCCGCGCCAGTTGCTGATCGCCCCGCAAGGCCCCCCCAGCCTGACTGGTCTCAATCCGCTCGCTAGCGCCTAACCGAGATCTACGACCTGCTCACCGAGGGGTTCGATACGCAGGACCTGGTGCGGGATTGAACGCCACCGTCCCAATGGCCCCCTCATGCCCTTCCAGCATCGCCATCTCGGTCCACGTCTCCACATCCCATAGGCGGACGGTGAATCGCTCCACGAGGCCGCCGCTGCAGGAGGGCAGAACCTCGCCGTCCGGGCTGAAGCCAACGTCGTTGACCGAGGCGCCGTGTCCTTCAAGCACAGCCAATCCCATCGCCGTCCGGGTTGAAGGCTACCTTGACGATCGGTTCGCTGTGTCCCCTCAGTGCAAAGAGCTCCGCGACCGGGTCGGCATTGGCCGCCGTGATGACCCCCAACATCGAAAGGGGCGCGCCACAGTCACAGAGCGCCACGCTACCCCCGTGTCAGGCAGACGCGCCGGCGTACCGCCTTAGCCCCAGCTTCCAGAACCAGCGGGAGGCGCCCAGGAAGAAGCCGGTCAGGGCCATCGTCAGGACCAGAGTGGGCCAGTCGAGGCGGGCAGTCAACGCCTGGGCGGGAATCGTGACGGCGAAGGCAACCGGAACGATGAACGTCAGCACGAGGCGCATCCAGCTAGCGTAGATGGTGACGGGCCAGCGGCCAGCCTGGTAGACGCTGTCGAACAACTGGAGCAGACCCCAGATCTGAACAAACCAGAAGGCGGTGCTGGTCAGGAGCAACCAGAAGCTGTAGACGATAAACCCACCGCACAAGAGCATCAGGCCGAAGGCCAGGGTCCGCCCGGCACCCACCAACCCGCCCAGCTGATAGATCGCGAACGCCAGAACCCCCGCTCCCAGAAGGACCTCCAGAAGCTTCCAGAGCTCTATCTCCCAGGTGCTGACCAGAAGCTGGGCGTCGACTGGCTTAACAAGCTTGAAGTCGAGTTCCCCGCGGTGGACATCGCGCATCAGCTGCATCATGTTAGGCTGGATGACCACCCTCGTGATGCCAGCGATCACCATATAGACCCCCAGGACCGCCAGCAGCTCGGCCTGTGCCCAGCCGGCAAGGTGCTCGGTGTGATAGAATACGATGGACACGCCTACCAGGCCAAAGGCCAACTCGAGTGGGGAAGTAGAACATCCAGCGAAACGGCAGCCACGAGGCGACCTGCTGCACCCAAACCGGCAGAACCGAGAGGGGGGCGATCCTGCCGGAGACGAAAAACTCCACCGCAATGTAGAGCTGGAACGCGGTAGACGGGGTATCTCTGCAAACTGCAGCGACCTCCCGACCCGCATGTCTCGGGCTCTGGCGCTGGCTGGGATGCTCCGCTATTGTAGAATGCCTGACGCCGAGGTCAAGCGAACGATACGATCCCGGCCGCCCGCGGCCTTGTGTCCGGGCCCCCAGCCCGTCTGCCGGGCTGGACGTCCTATCCGCGCCCGACCACGCCGTTTGCGCAGCGTCCCTCCACCGCCCCCAGGGCGAAGGAGCGTTTGTTTCCCGCAGAAAATAGTCGCCGTGGCGAGCGCGGCCCCCATCAGCCGCGACCGACCCTTACGGTCTCGTCGGCGCCCCGTCTCCGTCCAGCACCCTCAGCGCGTCCCCAATGCGCTCCACGCCCGCCTCGATCCGATCCATGGAGTTGGCGAAGCACAGCCTCAGATACCCCTCGCCCCCTCTCCCGAAGGCATCCCCGGGCAGCACCGCCACCCCGGCCTCCTCCAGCAGGTAGTCGGCCACCCACTCGGACGTGCGGCCGAGATCGCTCACGTTCGGGAACGCGTAGAAAGCACCCTCCGGACTCTGGCATCGCACCCCCGGCATTCGGTTCAGGCCCTCCACCAGAACGTCTCGCCGGCGCTGATACTCGGCCACCACCTCCTCGACCTGCCCCTGCGGCCCGGTCAGCGCCTCAACCCCCGCATACTGGGTGAACGTCGCCGTGCAGCCGACCGAGTGCGTCAACAGCAGCTCAAGCCGCTCGGCAAGCCCTTCCGGCATTACCCCGTAGCCCAGCCGCCAGCCCGTCATCGCATACGTCTTGGAGAAACCGTCGCAGATCACCGTTCGCTCCCGCATCCCCGGCAGGCTGGCTATACTGGGCGCGGATCCTCCGTCGAACGTC
>JAWLCP010000089.1:0-10744 GCA_041687115.1 Anaerolineae bacterium
GAGTAAAGGAGAAGAAGAATGGCTGAACGCATCACACCCCGCAGCGAGGACTACTCTCGCTGGTACACCGACGTCATACAGAAGACCGATCTCGCCGACTATGCACCCGTCAAGGGCTGCATGGTCATCAAGCCCTACGGGTTCACCCTCTGGGAGAACATCAAGGAGGGGCTCGACACCCGCTTCAAGGCCACCGGCCACGTCAATGCTTACTTCCCTCTCCTCATCCCCCTCAGCTTCATCCAGAAGGAGAGCGAGCACGTGGCCGGCTTCTCGCCCGAGCTGGCCGTCGTGACCCACGGCGGCGGCAAGGAGCTGGAAGAGCCCCTCGTCGTCCGCCCCACGTCGGAGACCATCATCGGCCACATGTACGCAAATTGGATCCAATCCTATCGGGACCTCCCCGTGCTGATCAACCAGTGGGCCAACGTGGTGCGCTGGGAGATGCGCACTCGCCCCTTCCTCCGCACCACCGAGTTCCTCTGGCAGGAGGGGCACACCGCCCACGCCACTGCCGAGGAGGCCCGCGAGGAGACCCTCCGCATGCTCGACGTCTACGTCGAGTTCGCGGTCGAGGACGCCGCCATCCCCGTGATCGCCGGCCGGAAGAGCGAGAGCGACAAGTTCGCTGGTGCTATCACCAGCTACGCCATCGAGGCCATGATGGGCGACCGCAAGGCCCTCCAGGCGGGTACCAGCCACTTCCTCGGACAGAACTTCGCCAGGGCCTTCGACATCCAGTACCTGGACGAGAACAACGAGCTCCAATACGTCTGGACCACCAGCTGGGGCGTCAGCACCCGCATGGTCGGTGCCGTCGTCATGGCCCACGGAGACGATCAGGGCTTGGTCCTTCCCCCCAGGCTTGCCCCCCATCAGGTGGTGGTCGTCCCCATCTGGTCGGACGAGGACCAGCGTGTACAGGTCTCCGAGGTCGTCGAGCAGGTCAAGCGCCTTCTCGGCGACGACGTGCGCGTTCACGTCGACGACCGGGATGCGTACTCGCCTGGCTGGAAATTCAACGAATGGGAGATGCGCGGTGTTCCCTTGCGCATCGAGATTGGCCCGCGCGATGTCGAACAGGGCCAAGTCGTCCTCGCCCGGCGCGACCTCCAGGGACGTGCCAGGAAGACCATCGTCCCCCTCAGCGACGGCCTGGGCGAAACCGTCCGGGGGACCCTCGACGCCATTCAGGACAATCTCTATCAGCAGGCCCTCGCCTTCCGGGAGGAGCATACCTATGACCCCACCGACTATGAGGCCTTCAAAGAGGCGGTCGCCGCGGGGTTTGCTCACTCCTGGTGGTGCGGCGACGCCGAATGCGAGGCTCAGATCAAGGAGGAGACCAGGGCCTCACTCCGCTGTATTCCCTTGGAGCAGGAGCCCGGGACCGGGACCTGTATTCGCTGCGGCAAGGAGGCCCACGAACGCGCCATCTTCGCCAGGGCCTACTGACGAAGCGTTTACGGCTGCTTGGCCATCCTGATCGCCACATTTGAGAGGATCAGGCTTCGCGACGTCGTACCGATCGTTGAACGCGGTTTGATCTACCAAGCTACGGATTGAGCTATGAGCCCATACACCAGGTTCCGGACACATCGAAGTCGTCTTCCCGTTCTCGCCATGGTCCTGCTGGTGACCATTCTCGCAGCGTGTCAGATGCCCACACGCCCCGCGCCGACCGACGTGCCCGATCCATCCTCGCCCACGCCCCAGTCACCGCCAACGAAGGAGGGTACGCCACTTCCCACCCCCACGCCGACCCCTCCGCCGCCGAAGGAGCTCACCATCTGCCAGGGAGAGGAGCCTGATACCCTCTTCGTCTACGGCGCGCTGTCGCAGGCGGCCCGCAACGTCTTGGATGCGGTCTACGATGGCCCCATCGACGTCCGCAGCTACCGGCCGGAGCCGGTCATTCTGGAGCGCCTCCCCGCGCTCGAGAACGGCGACGCTGTCCTCCGCACCGTCAGGGTTGCGCAGGGCGATGCCGTGCTAGAGGCTGGCGGCGAGGTCGTGAACCTCGTCCCCGGCGTCGTGCTCCACAATAGCGTCGGCGACGAAGTCGCGTTTCAGAGCGGTGTCCTCACTACCACCCAGATGGTGGTCACGTTCACCCTCCGTGCCGACGTCACCTGGTCCGACGGGCAGCCGCTGACCGTTGCGGACTCCCGCTACGCCTACCAGGTGGTCGAAGGTCTCGATGACCCCTCGCTGCGGCGCAGGGTCGAGCGCACGGCGAGTTACGAGGCTGTCGACGAGCGGACCGTCGTCTGGACCGGCGTGCCTGGATATCGGGACACGTACTTCGTCCTCAACTTCTACCATCCGCTCCCTCGGCACGTCCTGGCGGACGTGGAAATTGAGGAGCTTCCTCAGTCCGATCTGGTCCGGCGCCATCCGCTGGGATGGGGTCCTTTCGTCGTCGAGGAGTGGGTGGAGGGTGAGAGCATCGCCCTCTTGCCCAACCCACATTACTTCCGCGCGCCCGAAGGCCTGCCCTACCTGGATCGCGTCACCTTCCGCTTCGTCGGCGACGTGCAGCAGGCTACCGAAGAGCTTCTCGTCGGCAACTGTGACGTGCTCACCCGCGACCTCATCGGCGATGCACCTCTTCCGTCGCTGCTGGAAGCCGTCCAGGCCAACGAGGCTCGCTTGATCTCCTCTGCAGGCAGCGAATGGGAGCATCTTGATTTCGCCGTTCAGCCGGTCCCCTGGTCCGAGCGGGTACCCTTCTTTGCCGATGTTCGGGTGCGCCAGGCCGTCGCCCATTGCACCGACCGCGAGCGCATCGCCGCGGCGGCCTTCCCCCATGGGGAGGCGGTGCTCGCCCACAGCTACGTACCGCCCCAGCATCCTGTCTACGCCGCCGATCAACTCCGTTTCTGGCAGTATGATCCCGCTGCCGGACGGTCGCTCCTGGAGCAGGCGGGATGGGAGGATACCGACGGCGACGGCATCCGTGAGGCCCAGGCCGTGCCGGGCATCGCCGGCGGCACTCCGTTCTCCGTCACGCTTCTCACCACCGCAGGCGACCTCGCGCGGGAGCGCACCGCCGAGATCCTCCAGGAGAACCTGACCGCCTGTGGCATCCGCCTGGGAGCCGAGGCGCTCCCCGCGGAGACCTTCTACGCCGATGGCCCCGATGGCCCCGTCTTCGGTCGCCAGTTCGACCTCGCCCTTTTCTCCTGGCTCAATGGCCTCGGTGCGCCGTGTGAGCTCTACCTCTCGACGCAGGTCCCGCGGGAGGAGAACTGGTGGGCCACCAGTAACAACCCGGGATACGAGAGTGAGGCCTACGACCAGGCCTGCCAATCCGCCCTGGAGGCCGTCTACGGGACCGACGAGTATGTGCGCCACCACCAGGAGGCGCAGGTCATCTTCTCCCAGGATCTGCCTGTCCTGCCGCTCTACTTCGTGCCCAGACTCCTTGCCCTGCGCCCGGAGGTCAGAGGTTCAACCCTCGATCCCAGCCAGCAGACGCCCTTCTGGAACATCGAGGAGCTGGACTTCGAGTGGTAGAGATGCGTGGCTAACCTTGCGAAGGTTCAGGTTCCAGGTTCGGGGACAATAGGCCCGCTGCTTGTCGAGCGGGGGTCTCTGATGGGTCCCTCAGGCCAACCTTCGCAAGGTTGGTTGGGGGAGGGATGCCGTGGCTGACACCCACCTCTCCGCCCGCGTCGTCAAGGCCGGCCGGGCCGCCGGCCGGGCCCTCGTCTCCTCCGAGCCCATCGGTTTCCTCGGTGGCGTCGACCCCGACAGCGGTCTCGTCATCGAGCCAGGACACCCCCTGGAGGGCCAGAGCGTGACCGATCGCGTCCTCGTCTTCCCCACCGGGAAGGGCAGCACCGTCGGCTCCTACACCCTCTACCGCCTGGCCCGCAATAACCTGGCGCCCGCCGCCATCGTCAACGCCGAGGCCGACCCCGTGGTCGCCGTCGGCGCCGTCATCGCCGACATCCCCATGGTCGATCAGGTCGACGTCTCGCGCATCCACACCGGCGACTGGGTGGAGATCCGGGACGAGGGACTAGTCGTCTGTCGTGCCCCTCGCAGCGATACATAACAAAGAGCCCCTTGCTCACGCGAGCAAGAGGCTCATCAGGCGGAAGGGGAGGGATTCGAACCCTCGGTGGCCAGTAATGACCACAGCGGTTTTCGAGACCGCCCCGTTCGTCCGCTCCGGCACCCTTCCGGATCTCAATCGGCGACAACTATTATAGCACAGCCCCGCCCCCGCGCAATCGGGCCGTCGTGAAGGAGCGCACCACGCGCTCCGTGGCGCTGGCTCCATCCTCGACGTGCTTGACGCAACTCAGCTTCGCTCGACGGCGCTTGCTCATTCATCATCGCTCCTCCTCTTCACTATTCAGAACCAGTTCCTCTGTGCTTCCCGACTCACGAGACCCGGCAGACGCTCCGGCCTCCATTCGAGTATAACACGGATACGCTTCTCCAGACGATGGGATCGGTTGGAGCCCCGGTGGGCCCCGGTTGGGTTGGGTTGGAATTTCGTTGGTTCCCGGCGTGGCGACGTGCGGCCGGCATTCAGAAGGATATTGTCATTCTGAATCCGGCAGGATTCTTCACTCTGCTCGATCTGAGCTAGCAAGCAAGAAGCTAGACGCCCCTGATCCTCTCCCCCACAAGAGCGGGGGGCGTCTGGCTTCTGCCGCCTCAATTCAACTGTGGTACCCTCGACAGAACTTGATCCTGTAACCTTCTGGTCCGCAACTAGGCGGGCTTGAGACGCTGAGCGATCCCTTCCGGCGGCATCAAACCTGTCTCCACGCCCCTCACGTCAGTCCCGCCCTCACCCCTGGCATCGACCACCTGCCCGATCTCTGTCAGAAATGCTCCAAGGCCGTTCCTTGCTCCGATCAGGCGAGGTCGAAGCGGTCCAGGTTCATGACCTTGTCCCACGCCGCGACGAAGTCGTGCACGAACTTCTCCTCGCCGTCGTCGCTTCCGTAGACTTCAGCCAGGGCCCGGAGCTGTGAGTTCGAACCGAACACGAGGTCGACACGCGTCCCGGTCCACTTGAGCTCGCCGGTTTCGCGATCACGGCCCTCGAACACGTCTTCGTCCTCCGAGATCGCCTTCCAAGTCGTGCTCGTGTCGAGCAGATTCACAAAGAAGTCATTGGTGAGCGTCTCTGGCCGCTCGGTGAAGACGCCGTGCTGGGACTGTCCAACATTGGCGTCCAGGACGCGCATCCCGCCCATGAGAACCGTCATCTCAGGGGCGGTCAGCGTCAGCAGCTGCGCACGATCAATTAGCAGCTCCTCTGCCGACACGGCGAACTTGCTCTTCTGATAGTTGCGGAATCCGTCCGCAGCCGGTTCGAGGACGGCGAATGACGCCACGTCGGTTTGCTCCTGCGATGCATCCGTCCGTCCCGGCGTGAAGGGAACGGTCACCTCGTAGCCAGCATGCTTCGCCGCCTGCTCGACTCCGGCGCATCCGCCCAGGACGATCAGGTCGGCGAGCGAGACCTTCTTTCCGCCGGACTGCGCGCCGTTGAACGCCGCCTGGATGCCCTCCAGCGTTTCGAGCACCTTCGCCAGTTGCTCAGGCTGGTTGACCTCCCAATCCTTCTGCGGCGCGAGACGGATCCGTGCCCCGTTGGCGCCACCGCGCTTGTCCGAGCCGCGGAACGTCGACGCTGAAGCCCAGGCGGCCGCGACCAGCTCTGAGATCGACAGAGCCGAATCAAGGATCCTGCCCTTGAGGTCTGCGACGTCCTGTGCGTCGATCAGCTCGTGATCGACCGCGGGCAGCGGGTCCTGCCAGATCAGTTCCTCTTCCGGAACCTCCGGGCCGAGATAGCGTGACCGGGGGCCCATGTCACGGTGCGTCAGCTTGAACCACGCGCGGGCAAACGCGTCTGCGAACTCATCGGGATTCTCGTGGAATCGCCGCGCGATCGGCTCGTAGATCGGGTCCATGCGCAGCGCCATATCTGCGGTGGACATCATCGTCGGGACCCGCTTCGAAGGATCGTGGGCGGCCGGCGCCAGGTCCTCCTCGGCCACATCCTTCGGCGCCCACTGCCAGGCGCCGGCGGGGCTTTTCACCAGCTCCCACTCGTACCCGAACAGCATGTCGAAATAACCCATGCCCCACTCGGTCGGTTCCGGCGTCCAGGCACCTTCCAGGCCGCTGGAGATCGTGTCATCCCCCTTCCCGCTCCCGAAGCTGCTGGCCCAGCCGAGGCCCTGCTCTTCGATGGGGGCAGCCTCAGGTTCCCGGCCTATGTGCGCCGGATCGCCCGCCCCATGACACTTGCCAAACGTGTGCCCTCCAGCGATGAGCGCGACGGTCTCCTCGTCGTTCATCGCCATGCGCGCGAAGGTCTCTCGGATGTCGCGGCCCGACGCCACCGGATCTGGCTCGCCGTTCGGCCCCTCCGGGTTGACGTAGATCAGGCCCATCTGCACGGCAGCGAGAGGATTCTCGAGTTCCCGGTCGCCGGTATAGCGCTTGTCGCCCAGCCACTCGGTCTCGGTCCCCCAATAGGTATCCTCTTCGGGCTCCCAGATGTCCTCACGCCCGCCGGCGAAGCCGAAGGTCTTCAGCCCCATCGACTCCAGCGCGCAGTTGCCGGCCAGGATCATCAAGTCGGCCCAGGAGATCTTTGTGCCGTACTTCTGCTTGATCGGCCAGAGCAGCCGGCGCGCCTTATCCAGGTTGATGTTGTCCGGCCAGCTGTTGAGGGGGGCAAAGCGCTGGTTGCCAGTTCCCCCGCCGCCGCGCCCGTCGCCCATGCGGTATGTGCCCGCGCTGTGCCAAGCCATCCGGATGAAGAGCCCGCCATAGTGGCCGTAATCGGCCGGCCACCAGTCCTGTGAGTCGGTCATCAGCGCGTAGAGGTCCTGCTTCACGGCCTCCAGGTCGAGCTTCTCGAATTCCTCAGCGTAGTTATACGCCTCGCCCATCGGGTTGCTGACCGGCGCGTGCTGATGAAGGATCTTGAGGTTCAACTGGTTCGGCCACCAGTCTCGGAGCGACGTCCCTCCGCCTGCGACGTGTTCGTGCATCCCGCCCGTTGCCGGGCTCTTGCTGCCTCTATTCATCTCTGTTTTCCTTTCCTTTCGGGGTTAGCTCGGGGCTCCTCAGCCGCGGCATCCAATCAGGATTACCTTTCCGTACGCAACGGCATCGTCACGACTGCATGTTGCGCACCATTACGAATGCGTCTCCATTGTCTGCGTATTCCACAAAGCCTTGCTGTCTATACAGGTGTATCGCGTAGTTGTCCTTGGAAACCATAAGACTGATCCTCTCGATGGCCTGCTCTGACGCACGATGGACTAGCCATTCAATCATCTTTGTCCCAATCCCCAGATGCCGATAGTCTGTATGGACTCCAATCACGAGTACAGGAGTGGCTTCATCTATGTATCCCCTGATGGGATTGTCATCCGTCCAGAACCGATACCAGGATGCCCCAATTGGTGTTGAATCGACTGTAGCGACAACTGCTGTGTCTCCAGCTCTTCGTCCCCAATCAGCCAAGAGATTGCTCACGTCCGGGTATGCAAGTCCTTCCTCCAACGAAGGCGCACTCCCGATAGAACGCCAAAAAATGGCTTCGTAGAGCATCCTTCTCAAGAATCCGAGATCAGAAGGTCTTGCTTCTCTGAGTAGCGGATTGACGTTCGCCTTCTGGAGAGCTTGGCAGATCGTCTTTGTCTGTGGGGCCCCTGATTCCTCTCTGGCTTCGCCTTGCACAGCTAGCCTGGCCTGCCAGTCAGCAGACTCAGTTGACACTGTGGAGCGCAGCGGCTAGGCACGCCGCTGCAGCGCCTCGCTAAACCATACTGAATCGGGACACCTTTGCAGAGCCTATGTTTCTCACCCATTGCGACACTTGCAGATTGGTCAGTGTTTCCTGGACACGGGTGACGCGCAAAAACGATCTCCCGGCAGAGCGCCATGGACCTTACCAGGTCCTTGACGGGCAGGTTGATCCAGAAGATGCTCACTTTCCGCCCGTCGTAAGGTGCGTACTCAATACGCTCATTGCGACTGATAGAGGTGAACCTCCCTCCAGAATCGAATCCCATCGAGCCATCCTCGGCCTCCACGCGGTAGTTGAATCAGCCGCCGACCTCGAAACCGATCTTCGCATCCGGGTACGACCAATTGTCTGAAGCGGAGTTCCATTCCTTGATGTCATCCGCCCTGATCCAAGCGGCCCAAGCCAGCTCTATCGGGGCATTGATTGTTGTCTCTATCGAAATGTGCCTAGCTGCTGCTTTCGAACGCTGGTCCGAGGCCACAGACACGGCTCCGTCCGGTACACTAAGCCGTCGCCCGCGCTCCCTGGGCATCCCGATCCTCGAGGCATCTCCGACTGGATTGCTGCACTTCGGGCGTCAATGACTGCAGCTGCAATAGATGCAGTGTCACGCCAATAGCTACCACGCCAAGTAGCGCCCGCATCCACCAGGATGCCACAGCAGTCAACGCTGCGGCCCCTATCACACCCCACAGAAGCACCAGAGTGACGAGTCTGGCGCGCGGCCGCACCGCTCGGTACTCGACATAGTTGCGAACGTAGTCCCCGAACCACCTGTGATCGAGGAGCCAGTCATGCAGTCGCTGCGAACTGCGCATCCAGCAGCCTGCTGCCAGGAGCAGAAACGGTGTTGTTGGCAACAAGGGGACGAAGACCCCTAACAGCCCCAATCCCACGGCCACAACGCCCGCCGCAGTCAGGAAATACCTGCGAATGCTTGCTCCACTCATGCGCTACTGACGGAGTCCTCCGATTCCGGTTCTGTTGCTTTCTGCTGGCAGTCCGGGCAAATGCCGTAGAAATCGAGCCGGTGGCTGATCATCTGGTAGCCGGACTGCTGTGCTACCTGCTCAGCGAGGCCTTGAGCGGCACCCACATCGGGGTGCGTGATCTTCCGGCAGCGGACGCAGATCAGGTGGGGGTGTGGATCCGGCCTGTTGCCGTCGTACCGGTTGTCGTCGTGGCCGAAGCCCAGCTCCAACACCTCATCCAGGTCCTTGAGCAGATTCAGCGTCTTGTAGACTGTCGCCAGGCTGGTAGTGGGGAACTGGGCACGCAGCTGGTCGTACAGGTCCGCGGCGCTGGGATGCCCTTCGCTTGAGGCCAGGAGGCGCATAAGGGCGACGCGCTGGGGCGTCAGCCGGTGGCCCTCCTCGCGGACCCGGTCTGCCAACGCCTCGAACCTCGCTTGCGCATCGGCCATACGACAATTGGCTCGCCTTCGGTCGTCTTCGAGAATCATTATCCATAAATTATAGCCTGCACCTGAGACCGTGTCAAGCCAAACAGACCGGGCCTTGGCAGCGGGTCTACGGAACGAGCGCAAGGAGAAAGCGGTGAGGGAATCGAGGGGAAGCGGCCTGGGACTGACTACCCTTCGAGAACGCCGTAGGCCTCCCGACCGAAGACGGTCCGCGCATTGACGACGTCCCAGGTCGCTCGAGCGCCTTCGCGACGCCCTGCCCGCGGCAGAAATCTGCGGCATAGTCGTGGATGTGTGTCGCTGTCGCATCGCCTCCAGGGGTGCCAGGAGGCGATCATACTCCGCCCAACCGCAGCCCGAATCTGCTGGGTCAGAGGTAGAACACAAGAACGCCAGACGCCCTCGGTCTCGCGACAGGCAGGTGGCGGATTACGTCCCTCGAGTGTTGCCGTTCAGATCGCTCTGGCTCCCCACCGGGCCAAAGCAGGCTGAGATTTCGTTCACTCTCTTCAGTACCCATACCCAGCCTAGCTCCCATTGAACACTGGCAAGGCTGCAACTACGGTCTATTCAGCGGGGAGGTCCGAGACAGCTTCAAGTACTGGCAGGGTTTCCGCAATGATTCGCTCCTGCTGCGATTCGCGGCTGATAGTGGCCCGATGGTCTGCAGGATCAATCCTGTAGGATCCAAACTGATGATGGTCGCCGCCCTCTATGCGGACATATCGTGTATCGGGGGGAAGCAAGGGCTTGCGCTCGCCAACGCTGGCATCGTTGACTCTCAGTTCGCGACTGCCGTAGATCGAAACTACAGGGATGTCGAGGCTGGAGAGGTCGGTGTTGTTGGGCGGGTAGGACGCCCATATCACCAAACCGTCAATGATATCTGCATGGTTGCCCGTGTACTGCGCCGCCATCGCACCGCCAACGGAGTGCCCCCCCATCACCCAGTGGTCCATCCGCGGGTAGTAGGCAATGATCTCACCGGCCACCCCCGGATTGAACGCCGCCATGTTGATGGGCATTTTCGGAACGACAACCAGGTAGCCGTTCGATGCGATTTCGCGCATCAATGTGGCGTACGCTCGTGGATCGACCCTGCCCCCAGGATAGAAGACGAACGCCGTGGTTGGCGTGCTCTGTCTGGGCGTGAACGCCAGCCAGGGTTCATCCGTGATCCAAACGACCTCGTCACTCTCGAGCGCTTTGATGGCCTCTGGCAGAGGCGGCCTGGCATAGGTTGCCCATCGAATGCCCCATAGGCTTGCGGCAAGCAGTATCACCCCGAGGATCGTGACCACCCACTTCAAGGACCGCTTTCTTGCACGCTTCATAGGTGAATCATTGTAAGAGTCCGTTTGGCAGGACGCTGAACCTGCAGCTCAAGAACAGCCGAGCAACTATCAGCTTGTCGCGAATCGTCGAGTAAGCGTGGTCGGCCAATCCGTGTGGCGCTTGCGTCCCTTCGGTTTCGATCCGGCGAGTCAAGGCATTGATTATACCTCCCGCATCTCAGTGGA
>JAWLCP010000090.1:0-10739 GCA_041687115.1 Anaerolineae bacterium
CCGGGGTTCGAGTCCCTGCGCGCCCACTCTCGCTGGGCCTTCATCGAAGCGACACTGCACGGCGAGGGAAAACGGCTGATGCCTCGGACGAGGCGAGCAGCCGTTTCTTTGTTGCTGAGGGCTAGTTGAGAAGCGGGGTTATCAACAGGGCGATGGTGGCCACGCCGATGAGGCCGGTCAGGCCCCAGGTAAACAGATTCTGGAAGCGAGAGTTGGTCCATCCCTTCATGACCCGGCCATCGTTGGCGATCTTCAGGACGAGAATCAAGAGGACCGGCAGGAGGACCGCGTTCACCGACTGGGACAACCACATCATGAGGAACAGGGGTATCCCGGGGATAAGCACCACGAGCACGCTAAGGACGATGATGGCCGCGTACAGTCCGTAGAAGACGGGGGCTTCCCGGGTGCGATGGTCGAGCCCTCGCTCCCAGCCGAAGGCCTCGCAGATGGCGTAGGTGGTGGAGAGGGGGAGCACGGAGGCCGCCAGCAGGGAGGCACCGAGCAGGCCGGTGGAGAAGAGGTAGCGGGCCCACTGCCCGACCAGCGGTTCCAGGGCTAGGGCGGCCTGCTCGGCGCTCTCGACCTGGACGCCGTGAGAATAGAGGGTAGCAGCGGTGCAGATGACGATGAACGCCGAGACGACGTTGCCCCAGGCCGCCCCGCCCACCACGTCGACGCGGGTGTAGCGGTAGTCCTCGGTGGTTACCCCCTTGTCTGCAACGGACGCCTGCATGTAGACGAAGGCCCAGGGGGTGATGGTGGTGCCGATGGTGGCCAGCACGGCCAGGATGTAGTCCGGATCCATCTCGAACGTGGGGACGATCGCATGGCGCAGCACGTCTCCCCAGGCGGGACGGATCACGAAAGCCGTGACGACGTAGCTGAGGGCCGCGAGGGAGAGGACCAGCAGGATCTTCTCGACCCGCTCATAGGAACCGCGGAGCACCACGTAGCCGACGGCGAGGGCGGCCAGGGGCACGGCCACGTAGCGGGTCACGCCCAGAAGCTCCATCCCTGCCGCGATGCCGGCGAACTGCGCAACCGTGGTCCCCAGATTCGCCAGGAGCAAGCAGAGCATGGAAAAGGCGGTGACGCGCACACCAAACTGCTCACGGATCAGATCGGCGGCCCCCTTGCCGGTCACGGCCCCCATCCGAGCGGCGATCTCCTGGATGGTGACCTCGCCCACGGTGACCACGACGATGAGCCACAGGAAACGGTAGCCATAGGTAGAGCCGGCCATGGAATAGGTGGCGATGCCAGGGGCGTCGTTGTCCGCGCTGGCCGTGATGAGGCCGGGCCCGAAGATGGTGAGGTAGAATCCGATTCGGCGCAGCCAATTCTGCAATCGCAGCTTCATGGTTGTGGGCTCCTGTGTCTAGAAGAAGCGGGGGATGCGCTTTTTCCAGGCCGTCGGGAGGACGGCGTCAATGGCGTCATCGACGGTGACGATGCCCAGCAACTCACCGGTCTGCTCATCCACGACGGGGACGGCCAGCAGGTCGTACTTGGCAACCAGGTAGGCCACGTCCTCCTGCGAGGTGTGGGGACCGACCGTCACAGGATCGTCGTCGCTCCACGTACCCAGCGGATCATCGCGGGGGGCCATGACCAGGTCGCGCAGACTGATGACGCCCTGCAGTCTCGCTTGCCCGTCAACGAGGTATACGTAGTGCATGACCTCGTCCTCAGTGGCCTCGGGCGAACGGCGCAGGTAGTCGAGGGTCTGACCAATGGTGAGGTGATCGGGCACCCGGGCAAACTCGGTGGTCATGATCCCGCCGGCGGAGTCGACCGGATACCTGAGGAGGGTCTGCACCTCCTCGGCCTCCTCGTCCTCCATCAGGGCCAAGAGTTCGGTGCTGGCCTCGCGGGAGAGGTCGGCCAGGAGGTCTGCGGCTTCGTCGGGGCCCATCTCCTCCAGGATATCGGCGGCACGACCGGGCGACAGGCGCGAGAGCACGGCAACCTGCACGTCAGACGGGCTCTCCTCCAACGTATCGGCCAGGGTCTCGTCGCTGAACGCGGTGGCGAGAGCCTCGCTGGTGCGCCGGTCGAGGTCGTTGAGGATGGAGGCGATGTCGGCCGGCGGCAAGCGGGTGATCTTGTCTCGAGAGACCTGGAGTCGGAGCGGCTCATCGGGCTGGAGCGGGGCGACGTCCTCCCATGGAATGACCCCAGAGGGCAGCGAGCGGCCGAAGGCATTGGCAACGGCCTGAACCGGCTTCCCGAGGCCCAGACGGCGAAGCAGGCCCTGGGCGCCGACGTCGACGCCGGTGAGACAGAACTGGTCTCGGATGCGCATGATCTGCAGATCGTTGACACGCACCACACGGCGGCCTTCGGTGTCAACGATCTGGCGATCCAGTACCTGGTCTATGAGCCAGAGCTCGTCACCGCGGGGTTCGTAAGAGGTGATCTCGGTCTGCGGGACCTTGAGGTTTATGCTGGGAAAGAGGCTACTGATCTGTTCAGCGGAGATGAAATACATGTCGGACTCCCCGTTGCGGACCGCCAACGCCCGAAGCGGGGGGTAGGGCCGATCGAGGGCGCCGACCAAGACGTCGACACATTCTCCGACTGGCAAGCTCCAGGCGTCCCAGATCTGTCTGCCCTGTAACTGACTCGCATACAGCATGGCTACCTCCTTGGTCCCGTTGTGTCACACATTGCAGGATCGGCCGGTGTCCCGGCACACACGAAGGCCGCAGAATGAACTGCGGCCTTGGTCACACAGAGGTAGAACCTCAGAGCGGGGCACTCAGATCATTCTACGGGTTCGCCTCCCGGCATTGGGTTGTGCCAGCGTACGAATCCGCCGGATCGCCTTCGGAAGATGGTCTATCAGATTGCTCGTCCATATCCTCCTTACCCTCTCGCAAGGAGCGTACCTGCGGCGCGGAGCCAGAGCACCTGAGGATAGTAACCCTATTATAGCGCCGCAGATGGCGGCGGTCAAGCGTAGGCGACAAAGGGCTTTCGCAGCCATGCGCGGGGTGTGGACGTTTGATGGCGAGAGGTTGGCTGTCAACCGGGCCAGCGCTCGATCCTGCGCGACGGGGCTCAAGGAAAGGGCAGTGGCGGGAACGACGCGCGGCTGTATAATTCCGGTCAGCTCCTGGTGGTAACGAGGCTGCAGCAGCGGAAGGGGAGAGAGCATGACGGTTCAGATCGGACTGGTTCTGGGCACGGTAGTGGCGGCGCTGGTTCTGTTTTCGATCGAGAGAATACCGGTCGACGTCACGGCGCTGGGAATCCTGGTGTTCCTGATTCTGACGGGGCTGCTACCAGCGGAGCAGGCGTTCGGCGGCTTCGGGAGCGAGGTAGTGGTGATGATGCTGGGCCTGTTGATCCTGGTAGCAGCCCTGACGCGGACCGGTGTGACGGACATCGTGGGGCGGATGCTCCTGAGCTGGAGCGAGGCGAATGAGCGGCAACTGCTCCTGGCGGTGATGGGCGTCGCGGCGCTGGTGGGGGCATTCATGAGCAACACGACGGCGACGGCGTTCTTCATCCCCATCGTGATCACGATGGCGCGTCGCATCGAGATGAGCCCGGCGAGGTTCTTAATGCCACTCGCGTTCGCGTCCATTCTAGTGAGCTCCGTGTCACTGATCAGCACCTCGACGAACATCGTGGTCAGCGGCTTGATGCAGGACCTGGGACTGGCGCCGATCGGAATGTTCGAGCTAGCTCCGGTAGGGATCCCAATCGCCGTGGTGGGAATCGCGTACATGTTCATCCTGGGGCGGCACCTAGTGCCGGACCGCATCCCTCGTGAGGAATTGGAGCGGATCAGCACCCAGCTCTACCTGACGGAGATCCTGATTCCGCCCGAATCGGCGCTGGCAGGGAAGACGCTGGCTGCGTCGGGCCTGGGGTCGGAGATGGACCTGAAGGTGGTGCGGGTGGTCCGCGACAGCACTTCGTACATCCTGCCCCGCGCCTCGACCGAGCTGCAGCAGGGCGACGTGCTGCTGGTGGAGGGGCGACGGGCGAGCATCCTGGAGGTGAAGGAGACGGCCGGCGTAGAGATCCGGGCGGACGTCGAGTTTCCGAGTGACGAGATCGACGCGGCGGAGATGGGGCTGACAGAGGTGGTGGTACTGCCCAACTCGCCGCTGGTGAGACGGACGCTGCGAGGCCTTGACTTTCGAGAGCAGTACGGGCTACAGGTTCTGGCGATCAACCGCCAGGGGGAGACGCTGACGCGAAAGATGAGCCACATCCGGCTCCAGGTGGGGGACGTGCTGGTGGTGCAGGGGCGGGAGAGACAGGTCGACGCCCTGGAGAGGCAGAACCTGTTCCGCAGGCTAAGCCTGCCCGACATCCCGCTGAAGCGGCGGCGGCGGGCTCCGCTGGCGCTGGCGATTTTCGGCGGCGCGGTGGCCGCCGCGACGCTGAACTTGCTCTCCCTGCCGGTGGCGATGGTGCTGGGGGCGGTGCTGGTGTTCGCGACGCGGTGCATCACTCCGGAGGAGGCGTACGACCAGGTACGCTGGAAGATCCTGATCTTGATCGCCTCGATGCTGGGCCTGGGTGCGGCGATGGAGGTGACAGGCACAGCAGCATTCCTGGCCAATCAGATCCTGCGCGTGGCCGGGCAATCGGACGTGTTCTGGCTCCTCACGGCCTTCTTCGGGCTAACGGTGCTGTTGACGCAGCCGATGTCAAACCAGGCTGCGGCGGCGGTGGTGCTGCCGGTGGCGATCCGGACGGCAGACCAGCTGGGGCTGAACCCACGGAGCTTCGCGATGATGGTGGCGCTGGCGGCCAGCTGCTCCTATCTGACGCCGCTGGAGCCGGCGTGCCTGCTGGTGTATGGGCCTGGACGGTACCGGTTTCTGGATTTCCTCAGGGTGGGGGCGGTGCCGACGGTGTTGATCTATGGATTGTGCATCCTGTTGGTGCCGGTGCTGTGGCCGGTGTGAGAGGCAGAGGTGGGGCGGAGATAGGGTGTGAGGGACATCCTGGGCTGACATGGAGAGGCGCCGCCGGGGTCTACTCGGCGGCGCCTGTCGGTACGAGACCGTCACGGCGGTGGTGGAATCCCTCTCAGGTGGGGGGATCTGCCGCACGTGCGGAAGATGTCTAGCGGTGGATCGTCAGCTCCCGGGGTCTCCCCACAGGGAAACGGTCCACGAATCCGGTGCGCCCCCCCGGTTCCAGGGCCACACGTCGGGGAAGTCGACACAGAGCTCCACCGAGCTCTTCACGGTCGGTTCCCCAGCCCCGGCCTGGACCGGCTGAGCGAAGACGGCGTAGCCGAGCAGTGTGCAGATGACGACGGCGGCGAGGAATACGAAAAGCACCAGTCTGAAATGTTTCGGGATCATATCTCGTGACCTCTCATGCGTATCCCACGTATATCGGGCTGCTTTGTGAGAGAATTGTATCAGATCCCAGGGGGGAAAAGCAATAGCCAGAAAGTACTGGTGGGAGGGAGATAGGAGGGAAGTACTACGTCGTTGGCGGCAGCAGGGTCACGTTAGGTTCTGGAGACGGGGAGATAGACCGTGAAAGTGGCGCCCTCCCCTTCCTGGCTCTCGACCTCAATGCGGCCCCCATGCTCCTGCGCGATGTTCTGGCTGACGAATAGCCCCAGACCCGTACCCTCGCTCTTGGTGCTGTAGAAAGGATCGAAGATGTGCGGGAGCACGTCCTGGGGGATTCCGGCGCCGCGGTCCTCGAACACTGCGACCACCTCGTCGGCTTCCTCATCATAGCGGGTGACGACGGTGAGCTGGCCACCGCCGCGCATGGCCTCGACGGCGTTGAGCACCAAGTTGAGGAAGATCTGCTGGACTCGGTCGGCGACCAACTCCGGCCGCGGCAGGTCATCAGCCAGCCGCCGCACAACGCGGATGCGCTCGCTCTTGAGCTGCTTGCGGCTCACTGTCAGCACGCGGTCAATGAGGTCGTTGACATCGGTGGGCTGCGCGCCCTGCACGTCAGTGGGACGACTGAGGTCCCGCAGGCGACTCACGACCTCGGCAGCCCGCCTCAACTCGTCGAGCCCGATGGCGACGTACTGCTCGAAGTCATCCTCCTCGCCCATCGCGAGCGACTCCTCGGCGAGTCCCAGGCAACCGATGACCGCCTGGAGGGGGTTGTTGATCTCGTGGGCCAGGGAGGCGGCGAGCTTACCGGTGGTGGCCAGCTTCTCCGACTGGAGCAGGGCAGCCTGAGTCTCCTTCCGCTCGGTGATGTCCCGCATCACACCGATGACGTGGGTCACCCGCCCTTCCTCGTCCCGCTCGGTGGCCTCGGAAAGGCCCTCGACCCAGACCCAGTGTCCGCCTTTGTGGCGCATGCGGACCTCCACGTGGTAGCCCTCCGTCCGACCGGCGATGAAATCGTCATAGGCCTTCTTCAGCCGAGGAAGATCGTCGGGGTGGACCTGGTCGTAGAACCAGTCCATGAACTGGGAGTAAGGGGGCAGCTCGCGTCTTCGATAGCCCAGGACCTGGGCCCAGCCCTCGCCGTGGTAGGCGCTCTCATCTAGAGGAACGGGGTGCTCGTAGATTCCCCCGCCAACCACCTGGAGGGCCAGACGCTGGCGCTGCTCGCTCTTTTTTAGCTCCGCCTGAGTTCGTTTCCGCCGGGTGATATCCTCGACCAGGGCGATGATGAACTCGGGCTCGCCGCGGGCATCGCGCACCAAGGAGAGGACCACGTTCGCCCAGCGGCTGGTGCCGTCGCTGGCGACATAGCGGGTCTCCACCCGGTGGTGATCGCGCAGGCCATCTCTGACGTCTCGGAAGGCCCGCCTCATCTCGTCGGCCTCCGCGCCCGGGTGGGCGAACTGAGTCAGCACGCGTCCGACCAGCCTTTCATTCGTCTCCCCGAGCATCGCCTGGAGCGCGGGGTTGATCGCCATGAGCTCACCTCGCCTGTTCAGAAGGGCGATACCGAGGGCGGCCTGCTCGAAGACGGCTCGGAAGCGTGCCTCGCTGGCCCGCAGCTCCGCGGTGCGCACAGCCACGCGCTCCTCCAGCTCCTCGGCATGGCGCTGCACCTCCCGGTAGAGCTGGGCCTGGCGGAGGCCGATGGCAACCTGCGCGGCCACCTCCCAGAGGACGCCCATTTCCTCCGCCGTCAGCCCGCCCGGGGTACGCCTGCCGAGGTTGAGGCTGCCGATAAGCTCGCCTCTGGCCCGGAGCGGAACGCTGACGTAGGATCGAACCTCCTCCTTCCGGAGGACATCGACCAGGGGCGACGGCTCAAGCGCTTCCACGTCCTCCACGACGTACGCCTCGCCTCGCTGCAGGGTGTCCAGCGAGCGGTTCCAAGCGACCGGCAGGCGCCGACCCTTTTCCAGCCCGGTTCCGGCGTCGGCATCGACGGCGAGCAGGCGGGAAACCCCCTCGTTAAGCTCGAACACCTCCACGCTGGCCCTCGCAGAGGGAATCAACTCACGGAGCAAGGGGATGGCGCTCTCGGCAATTCCCTCCGCCGAGCGAGCCGCCAGGACCGCCGTGTCGATCTCGTGAAGGACCCGCAGGCGGTCCGCGTAGAGCCGCACCGTCTCCTCGATCCGCTTCCGCTCGGTGATATCGCGGAAGAGCCCGACAGCGCCGGTAACCTTCCCGCTGGTGTCCCGAATGGGGGCGGTATCGACGAGAAGGGCGCGCTCCTCGCCGTCGGGTCTGACGAGCGTCAGCTCCAGACCGGTGTGGGTCTCGCCGTCCAGGGCCGAGCGGGTGAGGGGCAGGTGTCGCGGATCCAAGGCCGTCCCGTCGAGACGGCAGAGACAGAGATCTCCGTGGCTCTCGTAGGGCTCTCCGTGCGGCACGGGGCGCTCGTACAGGGCCTCGGCGGCGGGGTTGGTGAGCGTGATGCGGGCCTCCTCGTCCACGACCACGATGCCCTCGGGTGCGTTTTCGATAATGGCCTGCAGCTTGGCGCGCTCGTCGTCCAAGGCCTGCATCAGCCGCTCCCGCTCGGTGACGTCGAGCAAGGAGAGGACGACCCCCTCGACCTCTCCGTTCTCGTTCTCAACCGGCACGAGAGTCCAGTCCCAGTAGGTCGTGCCCAGCTCGGGGCGACCGGGAAAGATGAAGGGTTTGCCATGGAATGCGACAGCCTCGTCGGTGTCCCGCACGCGCTCAAAGATGGCCTGGTTCTCGGCATCGGGGAAGAGGTCGAAGTGGTTCTTCCCGATGAGCTCCTCACGGCTGTAGCCCGATCCCTGGGCGTAGGCGGTGTTGACGCGCACGAAGTTGAAGTCGGCATCCAGGTACGCGAGCTGCGCGTGGGTGCTCTCCATGATGGTCTGGAGGCGATCGCGCTGCCGGCGGAGGGCCTGGGCGAGGTCCTGGATGCACTCGCGATCCTCCTCCACCTGACGGAGTAGCCGCTCACGCGCCCGCTCCGCGCGCTTCCGAGCGGTGATATCCCGGTTACTACCGCGCCATCCGAGCCAGTTCCCCTCCCCGTCGTGGACGTGCTGGCAGGCGTGGTTAATCCAGCGCTGGTCTCCGTTCCGAGTAACGATACGGAAGTCGAGAGAATGGGTTGTGCCGTCCCGCCTCTCCTCACGGAAATGGGTTTCGACCTGCGCGCGGTCGTCAGGGTGCGTGATCTTCTGGAGCAGCCGGGGATCCTCCCGAAAGTCCTCGGGGGTGTAGCCCGTGATGCGCTGGCAGGAGGGGGAGCTGTAGATGTAGTCCCCGTCCGGGCCGATCCAGTATTCCCAATCGTAGGCGAAGTCCGCGACGGTGCGCAGGTGCCTCTCCCGCTGGCGCAGCGCCTCCTCGGCCCTGCGGCGTCGGGCGATCTGGGACGCCAGGGGACGGAATAGGAACAGATAGAGCATGGGGGCGAGAAAGATGACCACCAGCAGCCCATCGGCGAAGACACGCTTCGAGGGCGAGAGAGGAGGAAGCAGAGAGAGAACACCCATGGCGAGCACCTCTGCGACGAACGCCGAGACGGCCACCATGGTCACGAGTCTCCAGGGGGATTCAGGGATCATGAGTCGTGCCAGCCCGTGGCGCGATCCGGGTCCCTCGGGGAGCCCGTGGGTCTCTGCGATGGAGTTGCTCACAGGGTCCTCACCTCCTGCACCTGCCACCGTCGAATGCTCGTACCGCCGTCCCGCCGTCGGGCGCCGGGTTGGCGAACAAGCGGCAGCGTCGGAACGGGCGGGAGCCCCCTATCAGTGAAAGGGATCGATCCCGGGCGCCTCGATCCGGCCGCGGACTGTTGGGGTGAAGTATACTCGGGTTGGGCAGACAGGACAACATCAAGGGGGCAATGGGCTTTCGCAGCGGGTCGAGCGAACGGGGGGGAGAGAGAAGGGGGTGAGAGGAGAAGCACGCCCCAGATGTGGGAGCTGGAGCCAGGCCAGGTGGGTTGAAGAGACTCGAGAGGGATTCTCGGGCTCAATTTGCGCAGCGGGTGAGGACGGCGTGCGCAGCAGGTGGAAGGCGGGACGGCGGTTGATGGGCTCAAGACAAGGTGAAGGGGTGTCAAGAAGAGGTGTAGGGGAAGAATGAGGCAGCTGAAGATGACCCCGACCGGCGGATGCTCCGAACAGGCAACGCCAGCTATGTGCCGTCAAGGCTCAGGCTAAGAAGGCGCGGAGAGCCTGAGCGCCGCCGCTTCGCGGATGAGGCGGACCAGGGTGCGTTGGTTGGCCACGAAGTCGCCCTGCAGGACGGTCACGTGGCAAGAGGTCAGCCCGTGCACGGGCAACCGCTTGAGGCCCAATCGCTCCAGCACGCTGTTGCGGCTCTCGGCCGAGTTGCGGCGACTGTAGCGCTTCTTCCACGCCAGGCTGCCGTAAGGAATCTCGCGGGCCAACCGGACGGTTCCGTCGGCGTGCGCACGGCCGACCGTCACCGTGTACCCGTGCTTGTAGTCGGGGCTCAGGTAGTCGCACTTAGGTACAGAATTCTCCGGATCCCGCCGACACCGCTTGGCACAGCGCCACTTGCCCCTTCGTCGGTCATAGTCGTAGCCATTGGAATGCAGGACGTAGCCGAAGGGGCAGAGTGGATGTCCGTTCTCATCATACCCCCGCGCCAGACGGACGTCTGGGTCATTGTCCGCTGGATGGGCCCGAATGTCGACCATGCGCAGAGCGGCAGCCTCCCAGATGGCGTCCAGACAGGTCTGCTCGCAGATTCCGGCGTCGGCGATGACCTCTCCGATCGCCAGCCAGGGGAATCGCCTCTGGAGATAGGCGAAATTGTCCGGGAAGAGGACTCCATCGCCACAGATGGCCGACCCAAAGCCCCCGGGCAGGATCCAGTAGGTGGAAAGCTCCTCGTCGTGCAGTTGACCCGCATAGCTGTAATACCCGTAGACCATTCGGCGGACGCGAGAACGCCGATCCTGGGGCTGGGTAGGTGTGTTAGGACTTGTTCTGGCCCGCTTGTTGTTGCCAGTGTAGACCACGAAGCGCGCATCAGGGTCCCGGCGGGTGGCATGTCGACAGATTTCAGCGCACGCCTCGTCGCAGCAGCTGCAGCCCCGCTTCCGCTTCTCCTGAGCAGGACAGGAGCGAGGCGCCGGTTCGTAGCAGCTTCCCCTCACGCTTGAGCAGCGCATGTGCGAACGAGCTTCGTGCAGCATGCCGTCGAAGGAGAGCGTCGCCTCCTCTTCTCCGTCCAGCTTGACGGGCAGTAGACCGGCCTGGTAGAGCACGTCCAACTGGAGCGCGTTGATCTCCTGCTGCAGCTCAGGCGTGAGTTGCCCCTCGAAGTGGCGCAGACCGGATTCGGAGGGGA
>JAWLCP010000091.1:0-10708 GCA_041687115.1 Anaerolineae bacterium
GGCCTGCGGCTTCGGGGTGGCGCCTGGGGTGGGGGTCGACTGCGGGGAGGGCGTCGCCGTGGAGGTGTCCTCAGGTACCGGTGTGGATGTGGGCGCGGCAGTGGGGATCCTCGTCGGCGTTCGCGTCGCCGTCGGCTCGACGACAGGTGTCTCCGAGGGCTGGCCCGCAGCCACCTCCGTCATCTCCGCCCAGAGGGACGTGGCCGTGGCGCTGGGCGTTGGCGTATCCGTCACCACCAGGACCACTTCCGGCCGCTGAGCGGCGGGAGGGAGCCAGCGCCGGGCCAGCACGACGCCCGCGACCACGGCCAGCACCAGCAGCCCCGCGCCTCCCACGGCAAGCCACTTCCAGGGGAACGCCTTTGTGTCCGGCGGAGGGCCAGGTGGTGGTGCGGAGATGGCTGGCGGATCTCGGCGTGCCCATCGGTTCCCGTCGTACCCGTACCATTCGCCTCTCTCTTCACCGGGCGCCCAGTACGTGCCCCGGTCATCTTGAACCATGCAGTCCCGTCGCGCGGCTTCGTAGGCCCGCTCGTCCAGTTCTCCGGCGCGACGTCGCCCTTGCAGGATCTCGAGGCGTCGCCTGGCCTCGACAAAAGGCGCCGGCATCCCACGCTCCGGGTCCGATCTCGGCTCTGGGCGCTTCGCCCCGCACGCGCGACAGAACCTGTCCTCGTCAGAAAGCGGGGCGCCACAGCTGGTGCACTTCATCTTCCATCCTCCTCACCCATGCGGTCCAGTCTCAGGTGCAGCATGGGCACACTCTGGCGCCCATCTCCAGCCGACCTGCCCTCCGTGCTTCACGGTGGGCTGGGGGCGGGGCCCGGTCGCTAGAACGTGAACACGAACGTCTCCTGCTGGTCGAGCTCCGGGGCGGTCACGATCACCGTATCGACCACCCCCTGGTCTCCCCCGGGAATCGGCCCGAAGCTGACGCTCCCGCTCTCCCCCGTGACCGCCGAGTCCACGTAGGCGTACCCATCCGTCCCCGAGATCTGCACCTCGATCACGATGCCCCCCTCGGGTGGGCTCACGGCCACCACCACCTGATAGTCCTGTTCGGGCGCCGGATTGGGCGGCACGATGCTGACGGTGAAGATGCCCTGCGTGTAGGGCGTAGGGCTCGGTACGGGAGTCGGCGTGGCGGTCGGCTCTCGGGTGGGAGTGGGCGTGGGCGTATCGGTGGCCTCCGGCGTTGGGGTGGAGGTGGGGGTTGCGGTGGGCGTCGGGGTCGGCGTGGGAGGTGGCGCGCAGGTACCGTCCTGACATTGAAGCCCGGCCTCGCACGCATCCCCGCCACAGCACGGCTGGGCGTCCTTCCCGCAGGCGACGCACTGGCTACCCTGGCAGACGAGGCCGTCGACGCTGCACGTGTCGTCCCTGCAGCAGGCCTGGCCTTCCTGTCCACACCAGACGCAGGTGTCGCCCTGACAGACGACGGTGTCGAAGCTGCACACGCTCCCCTCGCAGCAGGGCATGTTGACCGCCCCGCACGACACACAGAAGCCACCCCGGCAGACCAGCCTCGGATCTCCGCGGCACGGCGCGTGGGGCGGGTTCTGACAACAGGGATACTTGATGGGCCCCACCGAGCGGTACCCACACGGCGGGGAGACCTGTGGGTCCTTGATGTAGGTGATGTCCTCGTTCCCCTTTCCCCCGCCGCCGCAGTACGCGTTGTTGAGGCCGTCCTGGCCCGTCAGCGTCTGCCCCTGCCAGCTGTCGAGCACCACCACGTTGTTGGTCCAGCTGGCCGGATCGTTGGGATCTGCCTCCGGGTCCATGCCCCAGACGACGTAGGCGTGATCGCCCTGCGTGAAGATGCGAGCATCGTCTATGCCGGCCTTTTTCAGCAGATAGTAGGTCAGGGCGGCATTCTCGCTGCACTGTCCGTATCTGGACTCCCATACCCAGTCTGCCACGTGGTCGTACGTCTTGTCACCCCCGCCCTGATCCCGCCACTGTCCGAAGATCTTGTCCTGGTCCGACTCCACGATCAAGGACAACCAGTTCCAGCCGATGGAGAGTCTCTCCGTGTCGTTGACGTTGGTGATCCGCTCATCCGCGATCTCGGTGACCCTGGCTGCGATCTCGTCCCTCGGCTTCCCCTGATCAATCATCGCATGGATCTCGATCACGGCATCATCGAGCGTTGCTGGGCCCCCAGGCGCAGGCAAGTGGCTGGCTGAGCGGACGCTCGACTGGGGCCCCATCCCTACCACAGGCGACGGGTAACCGCTCGCCAGGGACAGAAGGGCGAGGACACCGAGGAGCCGAATGAGGACCACCTTTCGAGCACCCATCTTATCGTCCCTCCTGGGTCAGCTGCTGGATCGCCTCCATGAGAGGTCCACTGCAGTACTCCGCGAGCTCGCCCGGTGGCTGAGTCCCTTCCGCCAGCGGCTGCATGGGGATGCCGCAGGTCATGTGCTTGCCTGCGAGGCCCTGGCCGGTCTGGTCGTCGACGATCTCCAGACGCATCTGGCAGGTGTCTCGCACCTGTCGCTCGACGGTGACGAGGACGTCCAGGTCAACCCCTTCGTGCATGCCCATCACGGCCGCGATGGGCTCACACTTCCTGGCGGCGGCTTGAAACGACGCCAGCGTCACTTCCCCTGCTGGCATGGGCTTCTCACCGGCGGCCCGGTAGGGGAGCATCCCGGCGACGTTGACCCACCCCATCCCGATGGCCACAACTCCGCCTATCACGGCCACCAGGCCCACGCCAAGCAGGACCAGGATGAGCACCGGGAATGTACGTCGGGCCGTGCTGGAGCCCGACCGCCGCGGCGACGATCGGCCTCTCCCCGCCTTCGGCGCGGCGCTCGCCTCCGCCTCCACGGGGGGTCCAAACGGCCTGCCTGGCGGCGCCGGTGCAGGCTCCGGCCAGGCGGGGGGATAATCCACTTCAGGCACAGGCGCGCCGCACTCGCCGCAGAACCTGTCCTCCGGAAGCACCGCAGCGCCACAGTTGTTGCACTTCATCGCTCTCTCCTATTCGCGGGGAAGACCTCATCCCCTGGCCAACGCCTCAGCCACGACGCGGCCCCGTTACCCTCTCGGCACGCCCACGGGTGGCCGTGAGAACCGCGAGAATATACCACACATGTAGCCCGGTGTCCAACTGCGGCCGCGTGGTGTCCAGAGGTCCAGAGAGAAGACCCTGACAATGGTGCAAGTCCCGTCGGTCAGGAGAGAAGGGAGCCCCGCGGCACCCAGGTCAAGAAGCTCCCTCGCACGGATAGTACCTTCTGACTACAACCGCTCAAACAGTACCTTCGACCTATTGCCGTCCGCAACCCCCATCTGCTAGAATGCTGCTAGTTCTGCCGTGACTCGAACCCGGCAGCGACCGGGTAGACCACGCACAAGCGAATGGTCCATTCGCTTTCATCTAAGAACCGACTCGAATGGCGTGCCTGGGATTCGATGATCACCAGGGGGGCGGGCTGGGAGAGACAGATCACAACCCAACGGCAGCTGCCTTTGATGACGCTCAGGAGGACATGAGGTTATGAAACGCATCTGCACCAACGGCCTGGTCGGCCTTCTCCTGGTCGCCGGCCTTCTCTCCATCCCGTCCCTACCGGCCCAATCGCAGGATCTCAACCCCCAGTCCATGGCGCGGCCGCTCCGCGGGCCCGACGACCACCAGCCCTCCCCCGTTCAGCTTCCGACCGTCTCCGCGCTCCAGCTCCAGGATGGCGACCTCAAAGCGGTGGCGATCGTGGGGGAGGTGGGGGGCAGGACCGATGCCTACAAGGACGACATGGACCAGGCGGTGGACGTGATGCGGGACCACGGCGTCAGCGTCGAGACCTTCTACTACGGCGAGCGCACGTTCGACTGGGCCGACGTCGTCGCGGCCGCCACGGGCGCCCATTTTCTGCTCTACATGGGGCACGGCGTCTGGTGGTCCGGCCCCTGCACCCAGCCGGACCTGGTGGGCGGTTTCTACCTGGGTCCGGAAGGAGGCTTCGTCCATCCCGACCAGATCCGGAGCGACCTGGCCGGCCGCATGGACGACGACGCCGTCGTCATCTTCAGCCACGCCTGCTATGCCGCCGGCGACTCCTCGTGTGAAGACGCACCCGCTGACTGGCCCAGCGAGGCGGAGGCGGCGCGGCACGTCCGCATGTACGCCGCCCCCTTCGTGGACGTCGGCCTGGAGGCCTACTTCGCCAACAACTACACCGGCTCGGCGGCCAGCTTCGTCGAACACCTTCTCTCTGTCGAGCCGCTCAGCGTGGGCCAGGTCTTCAAGCGCGTCTATCCCTTCAAGAGCCACCAGTTCCACGACCTCTCCTATCCCGATGCGGCCAACTACGACCTCTGGCTCAGCGGCAGGACGGCTGCCTGGAACGACGCCTTCGTCGGCATCCCCGAGCACGTGTTCAACGCCGCCCCCCAGCTGGGCGCCCTCCCCGGGGACATCACCTTCACCTACTTCCTCTCCGCGACCACGTACCTGCCGTCTGCCTACACCCTGCAGCCGCAGAACGTCGGCACCGACGATCCGCTGTTCTGGGAGGTGACCGGCAGCGGCGGCTGGTTCACCGTCACCCCCACCTCCGGGGAGACCGCCGTCGCCAGCACCACCGCCACCGACAGCTTCGCCGTCACCCCCACGGACCCCGAGGCCGTCGCGGCCGCCAGCGCCAGCTACACCGGCGTGGTCACCGTCTCCGTCACCAACCCCGAGGGCACCGTGAACGGCGTCCAGTCCATCGAGGTCAACCTGCGCCCCCTCCCCGGCAGCCCCAGCCAGGTCTTCCTGCCCCTCGTCACCCACCCGTGAGGCGGCTCTGAGCCATCCCCAGCCTCCTCCCCCGCACACCCAACATCGCTCTCGCTGCGGGGAGAGGCTGGGCGAGCGGCCTCCTCCCTATGGGAGCGAGAGAGGGTTCGTCTCCGTCACAAGGAGCCTGGGGACAGGGGGGTTCCTGCTCCGCCGTGGAGACTCGCAGGGGCGAAGGAGCGTCTATCTTTCCATCAGAAAGTGTTGGCAGCGGCGGGGGAGGATCTACATCGATCAGAAGAAGGGCCCGGCATCAACGGCTGTCGTCCTGAGGGGACAGCAGGCCACTTTCCAGAGGATCTGTTCCTGGCGAGAGAACCGTCGGGGTCAGACAAGCGCAGAGCAGGGTGGGGTGCTGGAGCTCTCCTCCCACAGGCGAGGTGCCGCCCACTCCAGCACTCCCCTTCTGAAAGTACCCCCGCCGCGACTCGAACGCGGGCACCCGGCTCCGGAGGCCGGTGCTCTATCCATCTGAGCTACGGGGGCACGTTATCCGCTTTATACCACACAAGGCGTCGATGTGCAAATCGACGCCCCGGAGCTTCCTCCCGTCCTAACCGGCGCGCCGTCCGGCGACCAGCTCGCCCGCCAGACGGATGGCCTCCACCATGCTGGTCTCGTCCGCCTTGCCCCGCCACGCGATCTCGAACGCCGTCCCGTGATCGACCGACGTGCGCACGATGGGCAGGCCCAGCGTCACGGTCACGCTCCGTGCGAAGTCGTGCGTCTTGATGGGGATGTGGCCCTGATCGTGGTACATGGCGACCACCGCGTCGAACGCGCCCTCGATGGCCTGGAAGAACACCGAGTCGGCCGGGATCGGGCCGTGCGCATCGATTCCCTCTTCCCTCGCCTCCTCCACCGCGGGCTCGATCTCCTCGATCTCCTCCCGTCCCAGGAGCCCCCCGTCCCCGCCGTGGGGATTCAGTGCGGCCACCGCCAACCTCGGCTCGCGGATGCCCATCTGTCTCAGCCCGCGGTCCGTGATGCGCAGCGTCTCCACCACCCGTTCCTTCGAGATCAGCGCGGGCACCTCCGCCAGCGGGACGTGCCGCGTCACGTGAACCACCCGCAGGCCAGGCGTCGCCAGCATCGTCGTCACCCGCTCCTCGCCCGTCAGCGCCGCCAGGAGCTCCGTGTGCTCGATGTAGGGCGTCCCCGCCGCTCGGAGCGCTCCCTTGTTGATGGGACCGGTGGCGATACCATCCACCAGGCCCTCCTGGGCCAGCGCTACAGCCTTTCTCACGTACGCCACCGAGGCCTTGCCTGCCGCGGCCGAGACCTCGCCGGAAGCCAGTGCCGCCACGTCGACGTTGTCGAGATCGAGGACGTCGAGCGTCGACGGCCTGAACTCGGCGTCGGCCACGTCGGCAATGGCGTGGATCGCGAGCGGCACGTCCGTCATCTCCTGCGCCGCGATCAGAATGCTGGCGTCGCCCACCGCCAGCAGCCGGCAGCAGCGCCGGGCCTCCTCTCGCGCCGCCGCCTTCACCGTCACCTCCGGGCCGATGCCCGCCGGGTCACCCATCGTGACCGCGATCAGCGGCCTCTCGCCCGAGGACCGTCTTCGCCCGGCGTCTGGCTCGTGATTGCTCATCGGTTGCCCCATCCTCACCGGCTGCCCCGCCGCTGGCGGCCCTACGCCACCTCGTCCAGCGGAATCCCCCGCTGCGCCGCCCGCTGCATCCCCCAGTCCTTGATGTCCTTCGGGGGCGGCGGAACCTCGCCCGCGGGCCTGCGCTCCAACTCCAGCGCCCCGGTGGGGCAGACCGCGGCGCACAGGCCGCATCCCACGCAGCGGACCAGATCGACATCGCACGTATCTTCGGGCACGGACAGTGCCCCGAACTGGCACCGCTCCATGCAGTCGCCACACCCGGCGCAGACGTCTACGTCGACCACCGCCTGGAAATCCGCCTTCGCCACCGCCGTCGGGACGCCGAACTCGGCCACCCCGCGCAGGATCCCGCAGCAGCACGTGCAGCAGTTGCAGATGTAGAAGTGCGGGCCCTGGTAGTTGCCGGTGGAGTGAACCAGGCCCGCTTCCTCCGCCTCGGTCAGAATCTGCAGCGCTTCCTCCTTGCCGATCGCCCGGTCGACCTCGCTGTGGTCGAAGGCCCCCTCCACCGGCGCGAATACCAGGCAGCTCTCCACGGGGTAGTCGCATCCCTTCCCGACCAGCCGCTGCTGCACCCGGCAGATGCAGTCGCGGACGCCCCACGATCTGGCGCTCTCCAGCAGGCGGGACGCGCGCTCGTAGGGGAAGATCTCCAGCTCGAAGGGGATCGACTCCTCGACCGGGATCACCCGGTGGAGCGCCGGCGTATGCTCGGTGATGCCGGCCCCCTGCGTCTCCTGCAGGTAGCGCTCCACCAGCGCGGCCAGCTCCTGGTCCATACGCGGCAGCTGCTCCTCGTAGAAGCCCACCACGAACGGCATGAGCCCGAACAGCAGTTGCCCCTGGCCCCGCTTGATGCGGATCAGCCCCCGGCGGGCCATGCCCTTCAGCGTCCGGTAGGCCTCGTCGGCATCGACTCCCGCTCGGGCGGCGATCGCGTCGGCCGGCTCATGGCTCAGCCGCAGCGTGGCCGCCAGCGCGGCCTCCTCCGGCGTGAACAGCTTCGCCAGTAGCTCCAGCTCCACGCCGCTCTCCGTGGCGGGGAACCCGTTGGGGGTGGCGTCCAATCGTTGGGCCAGCGGGCGATAGGCGGTCTCGGACATGGTTCTTACTCCTCGGGTGGTGCGCGGATCGGTCGCGTTCAGCAGGCGAGTGTAGCACAGCCCGGTCGGATTGCCAAGCGTTGACCATCCATCCAGTCGCTGCAGGGAGTCGCCGCGCAGGGAACCACCTGGCACTTCTCGACGCAGCCCTTCCCGGGCTCGTCCTTGCGACAAGGGGCGTCTGGAGTACAATCGCCTCATGAGACTTCCGGACGACTGGGACGACGGGGGGGCACACCGGGCTTCTGGCAGACGCTTCGTGCGTGGGTTGCTCGTGGTGGTGCTGGCGGTCATGATCGGCCTGGTGCTCCTGGTGCACCCTCTGCCGGAGCCGCCTGCCTCCCCTCCGCCCGGAGATCCGGTCGAGCCGGCGGGGTCCGACGCGCTCGAGGGGGGAACGGCAGCCACCGCTGTGGCAAGCCCCACGCTCGCGCCCACCGACACGCCGCTGCCCACGCCGGAGCCGACTGCCAGGCCCACGACCGCGCCCTCACCCACGCCCACCGTCCCGCCCACGGAACTACCCCCTGCTACTCCAACGGCGACGCCCGAGCCCGCGCCCTCACCGACCGCCACCCGAGCACCGCTCGCCGGGCGTGTCGAACAGGGCACCTACCAGAGCGCCCTGACCGGACGGGCGGAGCGGTATCGGGTCTACGTTCCCCCCGGCTACGATGAGACCGACCGGCGCTATCCGGTCCTCTATCTGCTCCACGGTTGGCCGTACGACGAGAGCCATTGGGACCACCTGGGGGTGGACGAGGCGGCCGATGCGGGGATGGTGAACGGGACGCTGCCGCCCTTCATCATCATCCTGCCCGGCGCCGATGCGGGTGGGCTGTACGTCAGGACCAGCGGCGGTCCGGGGTCCTTCGAGGAGCAGCTGGTCAGCGAGCTGCTGCCCCACGTCGACGCCACCTTTCGCACCCTGCAGACGCGCGAGGCGCGGGCCATCGGGGGGATCTCTCGGGGTGGCGTCTGGGCGCTGGAGATTGCCTTCACCCACCCGGATGCATTCGGGATCCTCGGGACGCACAGCCCGGCCCTGGCCGCGAATCAGGCGCCGCCCGCCTACGATCCGTTCATCCTCCTCCACGAGCCGGGCGTGGAGAGCCTACGGATCTACCTGAGCGCTGGCGACCAGGACTGGGCGCGAGAAGCTACCCAGGAGCTCCATCAGGCGCTCAACGAGCGGGGCATCCCCAGTCAGCTCGCCGTCCACCCCGGCGCGCACGCCGATGAGCTGTGGGCAGCGCACGTTTCGGAGTACCTGAGCTTCTACGCTGCCGGGTGGTGAGGGTCCGGCGCGTGCTCAGGTCGGTGAGGGGGCTCCTGCCAGTGGAGGAGGAGCAGAGGAGTTGTGCGGCCCTAGCCGCCGTAGAGGGCGCGGTATACGGCCAGGTGCTCCTTGATGCGCTTGATGTAGAGCTGGGGCTCGTGCAGCGTGATCGTCTCCAGGAACAGATCCGGGTCGTCGCCCGCTCGCGCGATCCACCGCTGCGCGTTGAACGGCCCTCCGTTGTAGGCGGCCAGCGCGACCTCGATCCGCCCGTCGAAACGATCGCGCTGCTTTGCCAGGTAGTACGTGCCGAAGCGCAGGCTGACGTACGGACGGTAGAGGTGCGCCGTCTCGTAGTCTGGGGGCCAGCCAATCTCCGAGGCGATCTCCGCGCCCGTCGGCGGGATCACCTGCATCAGCCCGTGGGCGCTCGCGATGGACGTGGCCAGGCTCTCGAAGAGGCTCTCCTGGCGGATCAGGCTGAAGATGAGCAGGGGATCGAGACCCGTCCGCTCCGCGTTCTCCAGCACGAGATCCTCGTAGTAGGTCGGGTAGGCGAGCTGCACCACGAAGCGAGGGGCGTCCACCGTCCTGGTCACCGGCGACAGGCCGATGAGGCGCCACGCCGCGAGGATCGACGAGCGGTACAGCCCCAGGTCCCGGTACTGGAGCGCCAGCTGGTACTGGCCCAGCGGATCTGAGTACGTGTCGGCCCGCAGCCCCTCCAGCTCCTCCTTCGCCTCCTGGAATCGACCCAGCCTCCACAGCTCCAATCCGCGCTGCAGGCGGCCGTCCCCCGTCAAGCGAGGTGACGGTTCGCTCAACGCCCCCGGTTCGTCCAATCCCAGCCAGTCGGCCAGCCACGCCTCGGCCTCACTCTGGCTGCCTGCTCCGCGTCGTGGACCGTACGTCGAGGAGGGGAAGGGGGGCGCCTCCGGGGAGGCCGCAATGTCCACCGCGCGCAGGCCGTAGTACGCCTCCGGCGCCGTCTCCGCGGCCCGCTCGAGCGCGGCGGTGGCTCCCTCGGGGTCCTCGTGCGCCACGCCCAGCTTCCCCAGCCAGAGGAGCGCAGCCGGCCGGTAATCAGAGTCCGGGTAGCTCTCCGCCAGTGTCTCCCAGCTGGCGGTCGCCTCAGCGACCTGGTCGAGCTGGTGGAACTGGAGGCCCGCCCGAAACAGGGCCTGGGGGGCGAAGTCCGAGGCGGGGTATCCCTCCCGGCAGTCGACGTAGGCGGCGGCAGCCCCCTCCACGTCCCCGCTGCGCTCCAGCAGCTTCGCCGCCTCCCAGAGTGCCTCGGCGGACAGGCGGTGAGCGGGTGCTGCGTCCACGAACGTTCGGTAAGTTGCCACAGCCTGGTCCACCTCGCCCTGGTCGGCGTAGATCTCGGCCAGCTCCAGCCACGCCTCGCCCCAGTAGCGGTTCAGCGGATGGGTGTCGATCAGCAGCTCAAACTCGTTGATCGCCAACCCGATGCTGCCGGCCTCCGCGAACGACAGGCCCGCGTACCAGTGGGCGTCGCCGGAGTGGGTCTCGGGATAGGCCTGGATGTACCGGTAGAGGGCCTGCACGGCGGGGCCGTACGACTCGGCGTGGTAGTTGACCGTGCCGCGGAGGAGGTCGTCGACGGGGCGCCCGGCCTCCACCAGCCGCACCAGCGAGCGGTGCGCGGGCTCCTCCTCGGGATAGGCCTGGACGACGTCGAGGTGTCGCGCATACCCCGCCTCGGTCTGACCCGCCAGGAGCAGGGTCTCGGCTGCCTGGTGCGCGATGCGGGCGCGGGTCTTCGGCTGCTGTGCCACGCGCAGGATGGCGTCGTACTGCTCGACCGCGGCGCTGGTGTTCTGCAGCGCGGCGTAGCTCAGCGCCAACCCCTCCCGCGCGGCGACCTCGAACGAGCGATGCGGGGCCTC
>JAWLCP010000092.1:0-10672 GCA_041687115.1 Anaerolineae bacterium
GGTTCTTGATGCCTCAACGTTCACCTTTCCGAAGTCCGACGCCGAGCGGCAGACTCAGGATGCAATGGAAGAAGAGCTACTCCACGGTGACGCTCTTCGCGAGATTACGAGGCTGATCCACATCACAGCCCCGACGGACGGCCAGATAGTAGGCCAGAAGCTGCAGGGGAACGACGTTGACCACCGGTGAGAGCAATGGCGGCGCTTCGGGGGCGTAGAGGACGTGATCGGCCTTGGCGGCGAGGGCGTGGTCGCCCTCATTGGCGAGCGCAATCACGATCCCATCTCGCGCGTTCACCTGCTCGATCTGGCTGACCATCTTGTCGTATACGCGGTCGCGTGTGGCGATAGCCACTACGGGCATCGCCTCGTCGATCAACGCAATGGGCCCGTGCTTCATCTCCCCGGCGGGGTAGCCCTCGGCGTGGATGTAGGAGATCTCCTTCAGCTTGAGGGCCCCCTCCAAGGCGATCGGGTAGTTGATGCCGCGCCCCAGGTAGAGGAAGTGCTCGCGGTCGTAGAACGCATGGGCCAGCTCCTCGTACTCATCGCCGTGATCGAGGACGCGCCCCACCAGGTCCGGCAGCATACCCAGCGCATCCACCCCCTGGCCCAGTCGCTCGGCGCTCAGAACGCCCCGCCTCTCCCCAAGGTAAAGGCCGAGCAGGTAGAGATCAACCAGGCTGGCGGTGAAGGCCTTGGTGGAGGCCACGCCTATCTCCGGGCCCGCGTGCATGAGGATGTGACCATCGGAGATACGATGGGCCTGACTGCCGATCACGTTCACGATCGACCACAGCCGAGCCCCCTTCCCTCGCCCCTCCTCCATCGCCGCCAGGGTGTCGACCGTCTCGCCGCTCTGCGTGATGGCCAACACCGCCGTATCCCGGTCGATGATGGGATCGCGATAACGGTACTCCGAACCGTAGTCGACCTCGACGGGCACCCGCGCCAAAGCCTCGATGATGAACTTGCCTACGAGACCTGCGTAGGCGGACGTGCCACAGGCGACGATGACCAGTTTCCTCAGCGACGCAGCATCTGCACGCGTCAGCTCGAGATTCTCCAGGCGCACGTGTCCCCGATCGAAGTGAGCCCGCCCACGGATGGTATCGGTGATGGAGCGTGCCTGCTCGTAGATCTCCTTCTGCATGAAGTGGCGAAACGTGCCCTTCGCCGCCGAGACCGGGTCCCAGGGGATGGTGTGCACCTGTGCATGGACCGGCTCGCCGGTCAGGGTGCTCACTCTGACCCCATCGCGCGTGACGACGACCACCTGACGATCCTCCAGGAAGATCATATCGCGCGTGTGCTCGAGAATGGCGGGGATGTCGGAAGCGAGGAACATCTCGCCGTCGCCAACGCCGATGGTGAGCCCCCCGGCGTTGCCAAGACGAGCTGCCACCAGCCGGTCCGGCTCGTGCTTGCTGAGGAAGACGAATGCACTGGCGCCTTTGATGTGTGTCAGGGCCTCGCGCACCGCGGTCTGGAGGTCGGCCCCCGCCTGCAACGAGTCCTCGACCAGATGGACCACGACCTCCGTGTCGGTCTCCGAGGCGAACACGCGGCCCTTCGCCTCGAGATCGGCCCGAAGGGCGCGGAAGTTCTCGACGATGCCGTTGTGGACGACGGCAACGGAGCCGGTAACCCCGAGGTGGGGATGCGCGTTGCGCTGGCATGGCTCGCCGTGGGTGGCCCATCGGGTGTGGCCGATGCCAATGTGTCCCTTAAGCGGCTCGGCCTGGACGGTCTCCACGAGAGCCCCCAGCTTTCCCACTTCCCGCCGGACGGCGATGTCGCCATTCACGTTCACAACGGCCAGGCCTGCCGAGTCATAGCCCCGGTACTCCAGCCGCTTCAATCCATCCAGAATGATCGGTGTCGCGTCCCGCGACCCCACGTAGCCAACGATGCCACACATGGTTTTCCCTCCTGTTCGATAGGCAGCTGCGACAGCGATAAGCGGGCGTTGCAGAACCCCTTGTCCCGGAGGTTGCCCTCCGGTTTTGCGCGAATCTGCTTCTATCTCAAGAGGGGAAGACGGGGCACGACCGGCCCCGGGCGGCATCCGCCGAACACTCGATTTTCTCGTTGTGCGTTGCGTCCACGTGACGTGACGACGCCTGCAGAACGATTGGCCCTGTCTCGCGACAGGGAACCGCCTCCTCGTCACCCGGGCCTCATGGCCAAGTCGGCGCACTATCGCCTGCGCCGTCACAGCTCCCGGCCTCCGTGGGTCCAGCATCTCCCCCGGCGGATTGGCCACTCCCGCTCCTGGGGTGGACGTCGCGATCCACCCCAGGCAAGATGGGACCCCTTGAGCCTGGGTCATAGGACCCGGGTCTGGCGCTGCTTCCCCTTCGGCATCTAGCTCGTCCGCATCACCCCCTCGCCCCTCTCCAAGCTTCACCGGCGCAGACCCGACTGAGCACGTCGACCTCCAGACCTCGCTCCCGCAATGCGTCGATGTAGGGCTCTATGCCGAAGGCATCGCCCACCACGTGACCAGTGACGACGAGCTGTCCCTGCCCATCGCTTCGCAGCCGCTCGAGATCCTGGGGTGAGATGTGGATGTAGACTACGGTATCCACGCCGTGTTCGAAACAGGCGTGTGCGACGTGATAGCCGCCGTTGGTCAGCGCGCCGTGACCCACCACGACGTTGCCGGCCCGGGCGGATGAATCGCCCAACAGGACACTGATCTCGGTCTCGGCGCGCTGCGCCGCAGGCAGCCTGGCAAGGACGTTGGCGAGTTCGCGCAGCGTGGCGTCGGGATCAGCGGTCAGGGCGGCGTCAATCGCCCGCTGCATCACGCGGCGGCCCATCTCGTCCAGGGGACAATGGATGTTCAGAAACGGGATCCCGAGCCGCCGCGCCGCCATGGGGACCTGCTCGTAGTTGCGGCTCTGACCGCCCACGCGCAGCGCCTCCCGCTTGGATTCGATGGCCTGACGGGCCGCTTCTTCGGGCACACCTGCCTCCACCAGCAGATCACGATGGCGCTCGAAGACAGTCCAGCTGCGATGGGACAGGCCAACGGGATGGTGAGCGATGACGGCATCATAACCGAGCTGCTGGGCCATCACCAGCTCTCCGGCACCGATATCGAGCCCAAAGAGCAGGCGCTGGATATCCTCACCAGGGACGTAGATGGCACTGTCATCGGGCGTGGCATTGAACCCGACGAGGTCGAGGGCGATCTGCATCAGCTCTCGTGTGCTCACTCCACAAGTCGACGTCGCGTCCATTGCCCCCACAATCAGCTTCCTTCCACTTCCAGAGCAGCGTGAAGTCGTCCGCCCGGGTGTCCCACCCGATCCGGCATATCTCCAACCACCACCGGTCGACCGAGTACCTTTTCCACATCCGCTGGCCACATTCCATCCAGTGACTGTCCCTCCGGCCCCGCGAACATCGCCGGAGGAAGCAAGACGACGCCGTCCGGTCCCCACTCCTTCAGCTGCGCAATCACGTCCTTGGCAGTCAGCAGCCCGGCGACGGTCACGGATTCACCGAAGAAACGATTGACGACGGAGACCACAGCAGCGGGGAGACCGGCGACAGCAGAGCGCAGCAGGGGAGCGAAAAGGGTTCCGGTCACGACAGTGGGAGACTCGAGATTGGATAGCCGGGATCTGAGCCCTGGCTTCTGGTCGGTCAGGAACCGGCGCACCAGCCCCACGCCGTTCTCCGTCAGATCCAGGTCGTCGTAGTGCTCAGCCGCCGGGACGTCCTCGCCCAGACGCAGATACCACTCATCAGACAAGTAGGCGAAGGTCACGCCGAGTCGTTCGCGAAGCCGTCCCTGCCACGCCGAGACGCGCTCCAGAACCGCCCGCATCTCGGCATTTGTGTGGAGGCGACAGTCAAGACGATGGTACCTGGTCAGCCCTATGGGCACGATACTAAGGGAGCGGACCGCTGGATAGAGCCCGGCGAGGTCGCTGATGGCGCGATCGAGGCGGATGCCATCGTTCACCCCCGGCCACACCACGATCTGGGTGTGGACCAAGATCCCCATCTGGGCCAGGCGACGCAGTTGCACCATCACGTCCGGGGCGTGGGGATTTCCCAGGAAGCGACGCCGCAGATCCAGCTCGGTGGCGTGCACGGAGACGTACAGCGGGCTGAGGCGCTGCTGGTCGATTCGCCTCCAGTCACCCTCGGTCAAGTTCGACAGCGTGACATAGCTCCCGAACAGGAATGAGTGACGGTAGTCGTCATCCCTGACGTACAGTGAGGGGCGCAGCCCTCGCGGCATCTGGGCCACAAAACAGAACTCACAGTGGTTGTTGCAGCGCCGTATGCCATTGAAGAGCGCCTGATGGAACTCGAGACCCAGCGGCTCCGTGTACCGACGCTGCACCTCCAGGAGATGCACATCGCCGTCACGACGCACCTCAAGGCGCAGAAAGGGTTCCGAACCGTAGTATCGCACGTCGATGATGTCGCGCAGGGGGTGTCCGTTGATGGACAACAGCTCATCGCCCGGTCGGAGCCCGACACGATCCGCCAGGCTCCCAGGCGCAACAGCGGTGATGCGCGCGGATGAACCCCGCCCGCGTCGGCCCTCCGTCATGGACACCCTTGCTCCTCAACCAGCCGCTCCGTCCGCTCCAACACCTCAGCAATGGTAAGGGCTGTGGTATCGATGATCACAGCCTCCTGCGCAGGACGGAGTGGCGAGACATCGCGACTGCTGTCGATATTGTCCCGACGCCGCATCGATTCCAGCACTTCGCAGTAGTCGGCATCCACCTTCCCCCGATCCTGCATCTCCTGCCAGCGACGCCGCGCCCGTTCCTCCACAGTGGCATCGAGGTAGATCTTGAGGTCGGCTTCAGGCAGGACCACCGTGCCGATGTCCCGTCCCACCATGACCACCGGTTCCTGGAGGGCAACGCGCCTCTGCTTGGGGACGAGGGCCTGGCGGACGCCGGCGTGGGCTGACGCAGTTGAGACGTAGGCATCGACTGCCGGAGTGCGGATGCCCCAGGTCACGTCCACCCCATCGACCAACACCGTGTACTGCCGCCCATCGTCCTCGGTGGCGTCGGTGATCTCGATCTCAAGTTGCTCGGCCAACCCCGTCATCGCTTCGTCGTCCTCGACGGCAATATCCCGCTTCAGCGCAGCCCAGGTCACCGCGCGGTACATAACGCCAGTATCAAAATAGAGATAGTCGAGCCGGTCCGCCAGCAGCTCGCCGACGGTGCTCTTGCCCGACGCAGCCGGGCCGTCGATGGCAATAGTCATGGGTCGCAATTGTGCCTCTCCCGTTCAAGCCACAGATTAAAGAAGCGCTTCCGTCTTCCGCGTGCTCATCATTGACTCCAGGAAGGCCGGACAGGCTCACTCGGCAGACTCGCGCTCCAGGACACCGGTCAGGCAACCGATGCCGCCAGCAGCCTTGGTGAGCTCGTCCACCTCCACGGTCTGACACGTAATGCCGGCCGCCTCGTAGAACGACTGGGTGGTCGGATTCCCGTCTGGCATCAACACCGAGCGCGGTCCGAGGGTGACGAAGTTGAGCGCCATGCCGCGCTTGGCCTCCTCTTCATCGGGCAGAAAGAGGACCCGAAAGCCGCGGACCCGCAGAGCCTCAACGGCCGCATAGGGCACACGGCCAGGCCAGGCCACAGCCAGATCCTGGTCGGCGAAGCGGAGCTGCCCCATCAAGTGCATCGTTCCATGGGGCAAGCCGACCTGGATGACCTCGACGCCCATATCCCGGAGCAGGCTCACGACCTGCCCCGCCCCTGGAGCGTTTGTCCGCAGGCCCGTCGCGAGAAGAGCCGTCCCTGGATCGACCCACGCCGCATCAGCTCCTTCGAAGGTCCCCTCGCCGCGCACAGTGCATAAAATGGGAATCCCCAGCTCAGCCAGACAGCGGGCGACGGATCTCTCCTCCCCAGCGCGGACGGTGGACGCCGGCCGCCCGAGGATCGCCCCCTCCGGCGTCATGAACAAGAGGTCGGCGACGAACATCAGATTCGGCGGCGGGATCCGGCAGGGTTCGACGTAGTGAACGCTGACGCCAGCATCTCGAAGCGCCTCAGCCAGGGCATCGTGCTGCCGCTGCGCCAGAGCCAGGTCGATGGAAGCGAGCATCTGCGCTTGAACCGGGTCCGCCACCTGCAACTCGGCACCCGGTCGATGGAGCAGAACAGCCTGGAGCGGAGACCATTCGTTCGCCAGGCCGCACGCACCCCAGACTGACCCCACCTCCTCACGGAGTGACGTCGCGCGACGAGACCACCCCGAGCCCCCATAGGCAGCCGCCGAGAAAAGGTCCCTCACGGTCCTACCAGCGCTCGTACCGCACCAGATCGCCGAGGGGCTTCCGCCTCTTCGGCTTTGGCTCGTCGGCAGGGATTCCCAAAGGAGTGAACGCAATTGGCTCGACCTCCTCCGGCAAATCAAGCACCCGACGGGCAGCGTCAGGGTCAAAGGCACCGATCCAGCAGGTGCCCAGTCCCTCATTTGCAGCTGCCAAGATCAGGTGGTCCATCACGATGGCAACATCGACGTCGACGTAGCTCTTGCCATCCCTGCGAGTCCAACCCTGCTGGGGGAGGCCACAGGCGCAGATCACAAGGGGAGGCTCGACGAACCACCTCTTGCCGTAGACCTCAGAGAGTTCCTCCTCTCGTCCTCGGGTATGAATCACAATGAGCTGGAATGGCTGGCGGTTGGCTGCCGTTGGCGCGAGACGGGCCGCCTCGAGCACCTTCTCCAGCTTCTCGTCGTCGACCGGATCGGGCTTGTAGGCCCGCACGCTGTATCGCTCTTCGATCAGGTCCGAAAATTCCACGTGCCTCCTCCTTCCGTCTAGAGACCTTCGACTGTAAGTCCACGCCGGAGAGAACACTCCGCTCAGCTCACTCCTCTGCGGGCTCCGGTGAGCCCTCGATCCTCTCCGGCCATGGATAGAAAGGTTCCAGCCACTGCATCGGGTTGACGTTAACACCGCCCACCCACATCTCCCAGTGGAGATGAGAGCCGGTCGACAGGCCCGTACTGCCAATTCTGGCGATCAAATCGCCCTGCTCCACGTGCTCTCCTACGTTCACCTCTATCTGGGAAAGGTGCCAGTAACCCGTCAACACACCCCAGCCGTGATCGAGCATCAGAGCGTCGCCACGAACCGTCAGCGACTCAGCGAGTACGGCAGTTCCGCGGGCCGGGGCATACACCGGCGTCCCGGTCACACCGCGAAGATCGACACCCCCGTGGTAACTGGTATAGGGGCCGTCGTTGTAGGCACGACGTGTCCCGAAGTACGATGAGATCGTGCCCGCACACGGACGCTGAAGCGCTCCAGACCACTCTCTTGTATCCGTGTATGTGGGGCGCAGCGCGTCGACGCGCTCGCGCTCGGCAGCCACAATCTCGGGATCGAGCAGACTCGGGGCCGCCCGGATACGCTCGTAGCCGAACCCAGCCGCCTCGACAGCCACGTAGGCAGTGATCTCCGCGCTTCGGCCGCTGCCATCGGTGGCCTTGAGCGCGAGCCTGTACAGGCCTGGCTCGGTTAGAACGTGCACCCCGACCAGTCCGTAGTAGACCCCGTCTTCCTCGGCGAAGCGGACCTCTCGCTCAAATGCCCTTCCGCTTACCACGGCCGGCTCCGCTGTCCGCACGCCCACGACCAGGGTGCCGCCCTGAGATACCGGCATCGGGCGCACATCTACTGAGACGAAGGGTGCCGGTAAGCGACTTTCCCCCTCACCCGGGATAAGCACCTGCTGACCCGGGTACAGGGATGCCGGACTCGGGATCTGATTTGCGTCCGTCAGCCTCCACGGAGGAACGTCGTGGCGCAACGCGATACGGAACAGGATCTCCCCCGTCTCCACAACGTGGAGTCGGCCTGGGAGGCCGCCGGCAGGATCAGTCGGGGGAACGCGAATGACCTGTCCAGGGTACAGAACGTCGGGCGAGAGCAATCCGTTGACCTGAGCCAAAGCCCGCCAGGACGTGACGTGACGTCTGGCGATATCGACCAGCGTGTCAGTAGGCTGAACCACGTAGGGAACGGTGGAGAGAGGATCGATGTCGAGATTGCCGCCCGATGGGATCTCCAGTCGCTGCCCCACAAAGATCCTGGACGGATCGGGAAGACCGTTGGCACGGGCAAGAGCATCAACTGTCGAGCCGTACTGCTGGGCAATCGAGAACAGGGTCTCCCCACGCTGCACGATGTGGAAGGCCTCCTCGGACGGTCCAGCCGGTTGAGCCCTCCGACCCTGCTCAGGACCGGCCTGGGCAGGACCGGGCAGCACGACGAGAATCAGCACCAGCGCGACCAGCGAGACCAGTCTCCTAGCCACGTGGCACCTCGCGGAAATGAAGCTGATCCCCGATTCGTACGCGCTCCAGTAGAGCTGGGGGCCCTTCCAGGACATCTTTCGCGGGCGCCCGGGGTACGTAGAGAGGATGGAACGGGGAAGCGAGTCGAGCATCGACGACGCGCCCTCCTGCATCCAGCCATATCGCAGCAATGGGAAAGAAGACGAAGAACATATGGATGGCCGTATCCACGCGGCTCTCCCCACGACCTACGAGGAGCAGTCCCTCATCCTCCGCCAGGCGCCTGCGAAAGGTGAGGCCACGGAGGCGGCAGAGGAAGCTATCACAACGACGGACCCTGCCCAAGAGCAACTTGAGCCCTCCGTCACCACGCACTTCAACCTGCGTCACCCCGCCCTCCAGGCCGCCCACTCGCTCTGCACAGCGCCTCAAAGAGGGAGCGCGAAGCCTCGAACTCAAAGGCCTCCGGACTTGTCTCCGACCAGAACTCCTGAAGCCAAAGATTGCCCGTCGTCTCCTCGTACACGAAGGCCTGGATTAGCCTGTCCATGCGATCGGCGTCACGCACCAGCCTAGCCTCGACGCTGGCCTGCTGCTCAAACTCGCGCCACCAAGCGTGCCACTTCTCCGGCCGGGGCAGTTGCTCGAGCAACACCCTGAGGACCTCCTCCTCTGCCGCTTCCTTGGCTCCGGGAGGCAGATGGCGCAAGGCTGGAGCAGGGATATCGCTGAGGATCGCTTCAGGCAGATCGTGGAGCAAGGCGATGCTCAGCAACTTGCCGATGTCTACGGACTCCTCCACCAGCTCCGCAAGAACCAAGGAGACAAAGGCGACGCCGAATGTGTGATCCGAGACGCTCTCCCCATTGACCACACCACGCATCATCCAGCCCGTTCGCGGCACGCGCTTCAGCTGATTGGCGTGAAGCAGCAGCTGCAGGGCAGATTCAGCCTTCACAGCCTGGGCCCTCCCCGGTACGCGAGAGTCCGCGGAGCGAGCGGCTACCTTGCCCAGCAGGACTCATGCCCTACTCCTCACAGCTTGTATCCGATGGCACGAAGCAAGCTCTTGCGCTCCTCCACGTCCTTCTCCGTCTCAACCCCTTTCGCCTTGACGCCATCGACGACGCCCAAGATGGCGCGCCCCTGCTGCGTCTCGGCCAAGATCACCTCAACCGGGTTGGCGGTGGCGCAGTAGATGCGACACACCTCTGGCACACGCTTGACCGCGTTCAGCACGTTAACGGGATAGAACCCCTCGCCGAGAAGGATGATGAAGGAGTGGCCAGCCCCCAGTGCGAGCGCGTTCTGCTTCGCCAGGTCGACCAACTCCTCATCGGTACCGCTGGCACGGACAAGGGCTGGCCCTGATGACTCACAGAAGGCCAAGCCGAACTTGATCCCGGGCACCGCGGTCACCAACGCTTCATGCACGTCCTCGACCGTCTTGATGAAATGAGACTGTCCCAGAACAAGATTCAGTGTCTCCGGCTTCTCGATTTGGACGATCTTGAGTTCCATCGGTACACTCCTCAGACTCCCAGAATCCCCAGAAAAAGAGTGGCGATGGTCAGGAAACTAACCCCGCACCATCGCCCCATGCACCCCGAGACAAGGCCGTCACGCTCACCTACGGATTGTCAATCTTGGTCCACCGCCAATGCGTGCTGTGTCTACGATCAGGAGGAACCGGCGACTCAGTCCGGGACGCCCAGGATGCTATTGACGCTCTCAAGGAGCTCGTGGGGCCCGAACGGCTTGGTGATGTAGTCGTCCACCTTGGCGATATGGAGGCCCAGGACTCGGTCGATACTCTGGGCCTTGGCGGTGATGACAATTACCGGTATCCCGCTCAACTCCTCATCAATCTTCATCTGACGGTAGACCTCCCATCCGTCAACGTCCGGCATCATCAGGTCCAGCAGGACGAGATCCGGCTTGAGCCTGCGCACGGTTTCAAGACCTTCACGGCCACCCACGGCGCCCACAAACTCGAAATCAGCCCGCCGAAGAATCAACTTGATTAAATCGATCATCTCGGGCTCGTCCTCGATGCAGACGACCAGTTTCTTCTCCTCCGGCATCAGAAGCCTCCTTGGGAGCGCCCCGTGGGCAGTAGAATAGAGACGTTGCGAACGGTCCAAGTTTACCATCATCGCGGCTCCAAGTCAAACGCCTTTGCCGGGCCCCGTCATAGTCCACCCCCAAGTGGGGCAGTCGACCACCTCCAGAACTCCCTCAAGGCCCCTGTTCGGACCGAAGGGAGGGAAGTGCGTGACCTTGCATTATGGTTGAACTCCGCTATAATCACAGCTAGCGTGCAGGCCAGACCTGAGCGTGAAGGATTCGTATAGGCGAG
>JAWLCP010000093.1:0-10644 GCA_041687115.1 Anaerolineae bacterium
GCCATGCTCCAGGGTGGGGAAGACAGGTGAGGGGGCAACCCGAGATGCCTCCGCGATTGGAGCAAGCTGCTCCTCGACCATGTCGGCCACATACGTCGGAACCTGGACATCTTCGTCGAGCAGACTGCTGCCCACGCCGACGAAGGCCACCGTACGGCGGGCAGCATCCTCCCAGTCTGTTCCCTTCAAGGCCTGATAGATCTCGTCGGTGCGAGTCAGCATACCGCCATTCAAGTCTTGCAGCAGAGGGATGAAGTGCTCTACCTCGGCTGTGCGCAGCACCTTATCGAACAGAAGGTGATAGATGTGGAACAGCGAGTCGCTGGTGACGAAGATGGGCACGTTGTCGTAACGAGCCTGCTCGTAGAGGGTGAAGAACTCCTTTTCGCTCCCAGGACTGACCACAAAGCCATTCTGGGCGAGCCGATCCCTTTGAACCTGAGAGAGGAGGAAGGGATTCCGGACGTTGCTCAGGTCTGGGGCGATCAGCTCGTGATGAATGACGGGCTCAGCATCCACCGACGGTTTGTCGAACGAGGCAAATACGAGCTCCGCCTCCCGCGAGGGGGTGGAGGTAGGAGAAAGCGGGGTCACCGAGGCGGTCGGGCTCTCGGTTGCCGCCGGCGGCGTCTCGGTGGGAATTCGGGTCGGCGTGCCCGTCGCAGTCGATGTCGGCTCAACGGTGGGCTTGGGTCCGCACCCACCCAACGCCGTTAGGACCGCAAACAGGACAAGCAGGATGATCCTCATCGCACTGTTATTCTGCATGGCTTCCAACCTCCTCACAATCGAAACAAACGCGATGCAGCTCCTCCCGCAAAGGAAGTCGTGCGACATCCGATGCATCAACAGTATAATGAGAATGACCACAGAAGTCAATGCACAATGACACCACATTGACACCCGCCGGGATGAGTTCTCCGAGCAGACCGACGACGCGGGTGCCGGGAGGAGAGAGTTGGTTTGACGCTGCGCCTACCGTGTGCTAGAATGCAAAAAGAATTGGAGGATGACGGCAACCATGTCCGAAAACCGTATCTACCTGGATCACTCGGCGACCACACCCGTGGACCCACGGGTGGTGAAGGCGATGGCCCCCTACTGGACTGATGTGTTTGGCAACACGGAGTCCTCCCACGCCTTCGGACGTGAGGCCGCCAACGCCCTGGAGGGCGCCCGGCAGAGCGTCGCCGATGTGCTGGGGTGCCGCCTCTCCGAGGTTGTGTTTACGAGCTCGGGCACCGAGGCCGACAACCTGGCCCTTCGTGGGGCAGCGTGGGCGGCTCGCAGCGCGGGACGCGGCGACCACATCGTCACGACCCCCATCGAGCACCACGCCGTCGGTCGCACGGTCGACCAACTGCGCGAGGTGTTCGGCTTCGAGGTAACGCGGGTCCCCGTGGACAGACACGGGCTCGTGGATCCAGACGATGTCTCGGCCGCCGTCCGTCGGGAAACGGTGCTGGTGAGCGTCATCATGGCCAACAATGAGGTCGGCACAGTGCAGCGCATGGTTCAGATTGGGCGCATTTGCCGCGAGCGGGACGTGTTGTTTCACACCGACGCGGTGCAAGTCCCCGGTCGGCTTCCGTTGGAGTTAGACGAGATGAACGTGGATCTGATGGCTCTGTCGGCGCATAAGTTCTACGGCCCAAAGGGGGTGGGGCTGCTCTACGTGCGGCGTGACACCGATCTGGCATCGGCAATCACCGGCGGCGACCACGAGCGAGGGCGCCGCCCGGGCACAGTGAACGTCGCAGGCGCCGTCGGGTTGGCGACCGCGCTGGAGCTGGCGGAAGAGGAACGAGTTGAGGAACACGTCCGCCTGCGCAGCCTGCGCGACGCACTCATAGAGGGGGTCCTGGCACGCGTGCCGGACAGTCAGTTGACGGGTCATCCCAGATACCGGCTATCCCATCACGCCAGCTTCGTCTTCCGCGGCGTTGAAGGCGAGTCGATCGTTCAGGCTCTGGACATGGAAGGCATCGCGGCTAGCTCGGGCGCCGCGTGCGCGGAAGGAGAGGTAGAACCCTCCTTTGTGCTGAAAGCCATGAGCTTTGCGCCGGAGTGGGGCATCGGCAGTTTGCGCCTCACACTGGGCAGATCGAATGAAGAGAGCGATGTGACTCGCGTCCTGGAGGTTCTCCCCGGCATTGTCGGGCGGCTACGGGGCGGAGCATGAGCGACGATTGCCGCGTGATGGTGGCCCTCAGCGGTGGGGTGGACAGTGCAGTGGCCGCTCTGCTCCTCGCGGACCGCGGATACGAAGTAGACACCATAACGCTCCTCCTACGAGAAGACCAGAACGGTGGTGCTGTTCCCTCGCCGGAAGCCATACATCGAGCACGCGCAGTCAGCGACCAGCTCGGCGTCGAATATCGGTTGATCGACGCTCGCGATGCTTTCAGGACCGAGGTCGTCGACTACTTCATCGCCGAGTACACCGCCGGCCGCACCCCCAATCCCTGCGTTCCGTGCAACCGCTTCGTCCGCTTTGGGTTCCTCCTGGACTATGCCCTGGCGCTCGGAGACGCCCACCTGGCCACGGGACATTACGCCCGCATCCAGAGGGTGGACGGGCGCTATCAGCTTCTGCGCGGCCGGGACTCGACGAAGGATCAGTCGTACTTCCTGTACCGCCTCACTCAAGAGCAACTGGCGCACGCCATGTTCCCGGTGGGCGACCTGACGAAAGAGGCAGTTCGCGGCATCGCGGCTCGGCACAACCTGCCCGTGAAAGGGCAAGCCGAAAGCCAAGACATCTGTTTCCTGGCAGACGGCGATTACCGCAGCTTCCTGGCCGAGCACGCTCCCCACGCGCTGGAACCTGGTACCATCCGGGACACGGAGGGACGGCTGCTGGGCCGGCACCAGGGACTGGCCGGATACACGATCGGACAGCGGAAGGGGCTGGGCATCTCAGCGCCAGAGCCACTGTACGTCCTTGCCATCAGGCCTGATGAGAACACGCTCATCGTCGGAACTGCGGATGAGCTTGGGCGGGATGAGTGCCTGGTTGAGGAGATGCATATCATCAGCGGAGAGGAACCACCAGATCCCTTCCGTGCTGAGGCACAGATTCGCTATCGGGCGCGACCTGCCCCCGTCACCGTGGAGCCCCTGGGGGGGAGACAAGCCCGAGTGCGCTTCGATGCAGCGCAACGAGACATCACGCCGGGGCAGTCCCTGGTGCTGTACGAGGGCGACGTCGTGCTGAGTGGCGGGGTTATTTGTGAAACCCAAGATTCTGTGCTATAATTTGTGATGTATGGAAGATCGAACTCACGAAGCAGTCCCACCGGAGCTCCCTACACTATCGGAGCCGGGCCTAGAGGCGGAATCGCCGGCGGAAAGGCGAGCACGCCGATGGTTCATTGGGGGGGCGATCGTCGCGGCTCTGCTCTTGATAGGGTTGATTGTCGTGATGGTCTTGCTTTCGATCAACGCGTATCAGGCAGCCAGAGCTGGGATCGGACCGAGCCCTGGCGGGGTCGTCGTGGGGCTCCTGCGGGACGCAGCTATCATCTTCGTGGCCTTCGAGACCCTGATCATCGGTATACTGCTGATCGTCTTGATGCTACAGTTGCAGTCGCTGATTGTGCTGTTGAGGGACGAGATCAAGCCGATGCTCGAGGCGGCGAATGAGACCATGACGACAGTGCGCGGGACGACCAAGTTCGTCAGTCATAACCTCGTCTCGCCGGTGATGAAGTGGTCAGGCAATCTGGCTGGCGCGCGTCGTATCTTGAAAGAGATCGCTCACCTGCGTAGAGGGAGCGACGAGACGTCATTTGATTGAGAAGTCTTCGGTTAGCACAAAGCAACAGGAGGTGTAGGATGAGCAACAACAACGGTGGTGAATTCGGTGCGTTCTTCTCTGGTTTCTTGATGGGCGGGTTGGTGGGCGCTGCGGCTGCCCTGCTGCTGGCCCCTCAGTCAGGAGAAGAGACGCGAGAGCAGATCCGAGAGCAGAGCATCGAGCTCCGAGAGCAGGCTGAAGACACGCTGGCGGAAGCCCGGGCCAAGGCCGAAGCGGTCGCTGCAGACATCAGGCGCCGCGCAGAGGAGACCCAGCGCCGCAGTCAGAAGGTCCTAGAAGAGGCGCAACAGCAGATGACGAAGGCGGTTGAAGAGACGAAGCGAGTTGCCAAGGAAGTAGAAGAGGAAACGACAGTCGAAGAAGAAGCAGAGACCGCCTAGGCGAAGACTACCAAGAAGAGACATCCACGTCCCGCTGACCGGCGGAGTGCATCCGGTGGCACCGGGGCCTTGGGAGAATCTGTCGCCTGGTTCACCGAGGGGCTGTACTGCGGCAATCGGTAACACGTGAGGGCTTTGGATTGAAGCCTCTCAAGCTTCAAGAACCCCGCAATCAGTTGCGGGGTTCTTCGCTCCCCCGCTCATGCGAGCCACCATCCCCTTCCCAGCTCGGGGGAACCTCGCTGCCCCAAGAGAGGGGGTCAATCAGGTGACAGCCACCCGCCGGAGCGCCTCGGGCAAGTAAGCCAGTACGTCCCCCGCGACCATCCCCGCGACCCCAATCCTCTGACGTGCCAGTTCGCCCGCGAGCCCGTGTATGTACGCGCCCGCCGCAGCTGCCTCAAACGCCTCCAGCCCCTGCGCGCGGAGGGCCACGATCGTACCGGCCAGCACATCGCCAGTCCCGGCCGTCGCCAAGCCCGGATTAGCGAAGGGCTCCAAAACGGTCTGACCATCCGGCCCGGCGACCACCGTGTGGGCTCCCTTCAGCAGGATAATCTGTCCCCATTCAGCGGCTCGCGAGCGGGCTACTCCCACACGATCCTCCTGGACGTCGGCGACGGAGCTACCCATCAAACGCGCCATCTCGCCTGGATGGGGCGTGAGGATGGACTCCGGGGGGAGTCGCTCAATGCCCCGGTCCATCTCGGACAGGATGTTCAGTCCATCGGCATCCACCACCAATCGAGGAAGCTCGCGCTGCGCCCGCGCTCCGCCTCCGGCGCTAAGGAATCCCACACCCGCTGTCCTCTCTCCCCCGCCGAGCAGCTTCTCAATGAAGGCTGACGTCTCCGCCTCGCGACCGAGGCCAGGACCTACCAGCATGGCATCATACCCCTCCAGCTCGCGCTGCAGAACCCTGACCGCGTCCGGACTGAGCACCCCCATGGCGTGAGGGAGTAGAACGTAGGTCGCCTCCGCCAGGCTGGCTGCAACTGCACTATGGATCGCACTGGGCAAGGCCAGAGTGACCAGTCCAGCCCCCGCTCGGGTGGCAGAGGCAGCGGCCAAGTAGGCTGCACCGGTGTAGTTGACCGAACCGGCGACGATCATGGCCCTGCCAAAAGTGCCCTTGTGCGCGTCGGGAGGACGGGCAGGGAGCCACTCGCGGACCAAGGCCGGGGTGACCACCTCAAGGGTCACATCGTTCGCCAAAGCTGGGTCGACGCCAATATCGGCCACGATCAGCTCGCCCAGTGCTCCGGCACCGGGAAGACGGAAGTGCCCAACCTTGGGATACGCGAACGTGACCGTGAGATCAGCTGGGATTGCCAGATCATCAAGACCCCCTGTGTCATACTCAAGACCGGTCGGCCCGTCTACACCAACAACGAACAACTCATCAGGAGCACTCGAGGTCAGGGGGGGAATGAGGGGCTTCAGGCCACCCTCAGAGGGTTGTCTGCGGTCGGCCACAATCGCGCCCACGACGCCCAGCATATCGGCCAACTCACCTCGCAACGGCAGCCGTGTTCCCGTGCCCAAGAAGGCGTCTATCAAGACGTCGACCTTGCGCACCAGATCCCCCAGTCTCTCCCACTCCCGATCCTCCTCGGCGAGGACCGCGCGACCATCCCCCTCGAGCACCAGACGGAAGTTCTCGTCCTCAGCCGGAGACCGCTCCCTGTACAGATAGCACGTCACATGGGCCCCCGCTTCGCCAAGATAGCGGGCCGCCACAAGGCCATCGCCGCCGTTATTCCCAGGCCCGACCAGGACCAGGACGTGCCTGTCCCTTACCGCCTGCCTCGCTTCAACGGCCTCGGCAACAGACCTGCCGGCCCGCTCCATCATCGCCGAATAGGAATGCCCGGCGGCGTTCGCCTCGGCCTCAATCTGCTGCATCTGGTCCACGGTGACGACCTTCATCGCTCCCTCCGGTTCATCTGCACCTGACATATCATACAAAGACAAAAGAGGGCACACATCAAAGTGCCCTCGGCAGCGAGTCTAGTCAATAAGCGGGTATCCACGCCTCATATGGCAGTACCCCAGGCAGGACTCGAACCTGCAGCCTCCGGATTAGAAGTCCGATGCTCTATCCAATTGAGCTACTGGGGCTTGTCACGATTATTCTAACCTAACGACATTCCTGTGTCAACCAATCGGAGCTGGAGTCGGAAGGAGGTGTGCTGCCCCCGTGCTCGAACCCCTGACAAGAAAAACGCCACGACTAGATCGTGGCGCCCCACCCTCAACCTCGCGAATCCTTTATCGAACGGGCCGAATGCCCTTGTAGACTCGGCGTCCAGCCAACGTACGGAGGATCCTTTCTGGATAGCGTCCGGTGATGTTGCCCAGCTCCCTCGGCGTCATGGGCCTGTTTCCCTCCGCCAGCAAGGCTCGGAAAACCGCATCAATCAACGGAAGACCGTCGTTAATGTAGTCCTCCTGCTGACTGCAGTGGATGTGCAGGACGTGCTGGAGGCCGTCCACACGTCGCACCTCACCTGTTCTCTCATCAATCCAGTCAATCTTCTCGTCGGCGTCAAACTCGCGACTGAAAGCCTCCCTGTGCTCCCTACAGAGGTGAGATCGCAACTCCACGCTGATATCCAGGCCCTGCCGCTCCCACCAATCATAGTCAATGTGAAACGGGGTGTCCAGCGTCGGTTTGACCAGCTCTCGCAACGATGCAGGAATCGTCATCTCAGCCATAACTTGAACCTATGCTCCACTCGTACCAGTGTTCAGAACCCAGTAATTGTCCCCGACCGGGGCGTATCTGTCGCTGGTAACCAAAACCTCAAGCATAGGGCCTGGCGGTGTGCGCATCACCACGTTTAGCGCGCTGTACAGCGTCGCGGCGTGCACGTTACCCTGCGGGCTGAGCTTCACCAACTCGGGAAACACATCCTCAACGGCCTGGGCCAGCGAGAGACGCTTCTTCTGAACGCGCTTCCACAGTTTCTCCAACTCGTCCAGATCAGCCGTCGCCAGCACCATGAGCTCGTCGTAGTCGCACGGAATCTCTTCCTTGTGCATCTCAAAGGATAGGCTGTCCTCTCTGACCATCGCCACCCGGATCCACTCCCTCCGGGCCCGGCGATTGCGGGGCTGAATGATGACCTCCCCCGGTCTGGCACCGCGGGCAATCTCCAGGTACGCCCCCACAGGGATGTTGTTGTCCCGGTACCACTCTTTCAGCCCGTAGACATAGCGTCCCCCCTGAACCACCCAGCCCGGCATATCCCCACCGGTATGGCCGTCGACGAAGGTGAAGCGGATGCACTCGGTACGTGCAGACGGGAAGATCTGTGACAATCGACTCGAAAGCGGAATCGTACCAGATCTCCAGTGAGGATAGATGAGGCCAAGCTCTACCGGTTCCGACACCCGATCGGGGGGCTCTAAATCGGACCATTCATCGTCCAGCTGCTGCTCCAGAGACCGCATCTCACTGGTCAGCAACGGCGGTTCGTACTCCAGCGGCTCATACCGGAGGTAGATCGGGGTCTCCTTGATCGCTTCTGGTTCCAGTCGATTCAGGTACCAGAGCACCTCCCCAGCAGGCCCGACCTCATCAAACCGCTCATCCTGCTGGAGTGCGTAGTTCAGGGAGAAAATGCGCAACTGAGGTGAGATCTCCTCGGGCAGTTCCACATCGCCAAGCAGCGCCTCCGTCGGCAGAGGGCCTCCATTAGCCACATCGAGCACAGCCTCGGCCAGGTTCAAGTGACCGGCATGGACCTCAACCAACAAGTCTCGGCGGAACCATTGATCTGCCAAGCGGATGAAGTCCGGCTCCGACTCCAGCCGCCTCTCAAGCTTGTCTGCAATTAGAGGTGCGAAGCGTGAGGCCAGCTCGTCGGGCGACAGCAGCTCCTCGGTATCCGCAGCGCCCGACTCCATCTGATTGAGAGGATGTCCATTCTCAAACTCGGCCGCGAACTCACGCTCATCTCCTTCATCAAACCTGACCTTGATCACCTTGAATGGATCGTATTCAGGGTTATGTCCAGGTCGCACGCTGACAACTTCACCTGAGCGATAATCAAGCACCGGGAAGACCACCCGCTCCCCAACCTCGTAGCTGTCCTTTGGACGGTAGGGCGTTCCCTTAGAGAGAGCACGCGCTATGAGCGCCTCCTCCTGACGAGCGTGGTGCAGCACCAACGCATGACTCAACTCCTGTGTGGAGCGAGGCAGCTCGTCCTCAACCAGCAATGTGCTCAGATACTGAAGATCCTCAGAAGTGATTGTGTAGTCAGCCCAATAGTCCGAACTCTGAGTCTTCCTTCGAATCAACTTGCAGTTTCCTCCATCTGGTTCATCGAAACATCAACGGCGGATTATACCATCTCCAAGCTATTTGACAAATACACTTATTTGAAGGACACTTCCGCCAGGGAAAGGAGGTCGCCGATGAGACGAAAACCATCCCGTTTCTCAGATCTGACCACCATCTACACCGCCACCGGCCTGATCAGGGCGCAGGTGATCAAGGCAAAGCTGGAGGCAGCGGGGATTCCGGTGCTGCTAGATTACGAAAGCGTTGGGCCAGTCATCGGGATCACAGTGGACGGCCTGGGAGAGGTGCGTGTGTTGGTGTCGAATAAGAACGCCGAGGAAGCAAGAAGCCTGATCGAGGAGGAGCAAGACTCCTAGCCGCGGCGCCTCACGCCTGTTGAGGCTGCAGGCGTGAACGGCTACTGCATCTGCTTGATTCGGACGGCGGAGGCTCTCCCCTTCTGCCTTGCAGAGAGGATCGCCACTCGCTCGAGAAGCTCGGAAAGATCAACTGGCTTGGTCAGATAGTCGTTCGCCCCAGCGCCCAGAGCGCACGTGCACGTTCCGGCATCCGCCTTCGCGAGGAGGACGAGGACAGCCATCCGCGCAAGGCACTCCTGAGCACGTATGCGACCGAGAAACATCAATCCGTCCAGACCGGGCATGTTCAAGTCGAGCAACAACAGGTCGGGAACGGACATTCTCCCATTGACGGCAGCTACCAGACGCTGCCAGCAGGCCTCACAGTCACTGTAGGATTCCACCCGGTATCCGTGGCTTGTGAGAATGCTGTCGAGCGTGTTTAGCATCGCCGAGCTGTCGTCAAGAATCAAGACGTTGAGATGCACTACTGCCCCCTTGGAGCCGCAGCTTCTGGAGTAGCTCCCACCGGCGGAGAATTCGCCGTCTTGCGCCAACCGACGCGCGCTATGTCAGACTGAGCAATGGTAAGAGTCTATCAAGAGAGGAGAGGAGAATCAAGGGGAATTTCGTACCATATCGGCATCCTCGCTGAACTCCGCCAGCGGGGGCAGTTCGTCCAGGCTCTGAAGCCCAAAGTGCTGGAGAAAGTCGGCAGTCGTCCCGTAGAGGAAAGGGCGGCCGACCGCCTCCGCGCGACCCACCCGATCGATCAGACCCGCGCTTAGCAGCGTACGCAGCACACTATCGGAGCTGACGCCGCGGATTTCCTCGATCTCCGGACGTGTGATGGGTTGGCGATAGGCGACGATTGCCAGTGCTTCGAGGGCAGCCTGTGAGAGGTGAACACGCACCTCCAAGCCGAGAAAACGCTCGATGTACGAGGCAGCCTCTGGTGCCGTGGTGAGTTGTACCCGGCCGTCGACCCGCTGCAACCGCAAGCCGCGTCCGTCGTAGTTCGTCGCCATGGCCTCCAGAGCTTGGTCGATCTGGGTCGCGGTGGCGTCCAACGCTTCCGCCAGACGATGAGCAGAGACCGGCTCCTCGGCCACGAAGAGCACGCTCTCCACTCGCGCCATCAGACTCAGATGATCATGCCCCTTCTTCACAGGGTCGCTAGAACGAGGCGCTTTCTGTATCGTCCGTCCCACCTGGCTCCGCTTCTTCCGATGGGGCGAACGAGGTCTCTGCCACAGGTGCGCCCGGCGCCTGCCGCACTGCTTCGATGTTGACTTTCGGCGGACGAGCTAGCTTGAGGCCCATCTTCTCCTCGACCACCCGTCGAACCGTCTCCACGATCCTCTCGGCCTTGCCCGGCACCCCTGTGTCGGCCGCTATCTTGGCGTCGAGCTCAACCACGACACCTTTTCGCTTGGCGGACACCTTCGGCTTTACCTGCAGCACCTCGGGGAGTTGATTCACCTCGGCCTTCAGTTGGTCAGCGATGGACGCGATGCTGAGCGTCACCTCACCACCGGCTGCCTGCTCCACGCTGATCGTCCGGGGAGCAGGCCGTCGCACCTCAAGAACAATGAGGAGAATCCCGACGAGATTCACGATCAACGCCAGAAGGATGCCGATGGGCAGACGGACGACGGGCCTGACAACATCGACGAAGTCCGCCACTCCACGGGCCCCCTGGGCCAGAAAACGCAGGGCCGGCACAGGCACCACGAACACAAACGAGCAAAGAACCATCGCCACGAGCAACAGGATCACGAGTACGACCCGGTT
>JAWLCP010000094.1:0-10557 GCA_041687115.1 Anaerolineae bacterium
AGAGGTGGGCGATGAAGGAAGTATCTTCCTGGTCTGGGTCGGTTCTGATCACGCTCTGAGATTCGCGCGCTTGGATGAGAGCGCCGAGACCGTTGTGCAGAGGACGTTGCCGTTGCGTAGTGACCTAGCACAGAAGCCGCAGCTCGCCATGGACGGTGAAGGACGGCTGCATCTGGTCTGGCTAGACAAATGGGAGCAGAATACGCAGGTGTTCTACGCCCGTCTGTCCGCGGATGGCGAGGTGGTCCAGGAGGCACTGGCTCTGACACCTCCGGAACAGCGGGCGACCCATAGTTCGATGGTGCTCGATTCGGTGGCGCGCACGGTAGAGATCTTCTGGTCCGACAGCGTCCCCAGCCGGCCTGGCTGCTACCACACTGCGTTAGATTGGTCGGGAAAGGTAGTCCGCCCTCCGGAGATGCTGATCCCAGATGGACTGTTTCCTGCGGCTCAGATGGACCGCATGGGCTACGTTCACCTGGCTTGGAAAGTAAATGCGGGGACGACGCCCCAGTTCCGGTACGCCGTGTACGATCCTGAGAGCCGGACATTGGGTGAGGATGTAGTCGCGGGTCGACCGTCCATCCAGATGGCTACGCTCGGCGGACCAACGGCTGGCACCCAGTTCGACGGGCCACGCCTGGGGCTGGACGACGGTTCGGTCTATCTGGCATGGGTGCTACAGATGCGGGAAAGGGAGAGACGTGACTTCACTTTCTACGTCGCGTTTCCTGTTCCGGAACTACCCGATCGAGGGGCCACGCGTCTGTTTAGGTATACGCCCCCACAGGTTGTCGATAAGGCAGTTCGTGTGCAAGCTGGCGAACCGGCTGTGACTGGTCATCCGCAGTTCCTGGATGGGCAGCCGACGCGTCAGGTCTTGGCTTGCTTCACCCAGGTCTCCAGCCCCCAAAGCATGGATATGCTTCAGATCGCGGCCGTGGAACCATTGCCGGATCAAATCGGGCGGCAAGAGATCGTCAACCTGAGTCGGGGTGCGTCGCTCCGGCCCAGTTCGGCCCGTGACGCAAGGGATCAACTGCACGTGGTCTGGATTGACACAGCTGGTTTCGAACGCTACAATGTTGTCTACGCCAGCACCTCACCCCAAGTGAGGGCGACGCTCAACCGCGTCACCGTGTACGACGTCGTAGACTCAGTCCTCAGCGTGGTCATGTCTGTGATCACGTCTCTCTTCTTTGCGCCGTTGGCCCTGATCTGGGTGCTTGTGCCCGTGGTATGGCTGGCGGTCTTGTCACTCGGGACCAACGCGGTCGAGGTCAGTGATCGGCACGGTGTCCTGGGTCTCGCGGTGGCCATGCTCCTGCAGCTGGGGGTCAAGGTCTTGTTCTTCGGTGATCTGCTGTCCCGCTTTCCGTTCACGTTCCTGGCTGCGCCTTCCCTCAATCTTCTGATAGGACGATGGCTTTGTCCAGTGCTCTTGGCTGCCGTGTCTGCTGGCTTGGTCTGGCTCTGCCTTCAGCGCTCTCGCGGTCGATCCGTGTTTGCTATGTACTTCCTCTACGCAGCTATCGACTCCTTCCTTACCTTGGTCATCTACGTGGCCGTCCCCATGGGTTGGTAACGAGTGTGGACTGGTTCAATGATTGCGTGTTCAGAACGGCTCAGGGTGAGAGTGGATGCGACTCTGACTGAGTTTGCCGTTGTTCTATGTCTGGTCGCGTGCTCCTGCACAGCCCACCAGGCCCCACCGGGAACTGCTACGAGTACACAGGCTGCGATTGCCACTCCGCCTTTCACCCCGACCTTGACCTGTACGCCGATGGCTACCGGTACCGCGGTCCCGAGCTTCTCTCCAACACCTGTGTCGGCGCTCAGCCGTCTCACCGATGCGCAGGCTGTGGCACTGATTGAGAAGGAGCTAGCTGCTCGTGGAGTCGGCCCCGATGGCATGAAGATTGTAGTGGCAGAGAAGCCCCGGACGGCGTCCATTCGCTACGCAAGCTCCTACCCCATTGACAGCCATGTGTTCCGAGCCGAGTCGGTGCTCATCACCCTCGCCGTGGCCCGGACTGTGGCGAGGATTGAACCGGTTATGACCGGTGGCTTACGCTTGTCCGTGATACCTGGCGGCGATGGCGATGTGGGGCTCAGAGTGACTATCATCGAGCATTCGAGCCTGGAGGCCTGGAGCGAGGGCGCCATGTCCGACCAAGAGTTTGTCAGTGAGTGGACTGTTGCGGCTGTGACCAAGGAATGAAGCTATCCCGTCGGATTGTGGTATTGGCGGGGTCAGACTCCGGAGCATTAGAGACCTGTTCATGAGTTGAAATCTGCAGAGAAGCGTACAGATTCCCGGAAAGGGTTGGGTCCAGCCCAAGGTCCTTCAGGGTCTCGATCGACGCTTGCACGAAGTCCTGGAGAGCGGCAAGACGGAGATACGGTCGGAAGGTGAATTGATATGACGAGGCCGTCTGATGGCGCGCGGGAGGCTGGCAGATTGCGCGCAGATGCCTTCTCCGCCGTTCGCGCGGGAAAGCTCGAAGAGGCGCGGGCAATCCTCCTGGAATCGCTGAAGTATGACCCGTATAATGGTGGCGTCTACCTACGGTTGGCCGCCATGGCTCGGAGCAGGCGCGAGGCCTATCAACTTGTGGATCGGGCACGGCGACTGGATCCTGAACATCCGCATCTGGAACGGACAGCGGCGTGGATCCACGATCACGTCGCCGAGCGCCGAGAAGAACCACCACTCGACAGGCTTGAGGCCGCGCGAGTTCCCCGGCGGGTCTCTCTGGAGGAACCAAGGGCGGCTCGTGAGGGCTGCGCCACTTCGTACGTTGAAGGCGGTCTGCCAGGCAGAGCGGCGGAACTACTTCTCGATGTCGCTTGGCGGGTGTTGTCTGTCATCTTGGTCGCGGTCGCCTTGGTCTTCTTCGTCGCTCTGCTCGTGGGTCTGGGGCGAATGGCGGATTTGGGCGGGCTCTCTGAGGCATTCCGTGGCGCCGGCAGCTTCACTGTCGACTACCTGAGAGGCCTGGCTCGCGGTGATCTGGGCGTCATTGCCTCTGGTCACCCTTCTGTGGCAGGCGCACCTGTCGTGGAGGAATTACGCCGTGCTCTCCCTCTCTCCCTCGGTCTTCTGGCAACAGCTTTGACCTTGGCGGCAGTGATGGGCCTCGCCTTGGGGGCTGGGGCCGCTGTCCTGCGGGGGAGTCGCTTCTCTGGGGGTCTCCTCTTCGCCTCGGTGCTGGGGATCTCCACGCCCAGTTTCTTCGCCGCTATGCTCTTGATCTGGCTCGGTGTGTGGCTATACAAGAACACCGGTACACACTTCTTCCCCATCGCCGGCTTTGGCTGGGACGCTCACCTGATTCTGCCCGCCTTGGTTCTGGCGGCCCGTCCTGCCGCTGCCGTCACGCGTCTCAGCTGCAATGCCCTGGTGGAGGTTCTGGAGGCGGACTACATCCGAACTGCGACAGCTAAGGGATTGGGGCCGCGCGTAATTCTACTGCAGCATGTCCTGCGTAGCGCAGGAGTACCTTTGCTCACGACCATAGTTGTTTCTCTGCGTTTCAGTCTGGCGATTCTGCCTATCGTCGAGTACATCTTCAATTGGCCGGGGATTGGCCGGATCCTTCTGACTGCCGTACAGATCCAAGACACCGTCACTCTGGTAGGCATGACGCTGCCTCTTGTTCTCCTTTTCTTTCTGGTCAACCTGCTATTGGAGATTCTCTACCCACTGATAGATCCCCGACTGCGGGACTCGGAGGCTAGTGCGGTATGAGGGCTCTGACCTTCTGGAAACGGCTGGGTCGCGCAGTGCGCGGTAGCTACTTCATTGTGGGTGCCGTGCTCGTCGCCTTCTTAGTCTTGGTGGCCGTTCTGGGCCCGGAGCTGGCTCCCCACAATCCCTACTTGGTGAAGCGTCTGCAGTGGATTGACGGGGAATTGCACAAGGCCCCGTTCCCTCCTAGCGACCACTATCGGCTGGGGACCGACAATCTGGGCCGCGATCAGTTGTCCCTTCTTCTTTATGGAGCACGGACGACTTTGGTCATGGCTTTCGCCGCCACCATCGCGCGGATGCTGCTGGGGCTGGTCCTGGGCACCTGCGCCGGTTGGTGGCCAGGAAGCCTCTTCGACCGAGCCATCAGTGCCATCACCGACTTCTTGGCTGCCATCCCCGGCCTCATCCTGGCCATGCTTCTTGTGTTTGCTGTTGGTATCCACCGGGGTCAGATCGCCTTCGTTGTGGCTCTGTCCTTGGTGGGTTGGGGTGAAATCGCTCAAATCGTGCGGGGCCACGTCCTCACCATCCGCAAGAAACTCTACATCATGGCCGCGCGCTCCTTGGGACTCAGCCCGATCGGGGTTCTCAGTCGTCACGTCTTGCCCAACCTCTTGGCGACCTTCTTGGCGCTGGCAGCGCTAGAGATGGGAGGCGTGCTGCTTCTGCTGGGGGAGCTGGGTTTTGTGAACGTATTCGTCGGCGGCGGACGCGTCGGGTTCGAGATGGGGACATACGAGACACGCCACTACTTCGATGTCCCCGACTGGGGGGCGATGCTCGGGACGTCCTGGCGCTGGTTCCGTTCGTATCCCTGGTATCCGCTGGTTCCGGCGGCGGCTTTCTTTGTGAGCATCCTGGGCTTCAACCTGTTTGGGTACGGATTGCAGCGGTTTGTCGAGCGTGGACGTTTTCATCCCAGTGGTTGGTCGGTGTTGCGCTTCCTTCTGGTAGTAGCGCTCGCCCTCCTGGGTGCTCGCGCTCTCTTGCGGAGCAGTGGCATTGAGGCTCAGTTTGCCAAACAGGTCCGACGGTTCGACGCTGCCCGGGCCTGGGAGGACGTCGCCTATCTTGCTCGGCCGGAGTTGAAAGGACGGCCCGCCGGATCCGCCGCGGCGGCTGAGGCCGCTGGCTACATAGCCTCCCAATTCAAGCGGGCGGGGCTGACGCCCATCACACGGGAGGGAAGCTACTTCCAGCATTACACGGCCGTCCGCGGGCAGGTCACCGCTGAGCCGACGCTCGAGGTACTGGGCGCGGACGGCGAATCGGAGCTGGTGCTCAGCGACGGCGTCTCGTTCGACCCGCTACAGGCCTTTGAGGCGGTGGGAAGTACCGAGGCCGGGCTGGTGCTTGCCAACAAAGCCGACCGCGGTACGGTGCATGGATTGGAGGGAGCAGGGCTGCTGCTGCTTGATCCCGGCGCGGATGTGTATCTCCCTTGGACCGGCACTATGCCCTATGGGGCCATCCTTCGCATCGTGCCCGACACTGATCTGGCTTCCGGCGACCAAGCTCCCGTTTTTGATCTGAACGCCTATGGGAGCATAGAGCGTCTGCCGAGGTTCGCCAATCTCCTTGTCGGTGAATCCGCTGCTCGGGAGCTGCTGGCCCAGGTGGACCTGGATCTGGAGGAACTGCAGGCTGAGGTGGAAGCAGGGAAGGACGTTGAGTTGCGCACCGGCCTCCGGATCCGGCTGACGTACGGTCTCACCTACGAGGAAGTCTCGGCGATCAACGTTGTTGGCTACATCCCGGGCCTGGACCGCGAGAGCCAGGGAGAGCGTGTCCTTCTGGGCGCGACCTACACCGGGCCGCCTCCCAAGGATGGGACGTTCTGTCCCGGAGCGGACGAGAATGCGAGCGGCGTGGCGACCTTGCTGGAGACGGCCCGACTGTTTGGCGACCTGGATCTGGTGCCAAAGCGAACAGTGGTGTTCGCGGCTTTTGGCGAACTGGGCGGCAGTCGCTTCGTCAACAGCCCTGTTCTTCCAACGAGGCCATCCAACACTTGGACGACCGTGGTTCTCCACGGACTGGGGGCGGGCGGACCGCGTCTCGGTCGGTTGGAGGAGGGCTCCGGTTTCGCCCGGGCTTTCGATCAGAGTGCTCGTCGTTTCGGCGTGCGGACGCAGAAGCTGGACGGGTGGCAGTTCTTCTTCGTCTCCAGCTACAGTCGGCTGGCCTGGGGGGAGCCAACGGTCCCCAAGTCCTACCAAGGCCTTGTGGTGACCCGACCTGGGGACAGTCTATCGGGCACGCCTGCCGACACGTTGGGTCACCTGGAGTCAGAGCTGCTCGCAGAGGCTGGTCGTGCTGTGGCACATTACGTGATGGTAGTCAGTGCTCGCTGATCGACGGGGCAACTGGGCGAAACCGACGCTGTGGACCAGCGAGAGCACGGCGAATCGGCTCTTGGCGGACACGGGTCACTCGCTGGCCGATCTGCGCCGGGCGGACGGGAATCTGGGCGTCGATGAGGTCGTCGAGCTTCCCACCGACGTGGTGGTCTCGATGGAAATGGAGGCGAGCGCCCGTGAGAAGGTGCCGGTCCGTCACGTCCTAGGGCACTTGCCCGGCGGGGCCGGCCGCATAGAGGGGGCTCCGCAGGCGGAGAGAGAATCGTCATTTCTACCGACGGGAGCTTGCGTCTCGCTGATCTCCTGGAGCGGGCAGCCGATCAGATGGGCGTGGATTCGCGTCGGAGCGGTGAGCCGATCGACGTCAGCGTCGTGTTCGAAGAGAAGGAGCTTGGTGAAGAGGGGCAGGAGATCCCCAAGGTCGGTCTGAGCTGGGAGGAGTGGAGGGCGACATCGGGTACGCCGGCTGATACGCTCGCCGCTATCTCGCGGGACAAGCTTCTAGAGGCGGGGCGTACGTTGACCCTCGGTCTGATGCTGTTGGGTCGCGAGAGAGAGTACTAGTTGGTATAATTCCCTCAGGGGCAGATGTGACGACTTCGCTGCGCGTGGTACTGGTGTTACTGGGCCTCAGCCTGCTGGCGCTGGTGCTGACGGGTCTGCCCATCTACGCTCGGCTGAGCTATCTATGGGCCCTTCTGTTGGTGCTGAGTTGGGTCTGGTCGAAGCTGTCGCTGCACGGCGTGACGGTGGAACGGCAGGCGCGCAGCCGCCGCGCCCACGTGGGCCAGATCTTTGAGGAACGGTTCCGAGTCGAGAACAAGGGGCACCTACCCCGGCTCTGGCTTCACGTCCGCGATGGATCCGATCTTCCGGGGTCACGAGGCTCCCGGGTCCTCACGCTGGTTGGAGCTGGTGAGCGGCGCTCGTATCGCGTCCGGACCCGCCTGGTGCAGCGCGGCACCTTTTCCCTGGGGCCCACGGAGATTGTCTCCGGGGACCTGTTCGGATTGTTTCCTGTCAGCCAGACAGTTCCGTCGGAAGGGTCTCTGCTGGTCTACCCGATGATGGTGAACATACGCTCCTTCCCCGGCCCGCCAGGTCTGCTACCCGGGGGGGAGGCGCTGCGACTGCGCACCCATCAGGTGACCCCGAACGCGTCCGGCGTGCGCGAATACGTGCCCGGTGACCCGCTGAGTCGGATACACTGGCTGAGCACCGCAAGGCGGAACGAGCTGATCGTGAAGGAGTTCGAGTTGGATCCCATGGCTGAGATCTGGATCTACCTCGATGCCGAGACGAGCGTCCAGGCCGAGCAGCCCTATTCGCCTCCGAGTGAGGCGGTGGAGGCCACCTGGTCGCCCTGGAAGGAGATCGAGTTGCCCCCCTCCACCGAGGAGTACGGGGTCAGCATCGCGGCGTCCCTGGCGCGCCACTTCATCCGACGTGACCGGGCGGTGGGCCTGGCCTTCTGCCAGGATGCGTCTCGTGGAGTCCCGGATGTGATGCCGCCGGATCGGGGGGGACGACAGCTGGGGAAGATTCTAGAGGCGCTCGCGCCCGTCCAGGCACGAGGCGGTCTCCCCATCTCTGCGCTGGCGACGGCGCACGCGCAGCACGTGCCGCGCGGCAGCACGCTCATCATCATCACCCCGTCGGCAGAGAGTAAGGTGGCCCTGATGGCCGATCTGCTGGCGCAGCGGGGTCTGCGCCCGGTGCTCGTACTGCTGGACGCGGCCTCGTTTGGCGGTCTGGGAGGGACGAAGGACCTGGCGGATGCCGTTGCGGCTATGGGAGTGCCGGTACGGGTGGTGCGCAGAGGGGACGATCTGGTGAGCGCCCTGAGCTTCGGGAAGGAAGCGGGAGCTCCCAGGCCGGCGTTCACCTCCACCCAGGCCGCCGGGCGTATGATGAGGACCTGACCGGTATGCAATCGTCACACTGGTGGGACCTACCCGCCGTCTTTCTGCTCCTGGCGGCTCTGCTGACGGCCTCTGGGCGCCTGGTCGCCACGGAGTGGGTGGATCATCTGGGCCTGGTTCAGACGCTGGTCATCCTCGGGGTGGCGGCCGGGTTGGCGCTGGGGCAGAGTCTCTTCTCTCCTGCGGTGGCAGGCACGTTTGCCCTGCTGTATGGTCTCTTCTTCGTGCCGTGGCAGCTGTTGGCCGTCGCGGCTCCGCTGGCAGAGGACGCGCTGTGGAGCGACCGGCTGGTCGTGCTTGTGCAGCGGCTCCTTCACGCGCTGCGGCAATTCGCACACCGAGAGCCGGTCCAGGATCCGCTGCTGTTTCTGTTTGGCATGGCGGCGCTATCGTGGGCGCTGAGCGTGCACGCCGGCTACAGCCTGACGCGCCGGGGGCGTCCGTGGCGCATCATCCTCCCCACAGGGGCAGCGACCCTGCTGGTTCACACGTCGGATCTGTACCGACCGCGGGGTGCGTGGTACCTGGCCGGCTACTTGCTGTTCGCGCTGATGCTCCTGGCTCGCCTGACGTTGGTCAAGCTTCGCAGCGAGTGGGAGGAGGATCACACGCGGATACCGCCCCTGGTCGGGCTTGACCTTGGCAGTGCGATCGCGGCGGTCACGGTGGTGGTGGTACTGCTGGCCTGGGCGGTCCCAACCACGGCAGACGTCCTTCCGGCGGCCAGAAGAATCTGGGAGCGCGCCACAGAGCCCTGGGAAGAGCGGATGGACGATCTCTTCGCCTCACTGGACCGCCGCGGGGCGACGGTCACGGCCACCGATTACTACAGCGACGAGTTTCCGCTGGGCCGCGGGCGCGAGCTATCCGATGCGCTGGTGGCCTCGGTCCAGGCACCGCCACCGGGACCCTTTGTGCGCTACTACTGGCGCGCTCGGGTCTACGATCAGTACGGTGACGGACGGTGGAGCACAGCAGCTCTCACCCGGACCGAGAGCGTCCAGCCAAGCACGTTCGATTTTCAATACCCGGAGCTGGAGGCGCGCCGTACGATCACGGCTGCGTTCACGTCGGCGGAGCCGATGATGACGCTGTACGCTGCCCCGCAACCGCGGTGGGCGAGCCGCCCTGTGGAGGTGGACCTGGCCGAGAATCCCGACGGCACCGTCGAGCTGGCTGCACTCCACGCCGTCCCCCCTGTGGGTGCCGGTGAGACCTACATGGCCCGGTCCTCGGTGACGGCTGTGACGATCTCCCAGCTGCGGGAGGCAGGGACCGACTATCCGGACTGGGTGACAGATCGGTATCTGGAGGTTCCAGACACGATCACGCCCCGCACGCGGGCGCTGGCGCAGGAGGTCGCCGGTGGACGAGAGGCTCCGTACGACGCAGTGTCCGCCGTGACCCGGTATCTGCGGAACAACATCCGCTACAGCGAGACGATCACAGGCGCGCCCTCGGATGGTCAGGAACCTCTGGACTGGTTCTTGTTTGACGTGAAGGTCGGGTTCTGCAACTACTACGCGTCCTCCGAAGTGATCATGCTGCGGGTGCTGGGGATCCCGGCGCGCCTGGCCGTGGGGTTCGGCGCGGGGGAGCATCAATCGAGGACGAACACGTACCTGGTCTACGAGCGGAACGCTCACGCCTGGCCGGAGGTCTACTTCCCGGGATTTGGATGGGTGGAGTTCGAGCCGACGGTGTCTCAGGACCCGATCGTTCGACCCCTGGGCGAGGTCGACGCGGAGGACGAGGCCGGTTCGCGCATTCCTCCCGGTGGTGACACGGAGGATCGCTGGCGCGAGCGCCTGGCGGAATTGGAGGGGCTTGACGAGATCGGCACGGGTGAGGGGGTGCCGACGGAATCGCGTGGTCTGCTGGAGCAGATCACGTCGTCCTTTGGGTTCGTGGTCGTCCTGGTGGTGGTGGTCCTTCTCCTGCTCGCCTGGCGCGCCCGGCGTCGGTCGGCGGTGCTTCCATTTCCCGTTCTCCTTGAGAGAGGGGTGCGGCGCATCGGGTGGAGGCCCCCACGGCTCCTGCGCCGTTGGGCGCAGCGCGCTCTGCTCAACCCGTTGGAACGAGCCTACGCAGAGCTGGATCGGGCGCTGGTGCGTCTGGGCGTCTCGCCGCGGCCGGCAGACACGCCGGCCGACCGGACGGCGGCTCTGGCTCAGGTCTTGCCTGCGGCTGCCGGCCCGGCGCGCTCCCTGGTGGAGGAGTATCAGGCTGGAATCTACAGCCCTCACCCATCCAGTATCTACAGAGCCCGCGAGGCCGCCCGCAGCATTCGCAAGCTGTCGTGGATGGCGAAGCTCCGCCAGCTCGTTGGGCGGGGATAGGGTTTTCTGCGCCAACGCAGGTCGCTAAGCTAGGGACGGCCCGACGGTCCATGCAGAGGTGGTGGTTGCATCGGAGGGACGCCGGTGATATACTCACCCGGTGGTTGAGATGACAGAACGGCGCACACTGGCAGCTGCCTCGCTGCTGATCGGCGTGTTGTTGGCCGCATGTGTTTCTCGCC
>JAWLCP010000095.1:0-10512 GCA_041687115.1 Anaerolineae bacterium
GCTTGCGATAGAGTCCCATCTCGTGCTGCACGCTGTACCAACCTTTCCTTGGCAAGTACGTAGTCAATTTCGCCGTTACTTATGGTACGGTTCACCGTAACGGGGCTAACGGCGAATTTTGTCCTTCACGAGGACAAAGAGGCCCAGACTGTCAATGGCGTTCTTCTTTTCCCCGTTTTCGGCGGTCAAAAATTCCCCAGTCCCCTGCCCCGATTACCTGGCCGGCATCACCTCCCTGCTGGTGGAGGCGAGTAGCCCGGCCTTACGCTTTTCCCGGAGACGATAGCTTTCTCCGCGGATGTTGACGGTAGTGGATCGGTGAAGCAGGCGGTCCAGGATGGCGGTGGCGATGATCTGGTCGCCGAAGATCGAGCCCCATTCACTGAAGGTCTTGTTGGAGGTCAGGATGATCGACAGGCCCTTTTCATAGCGCTTGGAGACAAGCTGGAAGAAGACGGTGGCTTCCATGTCTCCGAACGGGATGTACCCCATCTCATCGATCAGCAACAGCCGGGGCGACATGTAGACGCGCAGGCGCCGTTCCAGACGGTTCTCGCCGTGAGCCCGTCGCAGGTCGTTGACAAGGTCGTGTGCGGTAATGAAGTAGGCTCCGATCCCCTGTGAGATCGCCTGGACTGCCAGAGCGACAGCTAGGTGCGTCTTCCCCACGCCAGGCGGCCCGAGGAAGACGACGTTGTCACCGTCAGCCACGAAGCGAAGGGTGGCGAGATCCCGGATCTGCCGTTCGTCGATGCTCGGCTGTGCGGTGAAGTCGAAGTCCACCGGCCAAAACCGTCAGAGGGGCGTAGTTGTGCTGAGCACCCACGTCGAGCCAGCGCTCCAGAGCGACAGCTGCCTGATCCAAGCCCAGCGTGTTCAGATGGTCGCGGACTCGCTCCAGTTCAAGCATGGCTGATCACCCCCGCGACCTCGTCGTAGTAGGAGAGCGGCCTTTGCTCCACCTCGGTAGGAGCCGGGCGGGCGATGAGGCCGTCCTGGCTGGCCCCGTTCGAGACCCTTGTAGTGCTCGGGAATCCGGACGACCTGGCCGCGGGTGTCGAGAAGGGTGTGCCTGGCCACGACCTCATCCTGCCACACGACCTGCAGTTGCCGGGCCGGCGTGAGTCTGACCAGCAGATCCCGACCGACGAAGCGCCACGGCACCGAATACCGGTTGCCGGCAAAGGCGATGGTGCAGTCGTTCGCAACCCGCCGCGAGGTGTACATGCTGGTGTCGAAGTCTGGCTTTCCGTCCAACGGATGCAGCCCCTCCTCTGCCAGCCGCACCACGGGGACGGCGTGGGTGGTGGCATGCACCCGCACATTTGCCACGGTGTCCCGCCAGTGAGCAGCCTGGTGGTTCAGGTCCTCCAAACTGGCTGCCTCTCGCCCCTGAAAGAAGTTGGAGCGTATGTAGCCCACCGGTCGCTCCACCTTTCCCTTGGTCCTGGCCTGGTAGGGGCGGCAGGGCCGTGGGCGGAATCCGTAGTACTCGGCAAAGTCCTCAAAGCGGGGGTTGAATACGGGCCGCCCCCGTCCCGCTCCTTGACCACCGACTTGAGATTGTCGTAGAGGATCTCCTCGGGGATGCCGCCGAAGAAACGGAAGGCGTTGATGTGGCAGCGCAGGAAGGTTCCCGTGTCAATCGAAGTAGTAAACTCGAGGTACAGGGCTCGGGAGTAGGCCAGCACCATGACGAAGCAGTAGAGGGGCTCCCGTCTCCCGTTGACCGTGATATACCCGAAGTGACCCCAGTCCACCTGAGCCTGCTGCCCGGGAAGCGTCTCAAACCGCACAGTGGCCACCGAGGTGACCAGGGGCCGATAGGGCTACCCCCGTACGATACGTACCTTGCCCTTGTAGCCTCGCTTGCGAAGGTCGACCAGCATGCGCTCGGCGTTGGTGACGCCCTTCTGCATCTGCGCGACGATGAACTCCTTGAACGGGTCCAGGATGCTGGGCCGGGGCCGCTTTCTCGGCTTGGGTAACTCTTGGCTTCGAATCCACTTGCGAACGGTCTTTCGGTCTCGGCCCGTCCGTCGGGCGATCTCCGTCACCGAGACGCCCTGCTCGTACACCTCCCTGATGTCCAAAATTTCCCCACTCCTTAACACTGTTGAAGCACCTCCGACTGGCCGGTCTAGAGATGCTTTAAGAGTTCAAGGGGTGGGGAATTTCCTCTTGCCGACATTGGGGATTTTCTCACCGCCGGTGACACAGACGGCACATGCCACGGGGCCTCTTTTTTCTGTCGTACCTTCTGGCCTTCGGCTATCGCCATCTTCGGCTTCATGAAGAGCGAGATGGTTGGCATGAATCCGGCCCATTTCGTCAGGACTCGTGCTGCATGCCGAGGCATTACGTTGACTGACCGTTACTGAAGGGCTACCCGAAATGGCACGCCTCACCCGCTTGTCGCCCGAGACACGTAGCTGTGCGAATGATAGGTAACGTAATTTGACTTGACTCAATTCGGTCTGGCCTTGGGATTCTAAATGGTGTATATTATCGATGTGCAATTAACGGAAAGGCTGATCTATCATGCGCCAAGATCGTTTGGACCAACTCTGACGTCGGGCTTCCACAACCTATTCATCCAAGTGCGCCGTGGGGGTGATTCCCCGACGGTTATCTGTGTTTGTCCGCGGGCCGCCTCCCGCTCCGATCCGCACGGACCAACTAGCAAGGGAGGCACAACCGATGATTAGACTGATGCCCGACCAGTATCCCGTCATTCAGCATGTCATTGATGAAGACGTTCACTTTCCCAGCGTCAGCATGCTCTACCAGCGCCGGGAGGGTGCCATCTGGGTAGACCGCTTGAGTCAACCGACCACCGTGGTCGCGGTCTTTCCCAAGGATTTATTCGTGTGGGGCAACCTCGGTTGTCTTGGCGTCAAGGAGTTACTGGCGGGTGCCAGATTGCTCGTGGCTGACGCACCGGGGCTGGAGCCGCTGCTGGCGGATGCGTGGGGCACCTTTGCCAAGTTGCCCTCCATCGAGTACCACCTCGCCGGAAATGGTGACGGCCCGAGCGTCCTTCCTGACGGGTTCCGCCTGGAAATGGTCCGCCCGGATCATTGGCCGATGCTCTGCGAATATCGGCCCAGCTACCGGTCGCAAGGGCGCATTGGTGATTTTCGGGACTACAGTGACTTCTTTCAAAACGGCTATGGGGCCCTTGTCATCGAGGAGGTGCCGAACAAGGTGGTCTCCGCATGCATGGCGCACAGTGTATCGCAAGCACGTGCGGACCACTCCCTGCGCACGCTTGCCGGGTACGAGGGCCAGGGGTTCGGATATGCCGTCAGCTACGCCACCGTCCAGGAGGGTGTCCGCCGGGGGCGACGCCCAATCTGGATCACCGAGATTGACAACCATGGCTCCCGCCGCATTGCCGAACGCATGGGGTTCCAGCCCCGCCGGGAGTACGTCTGCTTCGACCCCACATAACCGACTGGAGTGCGAACCATGATCATACGCTTTGATTCCCTGACCGAGCAGGACTTGCCCCTCATGAACCGGTGGCTTAATACGCCCCTGTTGATCGATATCTGGAACAGCGGCAACAGCATCAGCTTGGAGGAAGTGGCCGCCAAGTACCTGCCCCGCATCCGTGGCGAGGGGGCTGACTCTCCCTACCTGATTCTCTGTGATGAGGTGCCCATCGGGTACATCAACACCTACCTCTGGAGCAACTTCCCCGAATATCAACCGTTCTTGGGTATCGATGAGGACTCCGCCAGCCTCGACGTCTTTATCGGCGAGGGGGAGTACCGCGGCCGTGGGATTGGTCCTGTGATGCTTCGCCAGTTCTTGAAGGAGATCGTCTTCGCACGTGAGGCGACTGCCAGCTGCATCATCACGCCGGAAGTGCGCAACGACAAGGCACTGCGCGCCTACGAAAGGGTCGGCTTCAAGCAGTGGAGGGTGGTTGAACCACCGTTCGAGCCCGGTCCCATCTGTCTGATGCGAATTACCCGTAACGAGGTGTAAGTACCTACCGGACCGAGGCGGCCTCCCATGGGGGGCCGCCTTCCGTTTACGCTCCTTCGATCTCTCAGGTTTACCGGTTAAAGAAACCAGCCCGAATATTGCAGCCCGTGGACTCTCGTTAGCCGGGGGGAGCTACGTTTCAATTCGCTCGGGTGCGCGCTCGCCCTCTTTTTTGTGTGACCCTGGATTCCCGTAGCCAGCGACTTTTCAGACATATATTATTCCCCTGGACCAGAATGCGTCTGGTGCTGCCGAACGGACAGGGGAGGAATCGCTTGTGCTCACAGTGAGGACTGCCCAAGATGTAGGGCGGCTACGTCGTGATGGGGCGCTAAATCCCAGGTACCTGGAGTACCTGGAGGAGCTCTTCGGGCAGCTCCAGGGGGCACTGAGTACCGGGGACGAGGGGGAGTTCAATCTGGAGTCCCATGGGTACATCGTGGTAATTGGGAAGGAGGATAACCCTCGCGGCCTCCCCGGCGTGGGATTGGGCACCGGAGGTCTCCTGGCGTCTTGGCCCGAGTTCGTGGAGGTCGTGGACATCGGCGACGTCCGGCTCTACAAGGTGGCGGTGCTCTACGACAACGAGTATATGATGCTTTTCCTGTCCGAAGTGGGCCAGTTCGACGAAGAGACCGAGTCTTGGCTTCAGGACCAGGTCGGTTGATCGTGCCCCGGCAGACACGACTTCAAAGACGCCCACTCCCCAGCATACGGGAGTGGGCGTTGTGCTTTTCCGCAGTATCGGAGGTGACGAATTTGGGATCGTTGATCGCCGAGATCCTTGTCCGGATTGTGGTTGAGATCATCAAGAAAAAGTAGAGACGGGAATGGCCCCCGACCGAGGCTGGAATGCTGTCGTCCTCGCGGGTGGACTGTGCAACACCTGCATAGGGAGGTGGAAGCTCTGGCTAACCGGCCTCGCTGGCCAAGCCGCGTTTCTGCTTAGGTCAACGGTGTCTCGAAACGCTTGCAGGCTGTCGTCCCACAGCCGAAATGCCAGACAGAACGTGAACGAGGGAGGCATGGGTCTGTGATCCTGAACAAGCGCTGGTACGAGGGTACTTATGATCCCTTCGTTGCCGAGGGGACCGGAAGGCGATTCTTCCTGGGCGGAGCCGCCATAGCGTCCAACAGCCCCGTCGTTGTTACCGGCGGAGTGAAGACTGATGGAGGTTGGGTGCTGTTCGCCCAGTCTGTAGTGCTCTACGCCGATGAGGAGAGCTGTCTCCGATCGGTCGAGGAGTACGTGGACCTTGACGATGAGGCCGACGATCCGATCATGGGAGTGATCCTGTCCGATGCACCTGGCTGGGAGTGGGATGTCGTCGGTGAAGCTCTTTTGGGTGCGTCAGGCTACTTCGTGCTCACCGTCCGGGAGATGACAGAGCAGGACGCCAAGGAGGCGCTCCAACAGTGGGTCAAGACGCTCGACCTCCACACCAGTCCCTCCTCCGACTGCAGAAATTGGTGAGCGGGGTGATCAGCCATGATCAGCAGATCAACCATCCTGAGTGAAGCCGCCTCACAGGGGATCGAGGTGCCGTGGGCCAAGGTAGGACGCTTCGTCGCGTGCGTTCTCTCGAAGGTAGCCAACGGGGTTCCCCTCCCCGTGGCGGTGGCCCGCTGTGCCCTTGAGTTGATCCTGTAGGCCCGGAAGGACAGCCCCCACCTCAGCGACGAGCGGGCCATCACAGATGCTTGTCGGCCCAAGGTGGATGGGCCAACCGTGGCAATCTGACCTTCACCTTCCGTTTCTCCGCATGGCAGCGCAAGAAGAAATGCCCTGAAGGAAACCCTGTGAGCACAGGCGAACTTCGCCACCAACTGACTCCACACGGTAAGAGGAGAGGATTATGGCGAAGCAGGAGCCCCACAATCGCGGAGAAGTGGCAGGAGACAAGAACGGGAAGAAGCGACAGCCCGGCATGATCAAGGGACTCGTGTCGCTGACAGACATAGCGACCAAGCTCGAAGAAGAAGGCAAGGGCGGATCGTACAAGACTTTTCTCCGAGCGTATCAGAAGCTCTTGGACACTGGACGACCGTACACGTGGGAGGACCACCGCGACGAGAAGGGAAACCTGACCATCCCCGAACACGGGGTACCGATCACGGAGGCCATCTTCATCCAGCTTCTCGCTGACGGGGAGAACCTGGCCAAGAAGCACAAGGAAGGGCAGTCCAAGAAGGTCACGCGGAAGGACATGCAGGAGTTCGCCGCCCTGCTCGTGGACAGAATCCTCAAGAAGTATCCCGACCCGGAGCAGCAGCCGGACGCCCACCTCGTGCTGCAGGAGGCGGATGAGCGCTTCGAGTTCCGGGGTTATCTCCTCATGGATGCCATCCAGCAGACCGTGGAGGAAGGGCTGGAACGAGTTGAAGACCTCCCGTACGAGGCGCGACTCAACATGCTACGGATACTCTACGAGGGCGTCTTCCGGTGGACAGACCAGGTGGTCGAACTCCATCGAGCCCACCGGGACCTCAACCGGATGCTCGAAGCCTCGGCAGGGAGGGTCCTCAAGAAGTACCGGGCCAAAGAAGGTGGGAAGTCAGTTCGGGGCGGGCCGGGAGGCCCGCCCCTTCACGTTGGACAAAACTGCGCGATTCTGTCCTTGGTACGGTTCGTCCGATCTTGCTACCCTGAAGTTGTCCCCGGGGTACAGCAACGACAGGGAGAAGGATGTGGCAGGATGAGCAGCGACGATAACGAGAAGGAGACCGAACACGAGGACCGCCCCGATGGTTTTTTTACCGATGACGACCGCCTGATGCTGCGGGAGAACGGGAAGGTGCGAGAGATCAGCGCTGCCATCGAGGTCATCGGCAGTGAGCAGAATCTCGACACCAGGCAGGTCCATTTGGTGTTCCGCTTCGCCTACGCTGGCGGGAGGGCGGAGGCGAAGCTCCTCCGACAGCAGTTCACCCCGTGGGGCATCAAGGCACTACGGGCCTACGGGGCTGACGTCCACGATGAGAACTGCGGCGAGGTGTGGCGGTTCCTCAACGAGCAGGAAAAGAAGCAGCAGCCCGACCAGTTCCACGACGGGCTTGGCTGGCGGGAGATCGACGGTGCGGCGGCCTTCTTGCACAGGAAGGGCATCGGCACCAAGTCCAGGTACTGCGGCGAGTATGGCCTCGGCCCGGCCGGAACCATGAAGGGCTGGAAGCGGGTCATCCGGGATCAGGTCCTGGGGAGGCCGCTGCTTGAGCTGGGGCTGGGCATCGGCCTGACCTCGCCCCTGATCCGCCCCTGGAGGGGCTCACGGAGCTGAAGGCCCTGCTGGTCCACATCTACGGCGAGAGCACGACGGGCAAGACAACCGGGGCTCAGGTCGCCCTGTCGCCTTGGGGGCTTCCCGACACCGCCGCGGGCGGGCTGCTGCAGACATGGAACGCCACCGACAACGCCCTCGTGGTCTCCCTGCGGGGCAACCAGGGCGTGACCGTGGCCTTCGACGAAGCCTCCATGAGCGCCAGTCAGGATCTGAGCAAGCTCCTCTACGAGCTGCCCAGCGGCAAGGAGAAGAAGCGGCTGACCGATCAGAGCACCTTCCATCCTTCCGGCGAGTGGCGGACCACTGTGGTCTCTACGGGCGAGTTCTCCCTGCTGGAGCGCGCGAAGCAGAACACCGGGATCCGGGTGCGCCTGCTGGAGATCGGCAACCGCCAGTGGACCGAGAGCGCCCACCACGCCGAGGCCACCAAGGCAGGGCTCCGGGAGCACTACGGGCACGCAGGCCCCGCCTTCGCCCGCCACCTCCTCGGGATGAAGCAGGAGGAGATCGTCTCGGGTGGGACCGGTGGCGCGACAGGGCCAGGGCAAGCGTCACGGACAGCACCCTCGCCGGACGTGTGGCGGCCAAACTCGCCGTCGACCTGGCTGCGTCCGAGCTGGCCAACGAGGCGTTGGGCCTCGGCCTGGACACCGAGAAGATGCTGGGGACGCTGGCGGGGCTGGAGAGCGAGAACCCCACCCAGGGCCTCGCCCAGAGGGCGCACGAGGCATTCATGGAGTACGTGGCCGAGCACGCCGACCGGTTCGAGTCGCCGACGGTGGGCTCGGAAGTGGGCAAGGTGCTGCGTGACGACAGGGGCGAGATCGAGGCCGTCCTCGTGCTGCCGGAGCCGTTCAAGCGGCTCATGCGGGAGCTGGGGTTCGAAAGCCCGCTGAACGTCCTGGATTCCTGGCGCAGGACCGAGCTCCTGGTCCACGACAAGGAGAAGTACACGGTGAAGCGCAAGCTCAACGACGTCACCGTACGGGTCCACTGCGTCCTGGCGACGCCCCCCGGCCCCAAGCGCCCCTCCGGTAGCTCCCCCGTGCGTTCCCCTTCTCCGACGCGGCCCCGGAAGATCTTCCCCGGCTAGATCTCGGGGCCTGTTCCCCTCGTTCCCCTCCGCCCCCAGGGGGCCCCCAGCAGGTGGAGGGGAAAAAGAGGCACGGACCCACGGGTGGAAGTGCCACAAGAAAAACCGCATCGAGGTGTGGGGGGATGCGAGGGGGTTTCCCCCTCCACCCAGCGCAGTAACACAACCAAGCCGCCGTCCAGCATGGAAGACAACCGAGGCGACCTGGCGGAAGGGAGGGTGCCAACATTGAACCAGCCTACCAAGGAGTCCTCCTACGAAGCTCTCATCGGCCTGCTCGCCGACCTGATTTCCCAATCTCTTCCTGACACGGTTCCTTCCCGTGCGGGTCGGGAGGAAGGGAACGACAGCCCGGAACGAAGCACCGATCACAAGAACGCCTAACCAGAGGAGATGAGTAAACCCCATTGAACATTGAAGTTACGCGGGTCGCTCTTTATGTCCGTGTGAGCACTGAGGACCAGGCCGAGCAGGGCTTTAGCATCCCCGCCCAGCTCGAAAACCTCCGGGCGCACTGTCGGCAGAGCGGGAAGCTCGTCGTGGAGGAGTACGTGGACGAGGGCATTTCCGGCAAGTCCATGACGGGGCGGCTTCAGCTCCAGCGCCTTCTCGCCGATGCCCAGGCCCGGAAGTTCGACGAGGTGCTGGTCTGGAAGACGAGCCGTCTGGCCCGGAACCAGCGGGACCTGCTCTTCATGGTGGACACCCTGGAAAGGTGCGGGGTGGCCTTTCGCAGCGCCACCGAGCCGTTCGAGACCGCCACACCTGCCGGGAGGCTCCTCTTCGGTCTCCTCAGTTCCATCGGCGAGTTCGAGCGCAACACCATCGTGGAGAACGTCAAGATGGGGATGAACCAGCGGGCAAAGGGAGGCCAGTGGAACGGCGGGCGCGTGCTGGGGTACGCGAGCGTTTCCGAAGTTGCTGGCCGGGAGGAGACGGTCCTGACCGTCGTCCCCGACGAGGCTGCGGTCGTCCGCCACACCTTCGAGCTATACGCAGGCGGGAAGGGGCTCAAGGCGATTACGACGCAGCTCAACCGGGAAGGGTACAAGACCAAGACCGGGAACGCATTCAGCCCCCAGGCGGTCGGCCTCATTCTCGACAACCCCATCTACGTCGGAAAGATCCGCTACGGCTCCCACAGGGACTGGTCGAGCAAGCGGCGACGGGGCAAGACCGAGCCCATCGTGAGTCCGGAACTGTGGGCGCAGGTGGAGGCGCTGAGGAAGCGCAAGAGCACCCGCCCGAGCCGAACCTTCGACGGGCAGTATCTCCTCACCGGTCTGATGCGTTGCCCTATCTGTAGGGCGACCATGGTGGCCAGCCGGACGAAGAATCGGCTGAAGGATGGCTCCTTGGTCATCCGCCGCTACTATGTCTGCGGCAACCACCGGAACAAGGGTGCCACGGTGTGCCATGCCCACGGGGTCAACGCCGACACCATCGAGGCCGCAGTGATGGCCCGAATCCGTGCGGCAGTTGAGCGCCCCAAGGTTCTCCGGGACGTGGTGCGCCGGATCAACGACCGCAGGCAGCGTCGGCTGGAGCTGATGCGCCGGGAGCTTGAAGCGGTGCAGAAGGCCCTGGAGAAGAACGACGTCCGCAAGCGAAAGTACCTGAGCCTTTACGAGGAGGACGCCATCGACCGGGGAGAGCTGGTCGCCCACATCGAGGAGCTGAAGGCCGAGCGGGCTTCCCTGGAGAGACGGAAGGCAGAGATCGAAGGCGAACTCCGCCTCTGCTCCGATGAGCCCGTCCCCTACGACGTGGTGCGGCAAGCACTCGGGCAGTCTCCTGAACTCAACCAGCAGTGAGCAGCGGAAGGCGGCCATCGTGCGCCGGATCATCGAGCTCTATACCACCGGGAAGGGGCTGTGGGGCGTGGCCAGCCAGCTGAACCAGGAGGGCCTCCGGACGAAGCTCGGAAACCTGTTCAGCCCGCAGGGGATCGCCAAGATCCTGGACAACCCGGTCTACATCGGCAAGATCCGCTACGACGTCCAGCAGGACTGGGGGCGGAAGCGCCGCAAGGGGACCAACAAGGAGCCCATCGTACCCGAGGAACTCTGGGGCAAGGTCCGGACCCTGCGGGAGGCCAAGGCCAGCAAGCCCCCCAGGACCTTCTACGGGGAGTACCCGCTT
>JAWLCP010000096.1:0-10297 GCA_041687115.1 Anaerolineae bacterium
GTGGCTCTTGGTTGTGTAGCGTGCGGCCATACCGGTATATCGGGCGGCGTAGGCGTCCATAGCACGCTGTGTGCTCTCGCTGCTGGCGGCATAGTGCTCGGCTATCCCCGTGTACCGGGCGGCATAGGCGTCCATAGCGCGGAGTGAGCTGTGGCTTCCGGCGAGGTAGTTCTCGGCCATGCCCGTGTAGCGCGCGGCGTAGGCGTCAATGCTGCGTCGGAGGCTGGCCTCCTCGGCGGCAAGGACAGCGGCTGACTCGATCTCTGCTGGCCGAGGGGTGATGACGAGAAACCCCACTATCGATCCCACAGCCAGGACGATTACGGCGACCACGAATCGCTTGACCCATCGCTCGACACGGCCTGATTCTGCTGACATCGTTTGCCTCCTTAGGCTGGCAGATTCGGAAACGGTAGATTTCTGTCCTGCAACGGTCCTCTCGTCCACGAGTGTCACCTCCTTCAATCTTCAATCTTTGCGTGCTTCCCGAGCTGATTTCGACCGCAGTATAACGGACAGGTGTGGCGACAACGTGGCGCGGACGTGGCGTAAACGTGGTGCAAGCGTGGCGGTGGCGTCAATTCCCTCTAGAAAACCGCTCGCTCTTAAGGTATAATAGACACAATGGCGAAGTGTTGCGAGCCTCATGAGGGAGGAAAGATGGCGCATCTGTCGCTTTCCTTGCTGGGACCTTTCCAGGTGATGCTGGGTGGGCGACCCGTCACGGGGTTCAAGTCGAACAAGGTGCGGGCGCTGCTGGCCTATCTGGCGGTGGAGGCGGATCGGCTGCACCGCCGCGAGACGCTGGCCGGTCTGTTGTGGCCGGATTGGCCGGACCGGGATGCGCTGAGCAACCTGCGCTACGCCCTCTTCGACCTTCGGAAGGTCATCAGGGACCGCCGGCGAGCCGACGATTCCGATGCGGAAGAGCCCTTCCTGCTGGTCACCCGAGACACGCTCCGGTTCAACAAGGCCAGTGACCACTGGCTCGACGTGGCGGCCTTCACGCAGATGGTGGAGGCGGACCAGGCCGACGCATCGGTCATCGACCGGCTGGAGCAGGCCGTGTCGTTGTACCGGGGCGGCTTCCTGGAGGGGTTCTCTCTGGGCGACAGCCCTGCTTTCGAGGAGTGGGCGCTGTTCACGCGGGAGCAGATCGCCCGGCAGGTCTCGTCCGCGCTCCATCGGCTGGCGGCAGCCTATGAGACGCGGGGCGAGTACGAGCAGGCCCGGTCGTATGCGTGGCGCCAGCTGGAGTTGGAGCCGTGGGACGAGGTCGCTCACCGGCAGCTGATGCGATCGCTGACGCTCAGCGGGCAGCGGGGGGCTGCCCTGGTTCAATATGAGACGTGCCGCCGTCTACTGTCCGAGGAATTGGGCGTCGAACCGGGCGAGGAGACGGCGAGGCTGTACGACCGGATCCGAGACGGCTCTCTGAGCGGGGGAGCGGACGAATGGAAGGGCAGAGGAGCGGCTCCTGCTGGTTCGGTGACCCTGCCACGGTTCCTCGAAGAGGAACCGCCTCAGGTCGAGACACCCGTGTTTGTGGCCCGCGAGCGCGAGCTGGGGCAGCTGGACCAGTTTCTCGACCAGGCGCTGGGTGGCCGGGGTCAGGTGGTATTCGTGACCGGCGAGGCTGGAAGCGGCAAGACCGCCCTGATCCAGGCGTTCACCGCCCGCGCTCAGGAGATGCACGGTGACCTGCTAGTCGCGAGCGGGCAGTGTAGGGCCTATGCCGGGGTCGGCGACCCCTACCTGCCGTTTCGCGAGATCCTGCAACTCCTGACCGGCGACGTAGAGGCACGGTGGGCGGCCGGGGCGATCAACAGAGAGCACGCCCGTCGGCTGTGGAATACGCTCCCCCTGGCAGTGCAAGCCCTGTTGGAGACCGGACCGGACCTGATCGGTACCTTCGTCCCTGGTACGGCCCTTGTGGAGCGTGCGGCGGCGGCGACGACCCCGGCGGTAGCGCGCACCGCTGAGGCTGCTTCGCCTGATGCGACGCACTGGCTGAGGCGGCTCGAGGGGCTTGTGCAACGGAAGGAGGGGGGCTCGGCGGGCCCCGGCCTGCAGCAGAGTGCCCTTTTCGAGCAATACACGGCCGTGCTGCAAGCCCTGGCGCGCCGGCGGCCACTGGTGCTGGTGCTGGACGACCTGCAGTGGGCAGACGTCGGTTCGGTGAATCTGCTCTTTCACCTCGGCCGCCAAGTGGGGGGCGGTCGGATCCTGATGGTGGGCGCCTACCGACCGGAAGAAGTCGCGCTGGGTAGAGACGGCGAACGACATCCGCTCGAGCCGGTGATCAACGAGCTCCGCCGCGACTTCGGCGACATTACGGTGGCCCTGGATCGGGCCGCCGGCCAGGACTTCGTGGAGGCGCTCCTGGACACTGAGCCCAATCGGCTGGGGGCTGCCTTCAGAGAGACGCTCTACCGGCAGACGCGCGGTCATCCGCTGTTCACCATTGAGCTGTTGCGCGGGCTTCAGGAGCGGGGGGATCTGGTGCAGGACCGGGAGGGACGCTGGGTCGACGGGCCAGGGCCGGACTGGGAGACGCTGCCGGCGCGGGTGGAGGCAGTGATCGGGGAGCGCATCGCTCGTCTAGACCAGCCCTTGAGGACCGCCCTGCGGGTGGGCAGTGTGGAGGGGGAGACCTTCACCGCCGAGGTGGTGGCCAGGGTGCGAGGGACGAGCGAGCGAGAGATGCTGAGGCAGCTGAGTGGCGTGTTGGACAGAAGGCACCGTTTGGTCCAAGCTGAGAGCATCCAGCGCATACACGAGCAGATCCTGTCCCGCTATCGATTTCGCCATATTCTGTTCCAGAAGTACGTTTACGGCAGCCTGGACGAGGTGGAACGGGTGCACCTGCACGAAGCAGTGGGAAACGTACTTGAGCGGCTGTACGGGGATCGAGCACGGGAGATCGCGGTCCAGCTGGCGCGACAGTTCGAGGAAGCGGGGATGACACACAAGGCCATCGACTACCTGCACCAGGCGGGTCAACGGGCCTTGCAGCTATCCGCCTATCAGGAAGCCATCACGCACCTCACCCGAGGACTGAGTCTGCTCGAGACACTGCCGAAGTCGCTCGAGGCCACTGAGCAAGAACTTGCCCTGCAGATGACCCTCGGCATGGTCTGGACTCACGGCCCGGGCACACAAGCCGCGGAAGTGGGAGAAGCCTATGCCAGGGCACGCGAGCTGTGCCAGGAGACGGGGAAGACGTCTCAGCTCTGTCGGGTCCTGGGCGAGCTCTCGGTCCATCACTACGTGCGAGGTGACTACTGGAGGGCGCGTGAGATGGCCGAAGAGGCCCTCCGTTTGGCCCGGCGAGCGCAGGATCCCCTGCTCGTGGCCTTGAGTCACTGGTATGTGGGGATCATCCTCTTCCCCCTCGGAGAATATGGACGGGCGCGAACCCATCTCCAACAGACGATCTCTTGGTATGACCCTCAGGAGCATCACCGGTCTCTCGTGAATCTCCGTGGTTCGGACGTGGGGCCGTGCGCGCTGGCGTATGAGGCCTGCTGCCTGTGGTGCCTTGGTTATCCGGAACGGGGCCTGAAGCAGAGCCAGAAGGCACTGGCCCTGGGGCGCGAGCTAAACCACCCCTTTACGCTTGCCGACGTCCTCGCCTATGCCGGATGCTTATTCAACTCGCTGCGCGGGGACGCGCAGGCGGCGAGGAAGAACGCGGAGGAGCTGATCGCGCTGTCCAAGGAAGTAGGTTTCCACTCCTGGTTGGTCACTGGAACCTTTCACCTCGGAGAAGCATTGGCGATGACGGGAAGGCTCGAGGAAGGGATCGCCAAAATGCAGAATGCCATGGCGGAGTGGCAATCGCTGGGCGTACGATGCTACTCGACAGGGATGGTCAATCCGCTGGCCCGCGCAGAGGGCGAACTGGGGCAAGTGAAGGAAGCCGTGGCGACCGTTTCAGAGGCACTCGCTCTCATGGAGGAGACAGACGAACGGTGCTACGAACCGGAGCTTCATCGGCTGAGAGGGGAACTTTTGCTCCAGCAGGGCGATGAAGGTGAGGCCGAGGTCGGCTTCGACAAGGCCATAGAGGTGGCCCGCCGCCAGCAGGCGAAGTCCTGGGAGCTGCGGGCGACGGTCAGCCTCTGTCGCCTGTGGCAGCAGCAGGGTAAGGGGGAGGAAGCCCGCCAGCGCCTGGCGGCGATCTACGGGTGGTTTACGGAGGGGTTTGAGACACCGGACCTGGTTGAAGCCAGGACGCTGCTGAAGGCGCTCCCGTCGTAGAAGCGGGTCGGGTCAGATGGACTGCGCCGGGCACCCGACTGATGAGGATGAAGGTGAGGAATGCGCTGCATCCACACGGAGACGTGGTCGCGATGCGAGCAGCTCAAGGTCTACTCCCGCTTTGACCGTCCTCACTTCGCCATGTGCGCCAACGTAGATGGGACGGCATTCTACCCAGCCGTGAAGCAGTTTGGCTACTCGGTCAACTCGGCGATCGTGTACGTGGTGTACCGGGCAGCGAATGCAATTTTCAAGTTCCGGCAACGGGAGTGCTGCTGTGACAACCTATCCATCTGACGATTTCGCAATCCATACCGAGGACCTGAGCCGCATGTTCGGCGACCCCTCCGGAGGCGAAGGCGTCGTGGCGGTCGACCAGCTCACGCTGGACGTCCGTCGTGGCGAGGTTTTTGGCTTTCTGGGCCACAACGGCGCGGGGAAGACCACCACCGTGCGGCTCCTCAACGGCGTGCTGGCGCCCACCGGGGGCCGCATGCGCGTCCTGGGCTACGATCCCGTTGAGGACGGCGCCCTGCTCCGGCGCTACACAGGCGTCCTGACCGAGACACCCTCCCTGGATGAGCAACTCAGTGGTCGAGAGAACCTCGCCATCTACGCCCGACTGTACGGTGTGCCGGAGGCTGCCGTAGAAGGCCGCGTGCGCGAGCTGCTTGAGGAGTTCGGGCTCGACGCCCGGGCGACGGATCTGGTCGGCGGCTACAGCCGAGGGATGAAGCAGCGCCTGGCCCTCGCCCGTACCCTGCTCCACCGCCCGACGCTGATCTTCCTCGACGAGCCCACGGCGGGGCTCGACCCCGTGGCCACCCGCCGCGTCCACGAGCTGGTCACGCGCCTGAGCCGGCGGGGAGGACGCACCATCTTCCTTTGTACCCACAATCTGATGGAGGCCCAGCGGCTGTGCCACCGCGTCGCCGTGATCGAGCACGGACGCCTCGTCGCTATGGGCACTCCGGAGGACCTCGCCCGTGACCTGCGGCACGGCGTTCGTTTGCAGGTGGAGCTCGAGGCATGCGACCCCGACGCGCTGCCCCTGCCGTCCGACGCCCGCGACGTTCACTGGGACGCGGAGGCCAACGTGCTCTCGCTGTGGGTTCCCCAGCGCGCTGCTATCCCTGACCTCGTCGCCTCTCTGGTGGCGGCCGGCTGCCGCGTCTACCGCGTGGCGCCCGAGGAGCCGACGCTGGAGGACGTCTACTTCGCCCTGCACGAAGGAGCCGCTGGCCGCGCGAAGCGTGAGCCGGAAGGAGCAACCGGGAAGGAGCCAGTCCCGTGAGTCAACCCGACCGTCCCGGCCGTGAACGCCACGTCAATTGGCGGGCGATCCACACCCTGGCCCTGCGCGATCTCAGAATCGTGACGCGCAGCAAGGCCGTGATGTTGCCTATGCTGATCGTGCCCCTGATCTTCGTCGTGGCGATTCCGGCGGCGGTGGGCTTCTTCGCCCCGCAGATGGCGGCCGGCGGGGAGTTAGACGATTTCGCGCAGTTCCTGGAGATGATGCCGGCGTCAATGCGCCAGAGGTTCGCCGGCTACGACGAGGCGCAGATCATCGTGGTGGCGGTTCTGGAGCACCTCTTCGCGCCCATGTTCCTCATCATCCCCTTGATGGTCGCCAGCACGATTGCGGCGGGCAGTTTCGTGGGGGAGAAGGAGCGGAAGACGCTGGAGGCACTGCTCCACACGCCGACCACGGACACGGAGCTCTTCCTGGGCAAGCTGCTCGCCTCGTGGATTCCGGCGTTTCTGGTGGGACTAGGTGCCTTCGTGCTGTACGCGGTGGTGGTCAACGCCAGCGGCTGGCGGGTGATGGGTGGGATCTTCTTCCCCAACGCGATGTGGGTGGCGCTGGTGCTGTGGCTCGCGCCGGCGGCCGCCGGGTTGGGCATGGGGGTCATCATTCTCATTTCATCCCGGGTCAGCACCTTCCAGGACGCCTATCAGCTCGGCGGGATGGTGGTGATCCCGGTTCTGCTGCTCGTCCTCGGGCAAATGGCAGGCGTGCTCTATCTGAACGTTCTGGCCGTGATGCTGCTGGGGCTCTTTCTGTGGGTGATCGACGCCGGAATTCTCTGGTTCGCCATCCGTACGTTCAAGCGGAGCGAGATCATCGCCCGTCTGTGATGGGGAGTGGCTCTTTCCACAGCAGGGTCTGCTCAACCTTGTCTGGTGCGGAAGCGTTGGCCGATAGTGCCACCAGGTGTAGGGGCGCCTGTCGGTGTCCGGGGTACCGTTATCGGGGCAGCCCTGCGGCTTACGAGAACAAGCGAACGCGCCCAGCGCCACACCCTCGTTGTCGATAGAAGCAGGAGAGAGTGATGACCAGGCACAGAGTCGTCGTTGGTGAGTTGCTGGAGGAAGACCTGCCGTTTCTCTTTGAGCTGTGGCATACGCCGGAGGTGATGCGCTACGCCGACGAATTCCCGAGCCTGAGAGCGTGGTCCAGGTCAGACGACCCCCAGATTGCCTGGGCGAGGTATCGGGAGCAACGCGCTGTCCTGGGAAACGGGTATGTGCAGCTCATCCTCAGTCTCGCGGATGGGACGCGGATCGCCGAGTCCTTCTTCGCGCCACTCCCGGAGGGATACACCTTCGGCAGATGGAGAAAGCCGGAGGACGTGGTGTGCCTAATGGGCGATATCAAGCTCAAGCCGGCGAGGTGGGGACAGGGATTGGGGACCGAGGGGATGCGGGGCGTGGTGGCGTGGTTGTTTGCTAACACGGATTGCTCACTATTGGTGGTACCGCCTCACCGGAAGAATCCAGCGGCAGAGCGGGTGTATGAGAAGGCAGGCTTCGAGCTGTACACCGGGATGCGGTCGTGGCACAACCACAAGGTGATGGAGCTGAGCCGGGAACGATACGAGGGCATCTGCGGCAGGCGTGAGAGGGAGAGCTAGCAGGTCATTGGAGACGGCCGCCTGCGTCGGCGCGGGAAAGGCTCGGCGCTTTGGACTGGGTGGCGATCTTGTCCACTGAGGCATGCAGCATCATACGCCATGTCGAACCTCGGGATAGAGACGAATGGCTCCGCATGCGGCGGGCACTGTGGTCCGAGTGTCCACTGGAGGAGCACCTGTCGGAGATGGCCGAGTACGCCTCGTGCGAACGGGACCTGGCGACGTTCGTGGCAGCACGAGCTGAGGGGGGATTGTGCGGCTTCCTGGAGGCCTCCATCCGGCCCTTCCCCGATGGGTGCGATACCCGGCCCGTCGGCTATATCGAGGGGTGGTACGTCGACCCCGATGTTCGGCATCAGGGGATCGGCGGGGAGCTGGTTCGTGCGGCCGAGGCGTGGGCCGTGGCACAGGGACTCCGGGAGATGGCTTCGGATTGTCTCATCGACAATGAAGTCAGCCTGCAGGCCCACCTGGCACTCGGCTACGTTGAGACCGAGCGCTTGATCCACTTCAAGAAGCCCCTGGTCTCTGATGGGAAGACCTGATCGGCGCTGCCTCTCAGGAGGGCCACTTGGCCCTCGCGCGCGACCGACGGCGATTGGGGCGATTGGGTCGGTAGCACAACGAAGTGGGTTCGTGGCGACTGCCAGCGACCACCCGACGGATCGTGCGCTGGGATCTGTGGGATGCTGTCGCGTGACTGGCAGCCGCAGCGGGATGCTCTCTCCGGTGGCGAATGGCTGGCGAGAGGACAGAAGACAATGGGAAGGGTTGTGATGACGGAAGAGATGATTGGCTACTGCGGGTACAACTGCCACCTGTGTGCCGCCAGGTCGGACGATCCGGCCGTCAGACAGCGGCTGGTCGACGGATGGCGGCGCATCTTCGGCCACGAGCAGTACACGGCGGACAACGTCAGATGCGACGGTTGCCTGAGCGATGGTCGGCTGGCGGACACGGCGTGCCAGGCCAGACCGTGTGCCATAGAGCGAGGGGTGGACAACTGCACGTACTGCGACGATTTCGTATGCAACAAGGTCGGTCGCCTGTTGAGCAGCCGGGAGGGGATGCTGATCTTCTGCCGCCCAGAGGGTAACCCGGTGACCGAGGAGGAGTACGAGTTGTGTATGCGGCAGTTCGACAGCATGCCGAACGTGGTGAGGATGCTCGCTGATGTGGGAAAGCTGGCCGAGTGGGTGGATGAGACATGAGATTCGTTGCCTGGTACTCGATAGCTGTGGGTATTCTCATGTTGGGCCAGTGGACTTTCTTCCTGGCTTCCGGTCAGGTCCCAGAGCTGCAGACCGAGCCGTTTCGCATCGCTTTCCACCTCCTCGCGGAGGGGGTCACGGCCATCGCGTTGATCGTGTCCGGCATCTCGCTTGTCAGGCGCACGTCGTGGGCACGTCAGGCAGCCTTCGCATCGCTGGGCATGCTCACGTACACGGTCCTGGTGAGTCCTGGCTACTTCGCGGAGCTGGGACAGTGGCCCCTGGTGGGGATGTTCGGCGTGCTGCTCATCCTCGCTCTCGTCAGCTATGGCCTCCTCTGGCGCACAAAGAGGTCCGGTAGCTGACCATACGGACTGTTTCGCCACCGTCTGCACATCACGCTGCGCTGAGCAGGAGATTCGGTGAGCCCGAACAGCCCCGTCAGGGTCACGGAGACCGAGATGTCCGTTGTGGATCGGAGCTGGCCCTGAGCAGTACGCTGCCACACACAGCGCGCATCCGGGATGAGGAAGCAGTCCTGGAAGCCGCTTTCACATGCACGTCCGCCATCGCCTTTCGACAGGTCTGGTGTGACGCAGCGGGGAAGCCGTCGAAGGCACAACAGTTCGGTGTCACGGGGCAGCGAAGTCTCTGATCCCGCAGTCCGATACCGTTAGGGGTAGCGGAGGTTGAGGTTCCCTCCCGTTGCATTACAGGATGGGAGATTCGCCCGCTGTGACCCCGCCTGGTCATCAAGTCGAGCGGGTGGATGGCTCTTCCACGTTGCCCCATGCCATCCGATCTACTACTGGCCGAACCGGCGGTACAGCCTCCTGGAGATGTACAGGTCCGATGGGACCCTCGACGAGATCTACGTCGACATCACCAGTCCTGTGGAGATCGTGGATGAGGGCGAGTTCCGGGAGACGATGTCGAGGTACGGATACTCGGAGGAGTTCCAACAAGCCTGCTATGAGGCGGCGAGAGAAGGGGTCGACGTGGCCAACGGCTGGGTGGCCGGCGGGATGCCCACAGTAGACCCGGGGAGGGCGGGAGCATGAGGAAATGGTACCCTGAAGACTGGCGCTTTTCGATCGAAGTGGTGCGAGTGGGGGAAGAAAACAGAGCGGAGGAGTGTCGGCTGGGGCTCGAGCCGGGAGACACGTTCGAATGTGCCTACGGGACCCCCGCGGATTTCTGCCCGATCTCCTTCATCAAGATATTCCCCAGCATGGAGGTCGTCAGGTGCGGCGGTGACCTGCGCAAGCTCGGCGGGGAAGGGTCCACCGAGACCACGTTCATCTGTCCCGACGGGGTTGTCCTATTCAGACTGATCGGCGAGCCACAGACAGAGTGAAGGGGAGCGGGCTCACACTGCTCTGAAGGAGTAACGCAATGCCGGGCTGAGCGAACCATCATTTGAGGAGAATCGATGAACATCGTCCTCTGGCTTCTTCAGGTGGTGCTGGGTATCAAATTCGTCTCCGTCGGCCTCACACACGGAATCCGACACGATAAGGCGGAGATGGCACAGGGGATCCAGAAGATGGGCAAGCCTGCCCGACCTCTGTTGATCGTTGTCGCCATCGTCACAGTATTGGGTGGTGCAGGTCTGGTCGCTCCGGCTGCTCTTCGGCTTCCTGGCTGGCTCGCTCCACTCTCTGCCGCACTGCTGGGTGGGCTGATGCTGCTCTCCATCGTGTTCCACATCAACTGCCGCGAGAAGCCGCACGTGATCGTGAGCATCATTCTCTGCGCCATGGCTGCATTGGTTGCCTACGGACGCTGGATGATCCTACCCCTCGCCTAGGTCGATGAAGGATTGGTTGCCGGAGGTCGTCCTACTCGATCTATCGGTCGCAGTTCGAATGGAGAAACAGATGCCAGTGCGTCAGGCAAGGCCAT
>JAWLCP010000097.1:0-10125 GCA_041687115.1 Anaerolineae bacterium
AGAAGATCAGCGCCAACGATAACGACGGTCAGCGGAATCAGGAAGTAAGCAATGTGCATCACGTAGACCAGGGCGGCTGCCCCGGTCAGAAGGCCGAGCCCGATGGCGCGTCGAAATGTGGGCCGCCGGAGGGTGCGAATGAGGGTCAGGGCGTACCAGGGGTATAGATAGGCAGACATCTGGGGCAGCCAACCGGCCATGGCGTGCCCCTGGCGGTTGGGGGCAAAGGCGAAGATGGCTCCGCCCACCAGCGCTGCCCAGTGGTTCTTCGTAAGCTCCAGGCACAGGTGGTAAGCTGCAAGGCCACTCAGCACGAAGGAGGACAGCACCATCACGTTGAACGTCGCTGCTGGAGAGAGCACGCTGCCGAGGGGCACAGCGAGCACACTCAACCACACCAGCGACCACTGATACGGATGACACAGGCCCAGCGGGTGGTTCATCAGGTACAGCTGACCCAGACCCCGCCCCTCCAGAAGCAGGCGTCGAGCGAACCAGAGCCACCAGGCATACTGCCAGCCGTCTCGGGCCGCGAAACCCGCAAGCACTGAGTTCAGGCGCAGTCCAACCGGGTACGTGATCACCAGGGTCGCCAGGGTGTACAGACCGATCGCCCCGACGTTTCGCTGCACCTCCCGATGCCGGAGCAAGTCTCTCAGGTAATCAACTATCCGTTCTGCCATCCTCACATCTCTCTAAGGAGGGATAACCAGCTGAAGGCGGACTCGAAAGAGACCATTCGTCTCACTCCCCGCCAGTGAGGTTTCAATGTTACCTGATCGGGTGCTTGGCGCAACTCCTGGCCCACATGATCGCCACCTCGCGCAACCCTCGCTAGGTCAAGACACCACATGCCAGAGACGCTCCAGCCCCGCCGCGGTCAGCGCTCAGCCGCAGGGAGGCACTCCTCCGACTCACTTCCTCTCCGTCGTCCGCAGATCGATGTGGGACAGAAGAACGCCGCCCATGACGACGGCCAACCACGCCGCTGAAATCGCCCAACGCCAAGGCGGCACCAAGGAACGCACGTGCACCGTCGCCAGCTCCACTCGACCATCCGGAAATCGCTCGCCATCAGCTCCCCTCACGGGCAACCGTTCCATAGTCGCAGCATCGTACATCCCTATGCTGAGTGAGTACTCTCCGGGCCTGGCATCATATGGTACTTGAATCTCGTACGGATCCTCGACCAAGGTGCCGGGTGACCAGCTGTCCGTGGGGCAGGCACCTCGGCAGGGAGGATTGTCCTGTTGTGCCACTAGCTGGCCAGCCGATCCCTCCAAGTGCGTAAAGACTGTGTAGGCCTCACCCACAGGGGCCCCTGCCCGCCAATAGAGAGTCAAGAGCAGCGTGTCCCCAGGGGCAGGCTCGGTTTGGGCCAGTCGGTATCCGACCAGATCGATCGCTTCGCCCAGTTGCGCGTCGACGCGCTGAGGTAGAACAGGCTCGGCGTCAGGGCGATGAACCCAGGCATAAGGCAGGTCGTCGAAAGTGGCCACAAACGCTGGCTCGCGGAACTTGTAGGTTCGTTCCCAGAGCTCTCCCCAACGCGCGTAATCCGCTCCTCGAGTCGTATACTGGACGCCGAATATGAGGTAGTCCACGCCATCCTCTGTCTCGGCAATGTCATAGACCGGCGCGCGCACGTGTTGAGCGACCATCTCGTTGGCCAGAAACTGGGTTCCGATCACGGCCTTGTCAGCATCTGATTGACGGTCGACGTACTGCCCCGCCAGATCCAGCCCTTCTCCAAACTCGGCGAGGGGAAATATCTGCGAAGCCGACGCAGCTCCCCCCAGCAGCTCATTGTAGTGGGTGCCATAGTGGGGATGGCGGAAGAGCACGATGGCAGCCTGAGCAAGGATCAGTCCAGCGACGACGACGCGCTGCCCACGGAACCCGATCGGGGTCTGCCCCACGGCCCAGTCAAGGCCGCAGCCCCCCAACACATCGAGCACAAGGAGAACAGGGAGCATGTAACGACCGTCCTTCCATCCTCCAAGCGACATCTGCACCACGTAGAAAGCCGCGAAGCTCGCCAGGAGCATGACTGAGACACGCTTCTCTCGGGAACGAGCCTCACGACGTCCGCGAGTCCACGGCACCAGCAGGCCAACCAAGGAAAATGGCAACGTCAAGAACGTGGACCGGTGAAGCAAGACATCCAAGTAGAACCTGGGCCCGGGATCACGTACCCCCAACGCCCCCCGATAGAAAAGGGGTTGGTCTCTCGGGCCTCCGGTGTGCAGCAGGATTCCCTGCCGAACCACCAGATCCAGGCTGGCGATTGGCTGTACCCAGAGCGAGGGCCAGAGCACGAAACAGACGGCAAGGGCAACCAGAAGCCACAGGAAGAAGTCGCGAGCCTCGGAAAAGAAGGGATGAATTGCAGTCTGCGAATCGCGAGTCGCGAGTAAGCCTTGGACAACGAGGCAGAGCCCCAGGAACGGCACCAGGAAGAGCGCTGTCACCTTCGTCAGCACCGCCAAGCCACCCAGAACAGCTGAGGTGACCAGGGCCCTGGGTTTCCTCTCGCGAAGATAGATCAACATCCAGAGGGTGGAAAGAAGCATGAGGGTAGCGAGTGTCGCGTCCAAATGGAGGACCTTCGAGTTGGCCAGGAAGAAGGGATCGAGGGCCCACAACAGCGTCGCTACCCAAGCCACCCGCTTCCCGAAGAGACGACGCAGCAGATGCCAGGCCCAGATAATGCCAAGCGCGGCGAGCAAGGCCAGTGGCAATACGCCGACAGCCACCCGGTCAGCGAAGGCGTATCCCTCTACCTCCAACGGCATCGGGGCACTGAGGCCAACCAACGACTGAAGCCCGTACCAGCCCCAAAGCGTAGCCCCCGTAAGCCACATCACGGGCACGCCTGGATGCTCGGACAGGAGCGTGCCCGCCCAGTCCCCCCTCAGGATGGCTTGAAAGAACTCGGCAGAGCGGAAGTACCACTGCAGGGGGCGGGACACGGGGTATATCGCCCGAGGCACAAATGCCAACAGGAAGAGAAATACCAGCCCGCATCGCTCAATTCGACGCCAACTGCCCATTGGCGATGATTATAGTCTGTCGATCAGGTTGGGACAAGAACGATGGCGACGGCCCAGCAATCATCCATCGGCGGCAAATGTCAGCTGCACTTCACCTCCGTCGCCGGGGATGGTGAGCCAATCACCGTCTATCGCTACACCCGCTGGCCCGTCTACAACATCCGCTATGTAAGGCAACTCCCACCGAAAGCCGTCAGGGGGCGTCGCCCCGGAGACGGTCAGGGTCAACACGCCGTCCCACCCCGAATCCGTCTGCTGGACCGAGCTCTCGGTACGCAAGTCGAGCACACCAAAGTGGGTTGGGCATTCCCTCAAGTTAATCGTCTGTTCGGCCTCCAGCCACCAGTCGGGCACCCCGGTGAACAACTCGAGAGCGCCCTTGTTCTCGGAGACGACCATCTCGCGCACAAGCGTAGCATAGCTCGCAGCGGCCCAGGCGTGTGGCATGTCCCCACCAGAGAATCCGCCATTCTCCGGGTCCACCTGCTCGGCCCAGGCAAAGGTTCCAGGAAGTGTCTGGTTACTCAATGTCCAGCCCAGGATCTCGTGAAGAACGTCTGTCCGCCCCAGACGGAGATATGCGTGGGCGAGCTCCAACCCCCCGTAGGGCCAAAACTGACCCTGACGATGCCGAAAACCACCGCCATCGGGCGCTATCCAGCGGCGATAGTAGACGTCGAATGAACGCGCTAGGAGCGGCTCCTCCGGGGACAACACTCGGACAGGCCACAGGACAGGCACCGTGCCCCGCGCCGCCGCGGAGCTTTCCACTTCCTCGACAGCGCCAGGAACGTACGCGGGCTCCGGGCCCATGACTTCCTCCACAGACTCAAGAATTGCCACCCTTAACGTGTCGGCCTCGGCCTCCATCCAGGCAGCATCCTCTGTCTTTCCCAACTCACGAGCTGCGTAGGCTGCCTCCTCCAGGCCGACCACGGCCCAGAAGTTGTCCCAGTAGTAATGCTGATCAGCCGGGCCCAGGTCCTCTGCGCTCTTGCTGGGAGGAAGGAGCCCGCGAGTTGGCTCGGCGGAGTCCCCCCGGGTTGCCCGCAACTCCACAATGAATTCAGCTGCCGAACGAAGCGCCGGATACCAACTCCTGAGGGCGTCTGTCTGTCCGGTATAGCGATGATAGGTCGTGGCGAGGAAGATCACTTGTCCCTGAGCATCCCACTGGTTGCTCTCCCAAGGGGCGTTGGCACCCTGGATGGGCGGAATACGTCCGTCAGCCTCTTGAGAAGCAAGGATATTGGGGATGTATGTGCGGACCACATCGGCGTGCCCCAGTTGCAGCAGAGCCAACCCGATGTAGGCAGCGTCTCGCACCCACATCGCATCATGCGTCAACGGGCCCGGATGCGGTCCTTTCTCATCGATCGCGAGGAGCAGATAGGCCGTTGATGCCTTCACCCCGTCCTCTACCAGTCCGTCGGGAACGTCGATCGCCACCCGATTCACAGCTCGCTCCCAGGTGTCCGTTGCCTCAGTCAGCTGGCTTTCAGCGCTGGCCTGGATAGCGGGCAGGGCTTCCCCTTGCGCGGTCGGAAAGGCGAAACGAAGGGTGTCCGAGCCACCGACTTCCAAGGACAGCGAGTAAGTCCACACGGCAGCTGCTCGCCCAGTGGGATCGCTCAGCTGCCCATCCCCAGAGGGACGCCCCCCTCTCATGGCAGCATTCATCGCCTCCTCAAGCGTTCCCAAGCCGGCTTCCAGCGGCGGTGTCTTGGCAACCAGGAAGGGATTCCCGTTGACCCAGAGACACGACTCGCCCTGCAAGCCAACTGAGCACATCGGCACCATCGATCGATCGATGCCAAAAGGACGCACGACTAACAGAAGAATCAGTTCCCGGGCTGTCTTCCCAGGGTTACGAACGGTGACGTGCCAGCGCGTCGTCCGGTCTTGCACATCGCTGAACAACACGTTCTCCAGGATTACGCCAGGGGCTCTCCATTCCCACCGGGGGAGAGGAAGGTGCCCATTCTGCAGCGAGAACTCAACGTCCTCCTCTGTTCCCACAATCAGCTCATCACTCGCCGGATCGTACAACCATATCTCCGTCGTGGGCGCCGTGGCCCACGGGGCGACGGCGCCGTCGGAACCAATCAGGGGCTCACTGTCTACCCCCGGAAGACCAGACATGGTCCAGGCCAGAGGCCGCCCGTGAACCCAGCCAGGCATTGGCCAGTCAGGATGCGACTCTGCCAACAACGTGATGTACTCCGCATCGGTCATAACCCCCCGCGGTTCGTCACTCAGCCGAACAGGACCTTTGATGCCCCCATATCCACCAAGATCCTCCACGCGGACCGCCAGATGAATCTCTTCACCGGGTTGTCCAAATGTCGATAGGTCAAGGAAGGCGGCGTCAGAGTCCGCTAGCTCCCAGGTCATCGCCTGTTCCCCGTTCACCCACAGGGCAGCGAGATCATCGGCCGCCCCGAACCCCACATAGACTGCGGACCAATCGGGCATCGTGAGGGTCGTGCGGTACCACGCCACACCGTCGTACTCAAGACCGCTAGCTTCCCAAGGCTCTCCAGGCGCGAGGTGCCCCCACCCAGCATCCTCCGTCTCCGGCGCGTACCACTGCTCTGCCACGCCAACGTCCTTTGGATCCGTGCGAAAACGCCAGCCAGCATCGAGCGTTTCTACAGTCGGCGTTACACAAGAGCCGGCGGTAACGGGAGGTGTAGGCAAGGAGCGACTGGAGGGGAGGCAGGCAACCAGTATCGATACCAGCGCCAGGGGTAGCCAAACACTTAACTTCGTCACAGTCTGGAACTCCTTGCTCCCCGTTAGAGCGCCAGCCTCTTGCGCAGCCGCTGCAGATGAGCCAGTGCTTGCGCGACGCGCTCCTGATTGTTGCGTCGGTTGAGCCATAGGTTCACACCGCTGGGATGAGGCAGGGGCACGATGAAGCGTCCCCCGCTTCCCTCCATGACGTCCCCGACGACGTCACTCAGCCGCACCTGCCCTAAGAACCGCCGCACCGCCATGCTTCCCACCGGGACAACGATCTCTGGCTGCACCAAGCCCAGCTCCTGCTTCAGGTACAAGGCACACAGCTTCTGTTCCGCTCGTGTGGGAGCTCGATCGCCCTTCCCATTGGGGGATTTCCCCGGGTAGCACTTGGTAATGGCGGTTATGTACTGAGTGGCGCGGAACGCCGCTTCGTCCCACCCAGCCTCCGCCAACCACTCGAAGAGCCGCTGCCCCGAGGTTCCATTGAACGGTCGTCCGGTCTCGCACTCCGTCACACCTGGTGCTTGTCCCACGATCATCAGACGTGCCGAAGCGGGCCCGGAGAATACGGCACCTGGAGTGACCGAAAAGCCTGCCTCCAAACACTGGCGGCAGGCTCGCATCTCGGCGTGAAGCTCACCGAGCGCCGATTCAGCAGATCTCGGTGATCCGGAAGGCAATCTCCCCTCCAGGCGCCTCGACTGTGATGACGTCCCCGACCTGACGTCCCAGCAGCGCCCTACCGATCGGTGATTCGTGGGACACCTTCCCATCCATTGGATCTGCCTCGGCGGTCCCGACGATTCGGAACGTCTCAGCGCGCTCCCGCCCCTCCTCGACCACAGTGACGTGGCTCCCCAGCGAGACCTCTTCGGAGTTTCCCGTCTCCTTGATGATCTCGGCGTTGCGAAGCGTCGCCTCAATCTCCTGGATACGTCCCTCCAGGAAGGATTGCTCCTCCTTGGCCGCCTTGTAATCGGCGTTCTCCGACAGGTCGCCCTGCGCGATCGCCTTTCGCAGCCTCTCAGCCAGGGCAGGCCGTCTCACCTTCACGAGCTCGTCCAGCTCCTCCCGCAATTCCTCCCTACCCTCCGGAGTGAGGTAGATCTTCTTACGTGCACCCATTAACCGCCCTCCCAACGAATTAGCCTACAGATTTACCACTTGAGTTAGATGTCGCCCACAACCCGCATCTACTGACCAACGTAGCAACGCGTGAGCCTGGTCCACAGCGGTGGGCCCAAGATCAGCAAGCCCACGACGACAGCCACTATTGCCGCCAGGACAACTCCTCCAGCCATCACATCCTTGACGGTCTTGGCCAACGGGTGGTAGTCAGGACAAACCAAGTCCACAATCCCCTCGACCACTGTGTTCATCATCTCGCTGACCAGAACCAGACCACTGGTTGCCGCCAGGACCGCCCACTGGTCAGCAGACAGCCTTAACCATAATCCCATGACGACCACACCGACAGCAACCAGCAGCTGGATGCGCATATTGCGTTGAGTACGCAGCGCGTACCACAGACCGGAGAAGGCAAAGCGAAAGGCCTCCAGGGGATTTCGACTGTGCATGGGCTCAGTCCGTGAGATGAACCTCGATTCCCAGTTCGTCAAGAACAGCCTGCTGAGCTTGCCACATCCGAGCCCGCTCTCGCTCGACCTGATCGTCGTATCCCAGGAGATGCAGGACGCCGTGAACGACCAGTAACCGCAGTTCCGCCGCCAGATCATTGCCCGCTTCTAGAGCCTGAGTCTCAGCTTGGGGGAAGGAGATGATGACGTCGCCCAGATAACGCGGCAATCCGGGAACGTCAACGAAAGGTCCTTTCGTCTCGTTGGGAAAAGCCAGGACATCTGTAGACGTGTCCAGGCCACGATAGCGGCGGTTGAGTTCGCGCAAGACCTGGTCTTCAGTAATCACCACAGTCAGATGATGCGCATCCTTCACCCCTTGGAGCTCCAACGTAGCTTCAGCAGCCTCACGCAGGACCTTGGACTCCACGCGACGCCCATAGCACTCATCAACCTGTACGTCAACGTTATGCAAGCTCATGACTCGTCGGCCGCTCTCGCTTCTACCTCGGCGGTACGCTCCTTTTCCTTGGGTTCCGGATACTTGATCCTGGGATGGAACGTTCCCTTCAAGGCGGACGCGAAGACCTCTCTAATGATCTCAATATCCTGAAGCGTCAAACCGGATTCATTCAACTGACCGTCCTCAATACGCTGATTGATGATTCGATTGACTATCTCTCCCAACTCCTCGGCGCTCACCGGACGCGCCGCCCGCACGGCGGCCTCGCAGCCATCCGCGAGCATCACAAGACCCGTTTCCTTGCTCTGAGGCTTTCGACCAGGATAACGGAAGCGATCCTCATCCACAAGCCCCTCATCGCCAGCCAATTCTACCGCCTTATCATAAAGAAAGCTTACCCGGCTCTCGCCATGGTGCTCTGGGATGAAGGCACGTACACGCGTGGGAAGGCGATAGCGTCGCGCCAACTTGATTCCATCATTGACGTGTCCAACGATCACCTCGGCGCTCGTTTCGGGATCCAATCGATCGTGCGGGTTCAGACCCTCAGTCTGGTTCTCGGCGAAGAAATACGGGCGGGCGATCTTGCCGATATCGTGATAGTAAGCCCCCACACGTGTGAGCAGAGCATTGGCCCCGATGTCCTCAGCGGCCTGTTCAGCTAGATTGGCCACCATCAGGCTATGGTGGTATGTTGCCGGCGCCTCGCGCAGCATGCGCTGGAGCAGAGGCCGCTCCGGCCGACTGAGCTCGATGAGCCGCATTGTGGTGACAATGTCAAACAAGGGCCCGACGAGGAATAGCCCACCCAGCGCCAAGCTCGACGAGAGACCCCCATTAACCACCCCAGCTAACGCAGATGCCACCACTTCGCTGGGCTGGGCCACACCCTCCACCAGGTAGAGGATGGTCAGCACACTGGCGTGCGCCAGCCCCACGAAAGCACCGGCACGGAATATCTCACCGATCCGTTCGACTCGATCTAGTGCCAGGGCGGCGACCAGCCCTCCCACCGCAGCGTAGATCGCCATATCCAGTGAGTTGCTGGCGATGACACCGGTCACCGCACCCAGAAAAACGGCCGACGCTACTCCGACGTGCCTGCCCACCGTTGCTGTGAGCAGCATCGCCAGCGCTGGGGCGGGCGCCAGATACCGCAACAGCCCCCCGGGCGGCACCATCAACCCGGAACCAAGGACAAAGACGGTAGTCAGCAACACTGATAGAAACAGCTGTTGTCCAGACCATAGAACCTGGGGGGCGAATCGCGCCAGGTAGATGTAGAGCAACGTCACCCCCAAGACGGCCAGAACACCCGCTCCGACGAACTCAGTCCACGTCACGCGAGGCTGACGGAGTCCAAACTGATCCAGCACCTCAATATCGAGCGCGAGAACAGGATCTCCCTCGCGCACGATCACCTGACCCTCTTCAAATCGCCGCGTCACAGGTCCGACTGCTTCGCGTGCTTCACTCTGTGCCTGGGCCGTCGCCGCGGGATCAAGGAACGAGTTCGCGACCACGAAGGACTGCGTGAGCGCCGTGGCTATGGCAGCTTCCTCATCGGAGAGATCGAGACCGATCATCCTGGGCACTCTCCTCCGTGCCTCGCTGACCTCCCCTTCGCGAATCTCTTGCCGCATCACCTCCCCGATCACAGCCAACGTCTCCAGCTGCACTCGATCCCAGCTCTCGGTGGACAGAGCGAGCAGACTGTCAATCGTCTCAGGGGCGAGACTGGATAACTCCGGCACCGCCAGGACCCATGCTCGCTTCTGAGCCCTTGCAGCCAGAGAGTCAGCCCGAACTGACCCTAGGTAGTCGAGTACCTCACGGGCTCGCTCGAGCTGTTGACGAGCCAGGTCTCCCTGCGGCGAGGAGTAGATGGGGCTGACTCTGGAGGCAGCTCTCTCTCGTTCTTCTTCCCGGCGAATCCTGCTATCGTACACGAGAGAAGAAGGGGCACGAATCGTCTCAGGTGCTACGTCACCCTCCTCAAGCAACACCTGCCCAGTAGGCAACAACGGTTGAGCCATCACCAAGCCGGTCACAGCCGACAGCGCCAGGCCGAGCAGGACGAGGCGAAGCCAAGCCCACCAATGGCGGCGACGGCTTGACCCCGGCCTCGCCTGATCTCCGTTTCCGTTACTACTCTTCAACTCGTTCGTGCTCATAGCATACCAACAAAAGGGAGCACCCAAGGCGCTCCCTCTCGTTACGGTGGCGTGACTCGCTAGTCAGCGAGTGCCTACTGGTTGGCTAACAACTGGCGTACAACTTCGTTTAC
>JAWLCP010000098.1:0-9691 GCA_041687115.1 Anaerolineae bacterium
AGGAGGAGACGCATCCCGCGACGGAACGTCTCCCACTGCTCCATCTCCGCCTCCAGCTGTCGGCGACCCCGATCGGTGACGACGTAGACCTTGCGGCGGCGCGTGCCGGGCTCTCCCTCCCAGCGGCTGTTCAACAGACCGTCGTGTTCCATCTGATGCAGCCGCGGATAGATCAGCCCTTCGTTGAAGGCGAATATACCCTCACTGCGATCCTCTAGCTCCTGGATCATGCGGTAGCCGTGCATCGGCTCGTCGGCGTCCACCAGCAGCTTCAGGATGGCAAGGGTCGTCGTGCCTTTGCGCATCTGATCGATGCTATCGCTCGAAATGGTGCTCCTGCCCAAGTGTCTCCTCCTGTATATCAAAGGCCCTAATCCATAGGTAGGTTATGAGATAGCTATGCATTAGTTACTTATGCATTCTACAACAAACGGGCGCCGTTGTCAAGTGTTGACAACCTCAAAGTTGGGCCTACAATGAGCTGCCGCCCAGAAAGGAGGTTTCCGATGGCTGCTCAGATCGCCCCAAGTGGCAAGTCGCCGGCGCAGAATGCCGAGGCGCTCTCGGCGCGACGCCGTCGTCTCCTGTCCCGTTTGGCCGCCGAACGGGCCGAGCTCTTGTGGCAGCTCCTTGGCCTGGAGGAGAAGGTCCTCACCGAATCTCACCTCTTTGAAGACAGCGACTGGACGGTCAAAGACCTCCTGGCCCACATCGCGGCCTGGGATCGCTGGGAGCACAGCGCGATGGCCGCGCTCCTGGCGGGAGAAGAGCCCGATTTCACCGCTGTTGAGGACTGGGACGCCTTCAACGCCGCCGCTGTAGAGGCATGGCGAGACCGGACGCTGGAAGAGGTGCTGACGGAACTGCGTTCGGCGCGCAGGGCATGGGTAGCGTGGCTGCGCGACGTCCCTCTCCCGGCCTTCTTCCAACCTCGGAAGGTGGGAGAGTGGGACTGGAATTTCCCCGGGTGCCTGGAGGTGCAGTGGGACCACGACGCGGAGCACGCCGGACAGCTGTCCGGCTGGCGCGAGGAGCGGGCCCTGACGGGCAACGTGGGCCCCAGGCCGGTGCTCGTCGCCGCACTCCACGCGGCCCGGGAGGAGCTGCTCACCAGCGCCGCCCTGGTGCCTCCCCAACAACGAACATCCCGCCCCGTGTGCGGTGAATGGACGCTCCAGGATCTCGCCGGCCACGTGGCCGACTGGGAACAGGTGGGCGTGAAGGGGCTCCGCAATATGGCCGCCGGTCGGTCGCCCGGCATTTCCCGCATCCCCGACATCGATGCGTGGAACGCCGAGCGGGCAGCGGGCCGCCGCGGGCAGAGCTGGGACGCTTGCTGGGCGGATCTCCACCATACCCGGGAGCAGCTGCTTGAGGTCTTGAGTGGGATGGCCCCGGACGCTCTCGAGCGGTCGTACACGTTCCCCTGGGGACCCACGGGGACGGGGTACGCCTGGATCCGAGCGTTCGGGGCACACGACCGGGAGCACGCCCAGGGCCTGCGAGAGGCACTGGAAGGAGGGGAAAGGTCGACCGGGGAGGGCTGAGCCTCAGGCCTGGCGACGGACAAGGAGCGCCGCCACTGAGATGAGGTGCCGTGCTCCGATGCCTACGCCGCGAATCGCCGCTGGATCGCCCGTGCGGCCAGCATCCCGGAGGCCGACGCCTGCACCAGGCCGCGCGTCACGCCCGCCCCATCGCCGCAGGCGAACAGGTTGTCCACCTCCGTCTCCATCTCCGGCGTCAGCTTGAGGCGACAGGAGTAGAACTTCACCTCCACCCCGTAGAGCAGCGTGTGGCGGGAGGCGACGCCAGGCGCCAGGTCGTCGAGCGCATGGAGCATCTCCAGGATGTCCACCACGTAGCGATAGGGAAGCACCAGGTTGAGATCGCCGGGGGTGGCGCTGGGCAGGGTGGGAGTGACCACTGACCGTGCCAGGCGCTTCGGCGTGGAGCGTCGTCCGCCCTCCAGGTCGCCCAGGCGCTGCACGATGACGCCGTCGCCGAGCAGGTTGGCCAGCCGCGCGATGCTCTTCCCGTAGGCGATCGGGTCGTCGAAGGGCTCGGTGAACGTCTTGCTCACCAAGACGGCGAAGTTCGTGTTCGCCGTGCGGACATCGGCGAACGAATGGCCGTTGACCGTCATCACGTCCCCGGCGAACTCCGTGCTCACCTCGCCGTAGGGGCACATGCAGAACGTTCGCGCACGATCGTCGAAGGCCTTCGAGTAGTAGATGAACTTCGACTCATAAACCAGGGTCGTGATCGGCTCCAGCACCACGGCGGGAACCTCCACCCGCACCCCCAGATCGACCGGATTCCGATCCAGCGTCAGCCCCAGCTCATCCGCCACCGACTTGAGCCAGGCCGCGCCCTCCCTGCCCGGGGCTACGATCACGGCCTCAGCCTCGATCCGCTCTCCATCAGCCGTCTCCACGCCGACGACGCGACCGTCGCCGGTCAGGATGCGAGCCACCGAGGTCCGCGTCCGGACCGTCACCCCGCGCTCGACGAGCACGTCGTGCATGCGGCGCATGATCTCGCCGCACCGCTCCGTCCCTATGTGACGGATGGGAACCGGGATGAAACGCAGCCCGGCCATGGCTCCCCGTTTCTCCAGGGCCTCGACGTCGTCGCTGCGCGTGCCGTAGACCGGCCCCGGGGCCCCGAAACTGACGTAGGTCTCATCCACCCGGTGCACCAGTCGCGTGGCCTCCCTCTCCCCCAGGATCTCGCTCAGCCGGCCTCCCACGGCGGGGGAGAGGGTCAGCTTCCCATCGGAGAAGGCTCCGGCGCCACCCCACCCGGCCAGAATCGCGCACGGATCGCAGTGGATACACTTGCCGCCGGGCTGCCGAGCCGGGCAGTGACGATCCTCGATCTCCGGCCCTTTGTCCAGGATGCCGATCTCCAGGTCCGATCGCTCGCTCAACGCCAGTGCCGCGAACACGCCGGCCGGACCCGCTCCCACGATGACCACGTCAAACCGCGCACTCATTCCCTACCCTCACCTCTCGTTAGCTGGCGGCACCGTTTGGGGGTCACGGCGAAGCCGTCGGCGTGGGTGTACCACACAGCTGCGCTTCCTGGAGCGCAGGCATGTATAACGGCGCTGGGGCACCGATGGAACCCGCGTACGCGAGCGTCGTGCGGGCGTCTGCACACCGCCCGGCTCCCAGATACGCCTCTCCGAGGGCGACGAAGAGGTGCGCAACTGGCTGCTCGGCGTGAAGCCCCAGGCTGTCGTCGCCAGCCTCCAACAACGAACGGGCCACCTCGAGGGCCGTGATAGCCTCCTGCCAGGCCTCCCTTCGCGTATAGGCGCGGCCCAGTGCGTACCAGAGCACCGCGGGTGGGTGGGCAGTGCCCTCGATGCCCTCGATCAGGAGCCGGATAGCCTCCATCTCCTCCCCTGCCTCGACGGTCGCCCAACCACGGTAGTAGTAGCGCAGCGGATCGTCGGGGTGAGCCGCGGCGAACTCGTCCCGCAGTGCTGCGAGGCGGCTCCCGTCCCCTGCCGCGCGCGCCGCCCACCAACGGGCGTTGAAGGTGTCCCCCTGGAGGCCAGGATCGTGCTCCAGCGCAGCGTCGAACGCGCGCAACGCGTCCTGATGTCGGCCCAGCAGACGCAGGGCCTCCGCCTGGAGCAAGAAAGCTTGCGCTGAAGGTTCGAGGTCGAGAGCGGCAGCCGCATCGCCCAGCGCGCTCTCCGCCTCGCCGCGGGCCAGATGCACGCATCCCCGGGCGACGTAGGCCGTCGCGAGGCCGGGATCACGCCGAATGGCCCAGGTGAGATGCTGCAGGGCACCCTCCACGTCGCCCACCCGCTGCCGCTCCACCCCCTGTGCGTAGTATTCCTGCGCAGGAATAGCACCGGGCGCCTCCACCTCCATCTCCGGCTCCAACTGCACGCCACGCCCCTCCTTGGTAGGCGCCCGGGTGGGCAGGCGCTGGGGCATTGGGGCTGGCGCGCCGCAGGCGGTCAGCAGCAGACCACACAACACGAGAGCCCGTGACACGCCCATCATGCCCCTGCCTGCAGATCCTGGTGAGCCGGGAGCCCGCCCGCGCCCCCCGCCATCCGGACCGCCCGCACCACGGCCTGCGCCACAGCCCCGGCACCGTAGGCACTTACCAGGTTGACGTCCGCCGAAATCTCGCCCGTCGCCAGGAGGACGCCATGGACCTTCTCGACCATGTGTAAGGGACGGACGAGGTCCGTCTCACGGGTCCCGGGCGCCCCCTCACGCTGATCGACGCCGCCCACGGCGCCCTTCCGACAGCGCACGACGGTGCACCCGGTCAGGCCCGCCGGGTCGGTGACCTGGCCGACCTCAATGCCGCCCACCGCGGTGATGGTCTGATGCGTTTCGTTCATCGTTCGCCTCCTTCGAGCGGGCGCAGGCACACGAGATTCAAACCCCGCATAAGTATAGCGCAGCTGATCCAGACGGCAAGACGCCGGGCGCGGCGGTCTCACCGCCCTGGCGGATGACAAAGGCCCTGAGGCGTGGTACAATGGCACGCTGGAGAACGGACCCGACAGAAGGGAGAGCGACCTTGGTGCACGTGTTCGTCTGGTGGCTGTTGATGCACATCCTCGGACTTGCTGCCCTGCCCCTGGCGTACCGTCTGTTCAGGGAACTACCCGGGCGGGGCTACGCATTCGCCCGCCCCCTGGGGCTCCTCCTGACCAGCTACGTGCTGTGGATCGGGGCCTCCCTCGGCGTCCTCAAGAACACCGCAGGGGGCATCGTCGTCTCCATTGTGGTCACCGCCGGCATCTCGCTCTGGTTCCACTCCCGTGGCAGCACCGAGGACGACCAGTCCCTTGCAGGGTTCCTGAGGGAGCGCTGGCGCCTGATCATGACGGTCGAGGTCCTCTTCGGCGTCGCCTTCGCGGCCTGGGCTCTCCTCCGCGCGTACGCCCCGGACAAGATCATGACCAGCGGCGGCGAGAAGTTCATGGAGCTCGCCTTTCTCAACGCCACGCTCGAGAGCGCCGAGTTCCCCCCGCATGACCCCTGGCTCTCCGGCTTCGCCATCAGCTACTATTACTTCGGCTACGTGATGATGGCGCTCCTGACGCGGCTATCGGGCGTCGTCTCGGGCGTCGGCTTCGAGCTGTACGACGCGCTGATCTTCGCCCTGACCGTCACCGGGGCGTTCGGCGTCGTCTACGACCTGGTGGCGGGTAAGGCAAGCAAGTGCTCAGGGGACGCGCAGCCGCTGCAGTACGGCGTTCTGGGATCCGTCTTCGTCGCCGTGCTGAGCAACCTGGAGGGGTTTCTGGAGGCCCTGTACGCCAAAGGGCTCCTGTCCGACCGCTTCTGGCGCTGGATCGACATCCCCAGCCTGATCGAGGCTGGACGGGTCACCGGCTCGTGGTACCCCGGTCACGGCTGGTGGTGGTGGCGCGCCTCGCGGGTGCTCCGGGACCGCGACCTCCTCGGTCAACCGATGCCCCTGAACCCCATCGACGAGTTCCCATTCTTCAGCTTCCTGCTGGGCGACAACCATCCGCACGTCCTGGCTCTCCCCTTCGTGCTGCTGGCCATCGCCCTGGCGCTCAATCTTCTGCGCAGGGGATGGCGGTCGGGCCACTCTGAGCGAGATCGAACCGCCTGGTGGAACCCGGCGGCGTGCTGCTTCGACGGCGACTGGGCCCTGTTTGGTGCCTACGCCCTCGGGCTGGGCGCGCTCGGTTTCCTGAACACGTGGGACTTCCCCATCTATGTCGGTCTGGTCGGCCTGGCCTACGGCGCCGGGCGGCGCGCGGAGGGCGAGCCGCTGAGTCGCCTACTTCCGAGGATGGCCGTGCTGGCCGTGAGCCTCGCCCTGACAGGGGGCGTGCTCTATTTGCCCTTCTACATCAGCTTCAGCTCCCAGGCCGGGGGGGTCCTCCCCTACCTGCTGGCCCCCACGCGGCTGGCCCAGTACCTGGTGATGTTCGGCCCCTTCCTGTTCATCGGGGCATGGTTCCTCCTCATCCGGCTTCTCACCAGCCCGGATCGAGGGCGTGCGATCATCGCGGCCGCCCGGACGTGGGCCGTCGTTGCCGCAGCCCCGGTGCTCGTCGTGCTCCTGGCCGTCACTGTCACGGTGGTCACCGAGCCCGGCCGTCAGCTGGTGCAGGGGGCCCTCTCCGATCCGCAGGCCCGGGACATCATCGGGGGCAGCGACCCTGGCGCCGCTCTGCGGGCCATCGTGTTGACGCGATTGCGCGATCCCTGGTTGTTTCTCACCCTCTCGCTCCTCATCGCCGTGGCGGCGGTCCACTTCCTCCAGCCGTGGCGGTCCCGGAGCGGATCGCGTGAGGCCGCATCCAGCGACACATTCGCGGCGCTGCTCTTTCTCTGCGGGCTGGGCCTCACGTTCCTCGTCGAGTTCGTCTATCTGCGCGATGGCTTCGGCGTGCGCATGAACACTATCTTCAAGTTCTACTACCAGGCCTGGGTCATGCTCGGCTGCGCCAGCGCCTACGCCGTCTGGTGGGTGGCGGCGGACGCCGATGGCCGGATAGGAAAAGGACTGCAGAGCGCCTTTCTGGTCGGCACCGTTCTTCTGGTGGCGGCCGCCATGGTCTATCCCGCCATGGCGAGCTACAGCCGCGTGGAGGGCTTCCAGAACGAACCGGAGCTGGACGGCACCGTCAACCTGGCGCGGAGCCATCCCGACGACTGGGCAGCGGTTGAGTGGCTACGCGCGAACGCCCAGGGCACCCCCGTCATCCTGGAGGCCCCGGGGGGAAGCTACACGTACGAAGGCCGCATCAGCGCCTTCACCGGCTATCCCGCGGTTCTCGGTTGGGCACTACACGAAAGTCAGTGGAGGGGAAACTACGTCGAGCAAGGCAAGCGCGAGCCCGACATCCAGACCATCTACACGACGGAGGACGAGGAGCTGGCCCTGGAGCTGCTTCACCGCTGGGACGTCGACTTCGTCATCGTCGGACCGGCGGAGCGGGGCTACACCGAGGAGTTGTGCCGTGCGCCCGAACGGCAGTGCAGCACCACGGAAGCCTTGGAGAAGTTCGACACACTGTTGAACCCCGCGTTCAGACAGGGGCAGACGGCCGTCTACCGCGTGCCCAGACCATAGGGCTCGCCACCTGTCCACCTCAGGTTTCCTGCAGGAGGTCCTCGACCCGGTCCAGCACGCGCTGGGCAACCGCAGACTTGCTCATCAGCGGCAACTCCGCCGACTTCCCATCGGGCTCCAGGAGCACGACGCGGTTCGTCTCCACCCGAAACCCGGCGTCCGCAAGCGTGATATCGTTGGCCACGATCAGATCGAGGCCTTTCGCCTCCAGCTTCTCGCACGCGTTCGCCACCAGATCCTCCGTCTCGGCGGCAAACCCCACCACCACGTGCGGCCGCCCGGTCTCGGCGCGCTCTCTCCTGACGGCGGCGAGGATGTCCGGCCTGCGCGTCAGCCGGAGCGTCAGATCTCCGGTTCCCTTCTTCATCTTCTGGGCCGCTGCCTCGGCTGGCCCGTAATCCGACACCGCGGCCGCCATCAACAGCACGTCGGTCGCCGCGCTGGCCTCCAGCACCGCGTCCTTCATCTCCTCGGCAGTCCTCACGTCGACGCGCTCCACGCCCACCGGCGTCCCCAGATGGGTGGGCCCGGCCACCAGCGTCACCTCCGCGCCGCGATCCACCGCCGCCTGGCTCAAGGCGAACCCCTGGCGGCCCGACGAGGGATTGCTCAGGAAGCGCACCGGGTCGAGGGGCTCCTCCGTGGGACCGGCCGATACCACCACCCGCCGCCCCGCGAGCGGCCCATCCCGGCCGAGCACGCGCCGGATGTGCCCCAGGATCTCGTCCGGCTCCACCATCCGCCCCTCCCCCTCCAGCCCGGAGGCCATCCGCCCGCGCGCCGGCCCGGCGAACGCCCCCCCCAGCCCCCGGAGGGCGGCGACGTTCGCCTGGGTGGCGGGATGCGCCCACATCCCGACGTCCATCGCGGGGGCGAGAAGCAGCGGGCAGCGAGCGGCCAGCGCCAGCGTGGTGAGCAGGTTGTCGGCCACCCCCTGGGCCAGCTTCGCCATTGTGTTCGCCGTCGCCGGAGCGATGACCAGCAGGTCGGCCGCGTGGGCCAGCCCCACGTGGGCGATGTGGGTGGGAAGGCCGTCGCCGGACCTGCGCCACAAGCTGGTGTAGGCCGGGCGTCCGGTCAACGCCTCGAACGTGAGCGGGGCCACAAAGCGGGTGGCCGCCTCCGTCATCACCACGTCGACCTGAGCACCGGCTTGGGTCAGGTGGCTCGCCAGGGAGCAGGCCTTGTAGGCTGCGATCCCGCCCGTGATGCCCAAGAGGATGCGCCTCTGCTCCAGCAGGGGGATGGTCTCCATCGCTCCTCCTCAAGCGCGTCTATCGCTCTGTTGGAACCCCACGCAGCCGATCGTATCGCCGATACACATTCGGGGCCGGCAGTAGAATCCCGACAGACGTCTCTTCACGCCGCTACCTCGATACGCCTGGGGGCCATTATACTCGCACAGAAAGCGTCCAGCAAGAGAGCCGGGGCGGCGGTCCATCGGCCCGCAGGCCGAGGAGACGCACACAGCTTGACACACCTATCTCCCATGCTATCATATCAGCCAGTCACATTGAGGACAGCCTTCGTTTCAGCCACACGAATTGCACGAAGAGATCCAGGAGGTAGTCTATGCGTGCGCCAGAGGTGGAGAGCTACAGATTCGGACACATGATGGTGGACGGCAAGGAGCACACCAACGACCTCATCCTGCTGCCCGATCGGGTCGTCTTCAACTGGTGGCGGGACCAGGGACACCGGCTGAGCGTGGACGATCTGGAGGAGGTCTTCAAAGCTCAGCCCGAGGTCCTGGTAGTAGGGACCGGCGCCAACGGCCTCATGAAGGTCCCCCCGGAGACCCGCCAGGCGGTGAGAAGCGCAGGCATCGAGCTGGAGATCGCCAAGACCGGGCAGGCGTGCAAGCTGTACAACGAACTGCAGGACGAGCGTGCGACCGCCGGGGCGTTCCACCTCACGTGCTGAATCCACGCGTCGCCGGCCGCCTCCGGAGCGGGCGCGTCCCCCCGATGCCCACAGGCCGCCCGCGAGCTCCTGACCTCCGTAGATGAGCACCAGAACGACCTCCCTCTTCTTCCTCACCGTCCTCCTGAACGCCGGGCTGCTTGGGCTCCTCCCTTCGCCGGTGCTGGCGGCGCCGCCCATCCCCGATCCACGTTTCGGCGTCGTCGAGACCTACGCGGCCCCCGACGCCGCCACGGCCCTGGGCGTCGGCTGGACTCGAGTCACGTTTCGCTGGAACGAGATCCAGCCACATGGGCCGCACGAGTGGAACGTCGTCCCCATCTCCGATCAGACGCTGAGCAACGAGTTGAGCCGGGGACGGCAGGTGGTCGGGCTCCTGGTCACCACGCCCGGTTGGGCTACTGACGTCGATGTGGGACCAGGTGTCCCCCGGGGTCTCGATCTGCCCACCGATCACCCGGACAACCTGTGGGCGGACTTCGTCCGCACCGTCGTGGGCCACTACGCTGGTCGCATTGATCACTGGATCATCTGGAACGAGCCCGACATCCCGGGCACGCAGCACATGAGCTGGGGCGGGTCGGTGGACGACTTCGTCCGCCTCCTCCAGGTGGCCTACACCGTGGCTAAGGAGACGAATCCCGAGGCCGTCATCCACATGGCCGCC
>JAWLCP010000099.1:0-3620 GCA_041687115.1 Anaerolineae bacterium
CGCTGCGCTGCGTAGCGCACTACAAACGGGGGCGGGGCGCTACTGCGTGGGGCTGCGTGGCGCACCCGGTGCGCTAGGCACTACAAGCGGGCGGAAGCGCTACTATGCGGGGGGTCAGGGGAGGTGGCAGACGTAGGGGGCGCCTTCGCCGAGCACCTGGTGGACCTGCTCCATCCACTCGCTGATGGGGATGCTCTGCGGGCAGTGCTCCTCGCACTCCAGGCAGGCGACGCAGGCGCTGGCGCGCTTCTCCTCGGGGATCTCGGCGTAGGCTCTGCGCGCCCACGCTTCATCCCCGTACATGACGCCCTGGTTGTAGACGTGGAAGTTGCGGGGGATGTCGACGCCGTTGGGGCAGGGCATGCAGTAGCCGCATCGGGTGCAGGGGATGGGGCAGAGCTCCTCGTACTGCTCCCGCACCTCCTCGATGAGGGCCAGCTCCTGGTCGGTCAGGGTGCCGACCCCCGATCTCTCGGCGCTGGCGACGTTCTCCCTGACGTGCTCCATGGTGCTCATGCCGCTGAGCACGACGGAGACCTCCGGCTGATGCCACAGCCACTGGAGGGCCCAGTCGGCGGGCGATCGGCTGGGACGTCCCAGCCGGGTGGTGGGGGCGCGGTCCCAGATCTCCTGGACGGAGTCGGGGGGATCGACGAGCCTGCCCCCCAGCAGGGGCTCCATGACGACGACGGCGATCCCCCGAGAGGCCGCGTACTTCAGGCCCCGGGTGCCGGCCTGGTTGTCGACGTCCATGTAGTTGTACTGGATCTGGCAGAAGGTCCAGTCATAGGCGTCGATGATCTCCGTGAAGGCGTCGTAGTCGTCGTGGAACGAGAAGCCCAGGTGGCCGATGCGGCCGTCGGCCACGGCGTGCTCGGCCCAGTCGATCACACCCAGGTCCCGGAGCTTGTGCCACCAGTCCCTCTTCAATGCGTGGAGCAGGTAGAAGTCGATGTGGTCGGTCTGGAGCCTCTCGAGCTGCTCGTCGAGGTAGCGGTCGAAGTCGTCCGGATCCTCGATCTTCCAGGACGGGAGCTTGGTGGCCAGGCGGACCTTGTCTCGATAGCCGTCCTGGAGGACGCGGCCGAGGAAGGGCTCGCTGTGGCCCCCGTGGTAGGGGTAGGCGGTATCAAGGTAGTTGACGCCGTGGTCGATAGCGCAGCGAAGCATCCGGGTGGCCTCCGCCTCGTCGATATGCTCATCTCCGTTCTCCGTGGGGAAGCGCATGCAGCCAAACCCGAGGGCCGAGACTTTCCAATCGAGGCTTCCGAACTGTCGATATTCCATCCTACCTCCGAGGTCAGTATCCCAGCTGTTTGTCCACCACGTTCCGCAGCGGCTCGCCCGCCCGGTAGCGCCGCAGGTTGTCGAGGAATACCTCCATGGCGCGCTGGTGATAGTGGGGGGTGATGCCGGCGTAGTGGGAGGTGATGATCAGGTCGTCCAGCTCCCAGAGGGGCGAGTCCTCCGGGAGGGGCTCCTCCTCGAAGACGTCGAGGCCGGCGCCGGCGATCCAACCCTCCCGGAGGGCGCGAAGGAGCGCGGCTTCATCGACGGTCCCCCCGCGGCCGACGTTGACCAGGTAGGCGGTCGGCTTCATGGCGCGCAGCTGTGGCTCCGCGAGCATGCCGCGGGTCTCCTCGGTCAGCGGAACGGTGACCACGACGAAGTCGGCCCGGGGCAGAAGGTCGAGGAGTCGGTCCGGGCCGAACATGGCCTCCACGCCGGGTGCGCCGACGGTGGGGTCGCGGCGGACGCCCAGCACGCGGACGTCCATGGCCGCGGCGATGCGGGCCGTGCGCTGGCCGATGGCGCCCACGCCGATGAGGAGCATGGTCTTGCCCGCCAGCTCGAACAGGTGCCGGTGCTGGTCGTAGGGGATCCAGTGGCGGCGGCGCTGGGCCCGGATGGCCTGGGGGAGGTCGCGGGCGAAGGCGAGCAGGAGGGCGAAGACGTGCTCGGTGGCCTGGATGGCGTGGATGCCGGAGACGTTGGTGAGGGTGAAATCCATCTCGGCGGCCTCCGGGTGGCGGAGGAGCCAGTCGGCGCCGGCGGCCCACTGCTGGAACCAGCGCAGGTGGGTGGCCCGGGGGAGGAGGCGGCGGGGAAACCAGCCGGCGGCCACCTCGATCTCATCGATGATGGCCTCGATCTGGTCCTCATCCCGGGTGACGACGAGGGACGCGTCGTCGGGTAGGAGCTCTCGCACGCGCTCCAGCTGCTCGTCCGACAGGGCATCCGGCTCGAGGGCGAGGAGGAGGGTGTTCGGTTGTGCGGTGTGTTCCGCTCTTTCGTGCATAGTCGAGGGCGAGCCGGTCCCGCGCCAGGGCGGGTCTGTCCCGTCCCGGGCGGCGTCTACGGTGAACGTACGTTGACGGTGACGGGAAGGACGGCGTAGTCCTGTCCCGTGTCGGTGACGACCCGGGCGGTGACGTCCCCGGGGTCGTAGAAGCCGACCATGACGGTGGCCGGTCCCGTGTAGTCGCTGCCCTCCGATCTGAAGGACAGCTGGTGGGTGTCCTGGATGGTCTGCCCGGCCTGCCACTGACTGGTGGGCGCCGCCCCACCGGCGGGAGGACCGTCGTGCTGGGCGATCAGCCGGCCATCGGGCGAGAGGAGGTGGGTGAAGACGGTGTAGTTCACCGGACCGGTCCCCTCGAGGGCCTGCCAGTAGAGGGTGACGGCCAGGGGCTCTCCTGTGGCGATCTGGTCGGAGGAAACCTCGTAGCCGGTCAGCTGGGCGAAGCTGCCAAACCGGACGTCCATGGCCCCCGACAGCGGTCCCGAGGGCAGCGGCGTCGGGGTGGGGGTCTCCTCGGCGTCCGCCGTGGGCGGCTCCGTCGGGCTGGGGGGCGGCGTGGGCGATGCGGGCGGGGCCTCGGAGGCGGACGTCGGCGTGGTCACGGGTTGGGTGGGCGGGGGTGTGGGGCTCGGGGTGGGGGGCTCCACTCCAGAGCGCGGCGTGGCGGTGAGAGGCGGCGACTCCGCTTCATAGGCGGGCACGCGGTCGGATAGGAACGAGGCGCTGATGAAGACGACGAGGGCGATGGCGACGAAGACGAAGACCATCACCCAGGCTCTCACGGCGCGGACGGTGGCGGTCTCGTGCTCCAGCGTGAACAGGGCGAGGCTCTTCTCCCGCTGGGCGGACAGCGCGCGCACGAGGTAGATCAGGGCCCCGATGGCGCAGACGACGTAGAATGCCCAGGCGTACTGGACCAGCCATCGGAAAAGGACTCTCATTGAGCTCTCAGCACCCCGCGGATGACGGCCTCCAGCCTGGGCGCCAGCTTCTCCCCCGCCTCCAACACGTCTTCGTGGCTCGTCTCCACCACCGGCCCGCCCTCGACGGGCAGGACGTTGGTGATGCCGGAAAGCCCGAGGACCCGCGTGCGCCCGTGTCGGGCGACGGTGACCTCGGGGACGGTGGACATCCCGACGGCGTCGGCCCCGATGATGCGGAGGAAGCGCAGGTCGGCCATGGTCTCGTAGCTGGGGCCGGCGAGGCAGATGTAGACGCCCTCCCGCAGGGGGATCCCTTCCTGCGCGGCGACCTGTCTGGCAAGCGCGCTCAGGTCGGCGTCGTAGGGCTGCGACATGTCCGGGAAGCGGGGGCCGAG
>JAWLCP010000099.1:3720-9680 GCA_041687115.1 Anaerolineae bacterium
GCTCCCCTTGCATCCCCAATGCCGTGTGCTACAATCGGCGCCATGTGCCATCGCCTGCGCGCTGCAACCCTTGGCGCCTGCATCGTGTCCATGGTCCTCCTGGTCGCCGTGGGGCCGCTGAGTGCGACCACGGAGGCCCAGGAGGAGTCCCCTGCGGCCACGCTGCTGGATCTGCTGAACGAAGCCCGGCTGGACGAGGGACTGGATCCCTACCATCTATCCCGCCTGCTGGCGGATGCGGCGCAGCGGCACGCGCAGGATGTGGCCAGCAACGGGTTCACGGACCCCGACGACGTGCACCGGGGGTCGGACGGCAGCGATGAGCAGGACCGGATCGGAGCAGCCGGGTACGCGGCCTGGACGGAGAACGGGCGGCTGATGGTGGCGGAGAACGTCTGGTCCGGGCGCGGCTCCCCGGAGGATGCGCTGGCATCCTTCGCGCAGGATCCGGCGGAGCGAGCGAACCTGTTCAGCGGCGTGCATCGGGAGATCGGGATCGGGGTCGCCAGTAACCCGGAGGGGGAGAGCATCTACGTGCTGGTCTTTGGCTCCCGTCCCAACGTGCTCCCCATCTTCATCAACGACGGGGCCCCGAGCACACAGAACCGGGAGGTCGCGGTGCGCCTGACGAACGAGCGGGCGCGCCCGGAGGGGAGCGGGGCGGGCTCGATGGGGGAGGCGATCGAGTTTCGGATCGCCGACGAACCCGCGTTCGAGGAGCTGCCGTGGCAGGGGTGGGCGTCGTTGGTGCCGTGGACGCTGCCCGACGCGGCGGGCGAACAGGCCGTGTACGTGGAGTTCCGGGACGCCGGCGGGCGGACGGCACGATCCGTGGACACCATATTCCTGGACACAGGGACGCCGGGGACGCCGGAGGTGGCTCCGGTAACGCCGACAGCGGAGGCGCCGGGCAGTCCGGGCCCGGAGCCGCCCGGACCGGAGACCCCGGAGGCTGGCGAGCCCGAGGGGACCCCGGAAGGGGCGGCCACGCCGGGCGACACGCCCGAGGCTGCGTCGCAGACCGCGGTGGCGACGCCTTTTCCCACGTGGACGCCGCTGCCGTCTCCCGAGCCCACTCGGACAGCGCCGGGACAGTCGAGGGAGGCGGCCGCCCTGCCACAGAGGATGGGGGACTACGGCAGGCTGCTGACCGTCCTGGGGGCTCTGCAAGGGGCAGCGGTTCTCATGGGGGTGTACCTGATGCTGCGCCGGGGTGGGGGTGGGGAAGGTGAGTGACGGCGGCTCGATCGGCGTCTTCGACTCCGGCGTCGGCGGGCTGAGCGTGTGGCGGGAGATCGCCCGGCAGCTTCCAAACGAGAGCACGGTGTACGTGGCGGACCAGGTCCACGTGCCGTACGGCGGTCGTTCGCCGGCGGAGGTGCGGCGCTTCTGCGAGGGGATCACACGCTTCCTGCTCGGTCAGGGGGCGAAGGTGGTGGTCGTGGCGTGCAACACGGCCTCGGCGGTGGCGCTGTACCACCTGCGGGGCGCATTCCCCGACGTTCCGTTCGTGGGGATGGAGCCGGCGGTCAAACCGGCGGTGGGGCGGACGGAGACGGGCATGGTGGGCGTGCTGGCGACAGAGGCGACGTTTCAGGGGGAGCTGTTCGCCAGCCTGCTGGACCGCTACGCGGGGGACGTGGCGGTGCTCACTCAGGTGTGCCCGGGTCTGGTGGAGGCGGTGGAGGCGGGCGCGGTGGAGACGCCTGACACGGAGGCGCTGCTGCGGGCGTATCTGACGCCGCTGATGGATGCGGGGGTGGATGAGCTGGTGCTGGGCTGCACGCATTACCCCTTCCTGCAGGGGGCGATGGAGGGCATCGTGGGGGGGACGGCGTCGATCATCGACCCCGCGCCGGCGGTGGCCCGTCAGACGGGCCGCGTGCTGGCCGGGAGAGGGGAGCGGGCGAGCGGGGAGCGGCCGGGGCGGCATCGATTCACCACCACCGGGGACGCGGCGGCTTTCAAGAGGACGATGGAATTGCTTGTTCCCGGGCGGGGGAGGGGGGCCGAGGTGAGGGAGGCCCACTGGGAGGGTCCGGACGTTCGAGAAGGCGCCCGGTAGGAGTCGGGACGTGCGGGCTAGCCCAATCACATGGGACCAGAGTTCCGAAGTTCGGGCCGAGCCTCCGTGTCAGGGACTGGATACCGATGACCAAGAAGCCTTCAGAAGAAGGCCATTTCGTAAACTTCGGAAGTCTTGGCGCGTTCCACCTGTCGTAGATCCCCGTTGATCTATCCTATCAGGCGCTCCACCGCGCTCATGATCTCCTCTCGCCGGGGGGAGCCGACCTGCCTGAGGACGAACTCTCCGTCCCCGTCGAGCAGCACGCGGGTGGGCACGCTGCGCACGGCGTAGCGGAGCGCCAGGCTCCTGCCCACCTCGTTGGTGACGCTCAGCCTGAGTACCTGCGCCTCCCCGTCCAGATCCCGCTCGATCCCGTCCACGACGGGCTTTGCCAGCAGGCAGGCGCTTCAGGTGTTGGAGTAGAACTCCACCAGCGTCGGCGTCCCGGCGTTGACGAGGGCGTCAAACTCGGCGGTCGAGGCCAGGTCGTCGCCGGGGGTGCGGAGGAAGGCGTAGCCGCCGACCGCCAGGGCAATGATCAGGATGGTCAAGGCGTTCTCGCGTAACAGGCGTTTCATCATTCTCCTCTCCTCGTGTGCATCACGGGTCGAGCAGGCCTCTCAGGGCGACCAGGTTGTCCCGATCGGCCTGCAGGTCGTCGCCCTTGGGTGTCTCCAGCAGCCCGGGCAGCCTGGCCATCCTGGGGTCGTTAAGCACCTGGCGGAAGCCGACCAGTCCGATGTGCCCCTTGCCGATGTGCTCGTGCCGGTCCCTCCGGCCTCCCAACTCCCCTCTACTATCGTTCAGGTGGACGGCCTTCAGACGCCGGAAACCGATCAGGCGGTCGAAGGCGGCCATGGTGGCGGCGTAGCCGCGGGGCGTACGGAGCTCGTAGCCGGCGGCGAAGGCGTGGCAGGTGTCGAGGCAGACGCCCAGGCGCTCCCCCTCGGGCGCGTGCTCCAGCAGCCAGGCGAGGTGCTCGAAGCGGTAGCCGAGCCGGGTCCCCTGACCGGCGGTGTTCTCCAGGAGAATGCCCGCGCGCAGGCCGGCGGTGGCAGCGTGAACCTCGCCCAGCGCGTGCGCCATTCGCGTGAGCCCGGCGGTCTCCCCCGTGCCGACGTGTGCCCCGGGGTGGAGCACGAGCCAACGGACGTCGAGGGCCTCGCACCGTTCGAGCTCGATGATGAGGGTGTGGATGGAGCGGTGCCACAGGTCGTCGGCCGGCGAGGACAGGTTGAGCAGGTAGGATGAGTGGGCGACCACGGGGCGGATGGCCGTCTCGGCTCTCCTGGCGCGGAAGAGGGCGACGTCGTGGTCGGTGAGGGGTGGGACCGCCCAGGCGCGGTTGGGCTTGACGAAGATCTGAAGCGCGTCACACCCCACGGACTGCGCGCGATCGAAGGCCTTGTGCACCCCTCCGGCGATGGACTCGTGGGCGCCGAGCCTCACGCAGGGGGCTCCTCCCGGTATCCCTCCCGGTACCGCCGGGCGAGGTCCACGTAGGTCTGCTTGAAGTGGGTCCACTGAGCCTTGTACTCGTCGCCGACGGTCTTATCGAGCACCCGGGCGGGCACCCCCACGGCGATGTGCGCGGAGGGGATCTCCTGCCCCTGGCGGACGACGGCGCCCTCGCCGACTACGCCCCATTCGCCGACCACGGCCCAGTCGGAGACGACGGCGCCCATGCCGACGATGACGTAGTCGTGGATCATCTTCACGTTGTGGATCACGGCGGCGTGGCCGATGGTGACCCAATTCCCGACCGTGGTGCGCTCGCCGGGGCGGACGTGGATGACGCAGTTATCCTCCACACTGCAGTGATCGCCGATGACGATGGTGCCGTAGTCGCCCCGAATGCGGGCTCCGGGCCCGATCCAGCACCCATCGCCGATGGTCACGTCCCCAAAGACGTCGGCAGATGGATGGACGTAGGTCCCTGCGCCAAGGCGCGGCGTCTTGCCCTCGAACGATCCTATGGTCACCGTTGATCCTCCCCGGCCGCTTCTGAGCGCGCCTTCTCCAGCGTCTCCTCCAACTCCTCCAGCTCAATGAGCATTCGTGGAGGGACCGAGTGTTTGGGAAGACGGGCCTCCAGATCGGCGATCCGTCTCTCCAGCTCCGCGATTCGGTCGGCCGTATCCTGGTTCATTGCTCGACGATGCGATAGGAGGTGGTGATGTCGGCCGTCTTTCCCAGCATGGCCGAGGCGGAGCAGTACTTGGTCTGCGAGAGCTCGATGGATCGCTCCACCGCGTCCGGATCGACGTCGTCGCCGGTGACCACGAACTCAAGGTGGATCTGGGTGTAGACGCGGGGGTGCTCCTCGGCTCGCTCGGCGGTGGCGTTGACCTGGAGGTCGGTGAAGGATTGACGCTTCTTCTTCAGGATGGAGATGACGTCCATACCGGTACAACCGCAGAGCCCCATGAGCACCAGCTGCATGGGATGGGGGCCGGTGTCGTCGCGGTCCTCGTCGGGCATGGCGTGGTCGACGACGATGGCGGGTCCGCCGGCCTCGGCCACGAGCCGCAAGCCCGGTCCGACCCAGGTGACCTTCGCTTCGGATGGCATTTGCTCCTCCTGATGGTGAGTGAATGACGGGTTCGGGTCGGGGCGTCGACCCGCGGATTGGATATGCGGATTATACCTCGAAAGGGCGTGGGGCGCACTCGGTGAGCGGGGGGGAAACGGCGCTGAAGCGCCTACTACAAGCCTTCACGGCGCTAAAGCGCCTACTACAAACCCTAGTACGAACCCGTCACGGCGCTAGAGCGGCTGGGCGGGGAGCGCCTACTACAAACCCTAGTACGAACCCGTCACGGCGCTAGAGCGGCTGGGCGGGGAGCGCCTACTACAAACCCTAGTACAAACCCGTCACGGCGGTGAAGGCGGCTGGGCGGGGGCGCCTGGTACGAACCTGGAGCACGGCGCTAGCCAAGGGGTGGCTTCCGATGTACAATCGCGCGGGTAGCGTGCGGGCCGGGGAGGGGCGGACGGGAGGCCGGGGAATGGGGCCGGCGAGGGAACCTGGCCGCATGGGTCGACGGAGCGACGGAGGATAGAGGAGGCACGGGCACATGAACGTCCTGGTCACGGGTGGCGCCGGGTACATCGGGAGCATCGTCACGGAGGAGCTGGTGGAGCAGGGGCAGGAGGTGGTGGTCTTCGACAATCTCTCCGCCGGGCATCGAGGGGCCGTCCACCCGGGGGCCGCGTTCGTGGAGGGCGATCTGGCCGACCGCCCGGCTGTTCGAGCCGTGTTTGAGCGGCACGAGGTGGATGCGGTGATGCACTTCGCCTCCTACACGCTGGTGGGGGAGTCGATGGAGCAGCCGTTCATGTACCTGGGGGAGAACGTCAGGAACGGGCTGAACCTGCTCCACGAGGCGGTGGATCACGGCGTGCGCCGCTTCATCCTCTCGTCGACGGCGAACCTGTTCGATGACCCGGAGGAGATACCGATCGACGAGGAGGAACGGATCGTCCCGGGCAGCCCCTACGGGGAGTCGAAGCACATCCTGGAGCGGATGTTGCACTGGCTGGACCGGATCTACGGGCTGCGGTACGCGGCGCTGCGGTACTTCAACGCGGCGGGCGCCTCGCCCTCGGGGGAGCGGGGGGAGGACCACGATCCGGAGACCCACCTGATCCCGATCACGCTCCAGGTGGCGCTGGGGCAGCGGGAGCGGATCGTCATCTTCGGCGACGACTATCCCACCCGGGACGGCACGTGCGTCCGCGATTACATCCACGTGACGGATCTGGCGCGGGCGCACATTGTGGCGCTGGGGGCGCTGGATGGGGGCAGCCGGACGTACAACCTGGGGAACGGGCGCGGCTTCACGGTCCGGGAGGTGATCGAGACGTGTCGGCGGGTGACGGGCCATCCGAT
>JAWLCP010000100.1:0-9625 GCA_041687115.1 Anaerolineae bacterium
GAACGATCCCCCACCGCGAAAGACGGCAGCGCCGGCTCCAATGCCGCGCGCACCATCGCTGTGACCTGCTCGTCCGTGAAGTGACGGGCCTGCATCGCGCCGGTGGGACAGACCGAGGCGCAGACCCCGCACCCCTTGCACATCACCATATTGACGTGAGCCACCTTTACCCCCGACGACGTCTCCTCCAGCGAGGGTGCACCGAACTCGCAGACCTCCACGCAGCGCCCACAACCCCGGCAGAGATGCTCGCTCACCCGCGCCACGATACCCGACGATCTGACGTGCTCCTTGGAGAGGATTGTGGCCGCCCGCGCCGCTGCGCCGTACGCCTGAGCGACGGTCTCCTCCAGGTGGCCGGGCCAACGGGCCGTCCCGGCCACGTAGATGCCGTCGGTGGCGAAATCCAGGGGGCGCAGCTTGACGTGGGCCTCCAGAAAGAAGCCGTGCTCGTCGACCGGCACCTTAAGCGTCTGGGCCAGCTCGTGCGCCCCCTCGGCGGCCACCAACGGCGTCGAGAGCACCACCATGTCGCAGGGGATGCTCAGCCTGGCCCCAAGCATCTCGTCGTACACCAAGACGCGCTCCTCCAGGACCTCCGGGGGACGCTCGACGTCGTAGCGGACGAACTGGACGCCGGCCTCACGGGCCTGGGTGTAGTAGGCCTCGTAGCGCGTGCCCTGTGTCTCAGCGTCCCGATAGAGGATGTAGACCTCCGCGCCGGGACAACACCGCTTGATCTCCATGGCATTCTTGATCGCCGTTGTGCAGCAGATCCGGGAGCAGTAGGGACGCTCCGCACAGCGGGCTCCCACGCACTGGATCATCACCACGCGACCGACGTCGAGCCGGTTGGTCCTGAAGCGCTCCTCCAGCTCCAATTGAGTGATGACGCGCTTCCCATCGTAGCCGTGCATCCCGTCCGGCTGAAGGACGTTCGTGCCGGTGGCCACGATAATGGCCCCGGCGGTGGCGGATCGAGGCACCGGTGCATCGCCACACCGGCCAGGGTCGTCCGGCGTCTCCGCACCGCCAGCCTCCCCATGCCCCACTTCCTCGATCATCACGTCATAGTTGCCAACGAAGCCCTTCACGCTGCTTACCACCGAAGACGTGAAGACCTCGATGGAGTCGTGCCGCCGCACCTCGGCGATGCGCTCCTGGACCACCTTCAGTGCGTCCTCCCGCGTGGGGTAAAGCATGTGCAGGCGCAGCATCATACCGCCCAGCTCCGGCTCCCGCTCGACCAGCTTGACCGGGAAGCCCCGGTTGGCCAGGTTGAGCGCCGCCGTCATACCGATGATCCCCCCACCGATTACCAGCGCCGCCGGCTCTACCGGCACCTCCTGTTCATCGAGTGGCTCCAGGAGACGCGCCTTGGCCACTCCCATGCGTACGAGATCCTTTGCCTTCTGGGTAGCCGCCTCCGGCTCCTTCATGTGGACCCAGGAACACTGATCGCGGATGTTGACGAACTCAAGCAGGTAGGGGTTCAAATCCGCCTCGCGGCAGGCCTCCTGAAACAGCGGCTCGTGGGTACGAGGCGTGCACGCGGCCACCACCACACGATCGAGCCTCTCACTGGCAACCGCCGCCTTGATCTCCCTCAGGCCGCCGTCGGAGCAGCTGTACAGGTTGCGTTGGACGAAGACGACGCCGGGCAGCGTACGGCTGTATTCGGCCACAGCCTCCACGTCCACGTGGCCGGCGATGTTGCTGCCGCAGTGACAGACGAACACACCGACGCGCGCTGTATCCATCACCGCCTACCGGCTGGGACGTCCCAGCCGCTCGCGCCGCCCATACAGCCGCCGCCGCGGACGAAGCTGACGCGCCTCAAGCGTGCCCGGCGGTCCGGGAGCACCGACAATTGGATGTCCCTGATCCCACCGCCGACGGCCCATGCACCATCCATAACCGCACGTCCCCTCCGGCTACGTCGCCGCCATCTCCCTCACGACCTGCGCCGCCCGTGCCGCCGCACCACTGGCTTGAGCGACCGCCTGTGGGATGTCAACTGGCGCCCGACAACACCCACAGGTATACACGCCATCCCGCGTCGTGTCCGTTGGCGAAAAGGGATCGGTGTCGAAGAAACCATACTCGTCCAGCTCGAGATCCAGGACCTCGGCCAGGGTGGCCACACCTGGGCTTGGAACGAGACTAGTCGCCAGCACGGCCAGATCAACCTTCATCTCCTGGGGGCGAGACGTCGCGGTGTCCTCGTAGTGAAAGACCAGCTTGCCGTCCTCGTCCTCCTCGACCTGGGCCACGCGGCTGCGGACGTACTCGACGCCGTACTCCTGCTTGGCTCGTTCAATGTACTCGCGGAAGCCCTTGCCGGAGGCGCGCAGGTCGGTGTAGAAGATATGCGAGCGGACGTCCGGGATCTGCTCGCGGGCGAGGACGGCCTCCTTGGTGGCGTGCATACAGCAGACCGACGAGCAGAACCTCTGATACTTGAGATTGCGGGAGCCAACGCACTGGATGAAACCGATCACCTTCGGCTCCTGGCGATCGGTCAGACGGATGAGACGCCCACCGGAGGGTCCGCTCGCACAGATCAACCGCTCGAACTCCAGACCAGTGATGACGTTCTCATAGCGCGAGTAACCATACTCGGTCAGCGGTGCCGGATCGAAGGTCTCCATACCGACAGCGATCACGATCGCCCCCACCGAAAGCACGATCACCTCGTCCCGCATGTCGAAGTCGATGCAGCCCTTGCTGCACGCCTCGATGCAGCGCCCACAGGCCATGGGTTCGTCGCCCAGGCAGTCGTCAGGATCTCTGACGTATGCCTGGGGTATCGCCTGCGCGAACGGGATGTAGATCGCCCGCCGCGTTGAGAGGCCGAGCTGAAACTCATCGCGCCTGACGACGGGGCACACCTTGGCACAGTCGCCACAGGACGTACACGCGTGCTCGTCCACGTAGCGCGCTCTCTTCAACACCCGAACCGTGAAATCGCCCGCCTCACCCGTCACGGCCTGCACCTCGCAGAGGGTATGGATGGTGATGTTGGGATGCCGGTCGCACTCGACCATCTTCGGTGAGAGGATGCAGGTGGCACAGTCGTTCGTGGGAAAGGTCTTGTCCAGCTGCGCCATGCGTCCGCCGATGGTGGGGCTCTTCTCCACCAGATGCACGCGCACCCCCATCTCGGCCAGATCCAGCGCCGCCTGGATGCCGGCGATGCCCCCACCGATCACGAGAACGTCCCGTGGCGGTTCCTCACCCGCCAGACGCGGTGTGTCCGTCATATCCCCCTCTGCACCCGTCATGCGCTGAGCCACGATGAGCCGCGATGAGCCACAGACACAGGCGTCCAGACGTGGTGGGCCTGACCCGGCACCTTGGCTGGGACGTCCCAGCCGGGCGCTACGTTCGGATCTCGTGGGTCCCTCCGACCTTGTCTATCGGCCCCCGCTTACGGCCATACTCAAATCCCGTCTCAAACGCGCGGGTGTTCAGCTCCTCCGTCCCCTTCGGTACCGAATCAAGCACTGCCTTCTGCATAGCCTCGGGCGAGACGATATCGGTCATCGCGGCCACGAAACCGAGCATGACCACGTTCGCCACGATCCGGCGTCCCAGCTCCTCGGCCAGGCGTGTGGCCGGAATGCCAATCACGCGCAGGGGCTCGGCCGACTCATCCAGCTCCACCAGGTCCTCGTCCACGACGAGCAGGCCGCCTCGGCGAAAGCCGGGGACGTACTTGTTGTAGGCCCCCTGCGACATGATGACTAGAATCTGAGGGTCCACAAGATGCGGGTAACTCAACTCCACCGGATCATCAGCGATGATCACCTGGGCCGCACAGGCGCCGCCCCGGGACTCCGGCCCATAGCTCTGCGTAAACGTGGCATACCGGCCGTCGTAGAGAGCGGCCGCTCGGCCCACGATCTCTCCGCTGCGGATGATCCCCTGCCCACCGAAACCAGATAGCCGTATCTCCAGACGATTCAACCTTTGCCTCCTACCTGCAAGCTCCCCCTACCCCAACTCAGGCCACTTCGCCCGGCCTCGGATGACCTGCCATACCCGACTCGGACCCTCACCTATTTGAGTGCCTGGGCCAGACACTCCGACCGCTGCTCCAGGAAGGTCGGCTTGTCGATGTTCACGAAGTTGCCCTCGACGAAGGACGTGCCTAGCCCGATGTCCGCCTTGTGCAGATCGGCGTCATGATCGATCACGCCGTGCTCGCGATAGTAGCGCAGCGTGTCCAGGCCCTCACGCTGCTTGTGGCGGCGGCCAAACCCAGTGGGGCAGGGCGAGATCACCTCCACCAGGCTGAACCCCGGCTTGAGCAATGCCTGTATCATCGCGCGCTCCAGGCGCCGGGCATGGAGCACCGTCCAGCGCGCCACGTACACCGCGCCGCTGGAGGCCGCCAGGGCCGACACGTTGAATGGGTACTCGTAGTTGCCGTAAGGTGAGGTGGTGGTGACGCCGCCAACCGGCGTCGTCGCTCCGACCTGACCGCCCGTCATGCCATAGTTGAAGTTGTTGATGCAGATGACGGTCAAGTCGATGTTGCGCCGCGCAGCGTGGATGAAGTGGTTGCCGCCGATGGTCACCAGATCACCATCGCCGGAGAACACGATCACCTTCAACTCCGGGTTGCCCAGCTTCAGGCCGGTGGCGAAGGGTATGGCCCGCCCGTGGGTGGTGTGGAAAGAATCCAACTTCACGTAGCCGGCCACGCGCCCCGTACAGCCAATTCCCGAGACCACAGCCGTCTTCTGCAGATCCAGCCCCGACTTGCGCAGCGCGCTCAGGAAGCAGGTCAGAGACGTGCCCAACCCACAGCCGGGACACCAGATGTGCGGCAGACGCTCGGTGCGCAGCAAGTCATCCAGCGGATGACGTCCGTGAATCTCCTCGTCCAGCCCCTCGGGCACTCCATCTGCCTCGAACGTGCTGTCCGGCTGGTTGTGCTTCGTCTCCAGGACCATCGCTATGCCTCTATCTCCTGTGATATGCGTCAGGCCTCCGCCCCCGACCGCGCAGCCTCGCGAATGGTGCGCAACACCTCCTGGGGGTCGTGGATCCCCCCGCCCGGATGCGAGACCGGGAAAACCTCCGCCTGTCCCGCCGCGCAGCGCTCGACCTCGCGGACGATCTGCCCCATGTTGATCTCCGGCACGACGAACCCGTCCACTCGTGCGGCCAGGGCGCGGATCTGCTGGTCCGGGAAAGGCCAGACCGTCACCAGCCGTAGAAGGCCCACCCGAATACCCTCCTCGCGCGCCATCTGGATCGGCCAGAGAGACGTGCGGGCGGCTATGCCGTAGGACACGACGACCACCTCGGCATCGTCCACCCCCTCCTCCTCCAGGATGACGATGTCCTCCTTGTTCTCCTCGATCTTGCCGATGAGGCGCTGCACCAGCGGCCACTGGGCGCTGTCGTCGCTCGTGACGGGGTAGCCCTGTTCGTCGTGCGTGAGACCGGTGACGTGGATGTGATAGCCATCGCCAGCCGCTGCCATCGGCGCCACCCACTCCCCAGGCTCGACGTGGTAGGGCAGGTACTCATCCGGCCCGACCGTGGGCTTCCGCCGCTCCACAATCTCGATCTCCTCGACCGGGGGAATGACCACCTTCTCGGTCATGTGTCCCACCTCGGCGTCGGTCATCACCAGCACCGGTATACGGTAGATCTCGGACAGATTGAAGGCGTGAATGGTCAGGTCGAACAGCTCTTGCGGAGAGGATGGCGCCAAGGCGATGATCGAATAGTCACCGTGCGATCCCCAGCGGGCCTGCATCATATCGCCCTGACCGGTAAGCGTCGGCAGCCCGGTCGATGGACCGCCGCGCTGAACGTTGACCAGCACGCAGGGCGTCTCAAGCATGATGCCCAGGCCCAGGTTCTCCATCATGAGCGAGAAACCGGGCCCGCTGGTCGCCGTCATCGCCTTCGTGCCGGCCCAGGAGGCCCCCAATACCGCCCCGATCGAGGCCAGCTCGTCCTCCATCTGGATGTACATCCCATCCACCAGCGGCAGGCGCTCGCTCATGCGCTGCGCCACCTCGGTGGCCGGCGTGATTGGATAGCCACCGAAGAACCGACAACCAGCGCAGATGGCCCCCTCGGCGCAGGCAATGTCGCCCTGCATGAAGAACTCACCTGACAGCACGCCATCCTGGCTTCCCTTGCTCACAGTATCACCGCCTCGCCTTCCTCCTCCACGACGTAGATAGCGAACTCAGGACAGAGCAACTCGCACAGGCCGCAACCCACGCAGGCCTCCGGGCGAACCGTCCTGGGTGGGTGATACCCCTTGCTGTTGATCTCATCCGAGACCTCCAGTACGTCGCGCGGGCAGAACTCAACGCACCAGCCGCAGCCCTTGCAGCGCTCCACCAGCACGTGGATTTCACCGTGAGGGACGCGGATGTCTTTCAGATCAAGTGGTTCTCTCCAGTATTTCATGTGTAAGCCGATACGACCTAGACGCCCATCAGTCGATCCAAAGCCGCTTTCGACGCCCCCTCCACCTGGTCGTGGATGCTCTCCCCGTGGGTGTCCATGGTGACCACCAGCGGGAAGTCCTTGACCCGGATGACCCAGAAGGCCTCCGGGACACCGAAGGCTTCCTTCTTGTGAACGGCGACGACCTCCTGCACCGCGTCGGCGATGAGGGAGGCGGCACCGCCCACGGCGTGGAGGTAGACGGCACCGTGTTCCTGACAGGCGCGGAGGGTGTGGGGGCCCATGCCACCCTTACCGATGACGCCGCGGAGCCCGAAATGCTCGATCACGTCGGGCTCGTAGACCTCCTCGCGGATGGAGGTGGTGGGACCGGCGGCGACGAACTGCCACCCCCCCTCTGACTCCCCCTCATGGGGCGGGAGGCGGCGGACGACGGGGCCGCAGTGGTAGATCGCGCCCTCGCTGAGCAGGCGTTTGAGCTCCTGGTACAGCTCCCGCTCGCTCTCGGGGACGATGGGAGCGCCTTGCCCGCCGTCTGCGGAGGGGCGGATGAAGGTCTCGACCATGTACTTGTGCGCGGCGTCGCGCCCGGTGACGATGACGCCGGAGAGCTGGACTGTGTCGCCGACGTGAAGCGAGCGAACAGCTTCCTCGGAGATGGGGACGGTCAGATCAATCGCGCTCATTGGAAGCTCACCTCCTCACCACGCACGGCCATGCTGGCCCGCCGGCAGGCCCAACACATGTAGGCGATGCTGACGAAGTAGCATGCGGGCAGTCGATGATAGGCGCCAATCTTGACGCCAAAGACGGTCGTTTTCCCACCGAAGCCCATGGGGCCGATGTCCAGCTGGTTGCACTCGCGGAGGAGCCGGTTTTCCAGCTCCGCCAGCTCGGCCTGCGGGTTGGTGTCGGCGAGCGGACGGAACAACTGCTCCTTGGCGTGGACGTAGCCCGTGCCGCGGTCGGCGCCGATCGCGATGCCCAGCACAGCAGGCGCGCAGCCCTTGCCCTGGGCCTGGTAGACGGCGTCGAGCACGACCTTGCGGACACCATCCAGATCCCGCCCGGCGTCGAGCGGCGCGTGGGGCAGTTTGACCTGGGTGCTGACGTTCTCACTGCCACCGCCCTTGAGAAGCAGATCAACCTTGAGATAGTCCTCGTCCCACTCTTCGAAATGAACGGTGGGGAAGCCGTCTCCCAGATTGTTGCCGCTGTTGCGCCCGGTGACGGGATCGACGGCGTTAGGACGCAGGTAGGCACGCTCGGTGGCCTCGGCGACCGCGGCCTCGATCTGATCCCGGAGCGAGAGGGTGCTGACGTGCGCCGCATCAGACGACGGGCCGGCCGTCTCGGGGCAACCCGGCACGTAGACGGTGAAGATCGGAACGCCGGTGTCCTGGCAGATGGGCGTGGCGTGGTCCCGCGCGATGGCCACGTTCTCCAGAATGGTGTTCAGCGCGCCCTCCGCGGCCGACCCGGGTGCCTCACGGTCCCGGGCCTCGCGCAGGGCGCCCTCGACATCGGACGGCAGGTCGGTGGCCGCTCGACGGATCAACTCGACGAACTGCTCGGTCAGGTTATCCATGTCTGGTCTCTTACTGGTCTCCCTGCTCGTTTCTATCCCACGAAGAGGACGGGGAGCTTGTCGCTCCCCGCCTCCTCACCTATGCCTCTGGTATGGCCAGGTCAGCTGGACCCAGATCCGAGAGCTTCAGCTCGGGGTAGTTTTCCTGGATGATCTCGTGGAGGATCTGGGCATACTTGACCTTGACCCGGCCCCATTCGGCCAGCATGTCCCCGTCGACCCACGGTTTGTACAGGGCTGCACCGGTCGCGGCACATGCCGGCCCGGGCTCGATCTTGAAGTAGCAGGGCGAGGTCACGCGAGCCATGTCTGGGGCATCATAGAAGCGCATATAGCCCCCGAACGACTCGGTGATGATCACATGGACATCCAGAGGGATGTCAATCGCCTGCCGGATCGCGGCGAACTGGGCCAGCGTGAGGTCAGCAACCGGGTTGAAGGTCCCCGCTCCGAGCATCTCCAGGACCTTGCCGCCGGCGGGGTTGGCGTGCCCGGCGTAGATGCTCACTTTGAAGACCACGTCCTCGGGGATGTCCCCGTTCTTCTTCATCTCGTTGAGCAGCCACAGCTCGCCCTCGTCGACGACGAGGAATCCGCGGAAGCCAAGCTCAATGCACGTCATAATGTCGGAGATGGTCTGGTTCAGGCCTTTGGAGCCCCGACAACGAATGCCCGACAGCGCCCCCTCCGGCGTCGACAGCTGACGCCCGATGTCCCACCCGGCGCGGGGACCCGGCGTGAGGATGACCTCCATCTGGGCCTCAGCCGCCATCTGAGCGAAATCCTTCAACTCAGCCTTGTCCAGCAATGTGGCACCCATGACGACTGAGATGAGGCGATGAATGGGCACGTTGCGCTTCTGCGATTCGTCTATCACCGCCTCGAGCACCTTGGGCCGCTCGACGCCGGAGACCTCCATGCGATAGTGAGCGCCATCCGGGAACGTCTTCGTGCTGCTGGGCAGATCGTGGGCATCCTGCCCGGGAATGCCCGCAGCCTCCATCATCCTAGACACATCTTGCATCTTTACCATAGCTCTCCCTCCTAGATCGTACTCTGTCGATTGGGTGACTCGGTCGACCCACAAAGATGGTGATCAGGTCCATCCACGGCAAAGGCGGGATGGTCATAACGCGATCATCGCAGGCCGACCTTCCATCGGCCGGCAACTAGAAACTGCGGACCGTTCTCGAACCCGGTCAACGTCCAGGTGCGCGGCGAGCGGCGGCTCAACGGGCCCGCGGCGGTGACGGCCATGCGACCGAGCTGATCCCAGGCAGGAACGAAGGCCTCGTAGGAGAAGCGTTTGGTCTGGCCGTCGAAGGCGTCGATCAGGCTGAGCCCCCGCTCATCGTAGCCGACGGCGATGAAGGTATGCTGCCAGCGGACGACGGTCGAGGCCACCCCGTCCCACGAGACCCAGGTCTCGACCCCAGGCCGCTGCATGTCGTAGGTGGCCCAGACGACAACTGGCCGCTGAGCGGCCAGTTCTGTCTTCAGTGACTCCAGCTCCAGGGGTCGGTGGGCCTCCGCGTCGAGGCCGAAGCTGCGCAGGGTGGCGGCGACGGGCACAGCGTAGACGCCGTAGCCGAC
>JAWLCP010000101.1:0-9624 GCA_041687115.1 Anaerolineae bacterium
GGGCGCGATGGTCATACCCGGTACGCGCTCCCGCTGGAGGATGTGGCCGAGCTCATCGATGGCTGGGATCTCCGCTGAGGGGGTGAACGGATGATCGATCGACCGGAGGTGGGCATTTCCACCGCCGCGTTCTACCCTGGCTATCTGACCGAGGAGGCGTTGACGGCTATCGCGGAGCTTGGCTTTCGGACGGTGGAGATCTTCCTCCAGGCGGACGGGGAGTATACGATGGGCTTCGGCGCTGTGCTCGATCGGCGGCGCCGTGAGCTCGGCCTGCAGGTCCATTCGCTTCACCTGTATGCGACCCTATTTGACCTGTGGGCGCCCTATCCCCGCATGGCGGAGGAGGTGCGCGACCGCTTCCGCCGTCTGCTGGAGGTGGCGGCGATGCTGAACGCCACCGCTCTCACCTGGCACGGGCTCCGCTACGGATTGGACAACCCACGGCTGGTCGATGCCTTCCTGGAGAGTGCCGTATGGGCCGGCAACGAGGCCCGGGCCGCCGGGCTCACGCTCTGCATCGAGAACGTCAGCTGGTGCTATCTGCGAACGCCGGAGCAGGTGTGGGCGATTCGAGAGGCCGATCTGCCGGTCGCTTTCACCTTCGATTCCTTCCAGGCCGGCGAGAGCGGCGTCGAACCCGCCGCTCTCGTCCGTGCGATGGGAGATCGGCTGACCACGGTGCACCTCTCCGACTACCGGGATGACGGCCCGCGCCACCTGCCGCCCGGGCAGGGAGACCTCGATTGGCCCAGGCTCCTGCGTGCGCTGCAGGCTGCGGGCTACAGCGGCCCTCTCATCCTGGAGCCCGCGCACGTCGAGGCGCTGGAGGTGCTTCTGGAGGCGCGGCGTTTCCTCCATCGTGTGTGGGACGATGTGGAGCAGGGATCAGGTCGACCCTCACACTGAGCAGGTCTGTCAGCTGTGCGGCGAGCGGTCGCATCTCATCGCCGGGCAGCTCGGCGTCTGCGGGGAGTGCATTCAGAGGCGGCCCGACGGGGCGCTCGCCATCGCTGCCGAGGCCCACGCCGCTGCGCGGCGGCTGTTCGATCTGCCGGAGCGTCCCCCGCGGGTCGAGGATGGCCGACGCTGTGGGTTGTGCGTACAGAACTGCGTCATCGGAGAGGGCGAGCGAGGGTTCTGCGGCCTCCGGGAGGTGCGTGACGGGAGGCTCCACCATCTGGCCGGCACACAGGATCGCGGGCTGCTACATTGGTACCGCGACGACCTCCCCACCAACTGCGTCGCCGACCGGGTGTGCGCCGGCCACGCCCAGCGGGGCAAGCAGAACCTGGCCGTGTTCTACGCCTCCTGTACCATCGACTGCCTCTTCTGTCAGAACTACCACTTCCGCAAGGTCGATCCGGACGAGTCGGGGCTATTGTCGGCCGCAGATCTGGCCGACGTCGCCAACGAGCGCACGTACTGCGTCTGCTTCTTCGGCGGAGACCCGGCGAGCCAGATGCCCCACGCCCTTGCCGTCGCCCGTCGCCTGGCGAAGCGAGACGTGGTCGTCTGCTGGGAGACCAACGGGACGGCCCGTCCTCGGCTGATGGATCAGGCGCTCGATGTGGCGGTGGAGACGGGTGGCTGCATCAAGTTCGACCTCAAGGCCTATGACGATGCTCTGCATCAGGTGCTGACCGGTGCCAGCAATCGTTATACGCTGGAGAACGTGAGCCGCGCGGCTGCGCGGTTCCACGAGCGGCCGGAGCCGCCGCCGGTGGTGGTGAGCACCTTGCTGGTGCCGGGCTACGTGGACGTGGAGGAGGTGAGCCGCATTGCCGGCTTTGTGGCCGCCCGCAACCCGGCCATTCCGTATGTGCTGCTCGGTTTCGCGCCTCACTTCCTGTTTCCGGATCTACCGCGCACCTCCGTGCGACACGCCGAGGAGGCGGAGGCCGCCGCCCGCGAGGCTGGCCTGGAAACAGTGCGCATCGGCAATCGTCATCTCCTCTCTCGGGCGTACTGAGGCAGGCCGATGGAGTACGGTGCCTGGCTCCGCGCTGGACAAACGGGGTCTACCCTCCTATAATGCCTCGTCGGAGTTATTTGATGCGTTGTCCTGAATGCGAAAGCGAGATCCCGGAGACAGTGTCTCTCTGTCCGCAGTGTGGGGGGGCAGTGGAGGAGACCCGGCCCTCCCGGGTCCTCCAGACATCCGGTTCCCCTGAGCGGGCTTCCAAGGTTGAGGCTGAAGGTGGGCGCCTGCGTCCCGTGCTTCTGTGGGGAGCTGCGCTTGTCGTGCTTCTAACCCTCAGCGTCGTCGGCGGCATCTACTTTGGCGTGCGTGAGGGCGAGCAGGAGCGCGTCCAGCGCCTGGAACGGGAAGCTGAGGAGCACTATCAGACGGGGCTGCAGCGCCTCGATCAGGGAGAGTTCGAGTTGGCCCAGGCCGAGTTCGAGTATGCCCTCAAGCTCGATCCTGGTCATCCCCTTGCCGGGCAGGGGATCGCCGAGGTCGAGGCGCGGTCGAAGGTCGACCCAACTCCGAGCCGGAAGCCCGAGGAGCCCATCACGGATGATCTGTATCGGCAGGGACGGGCCCACTACGAGGCCGAGGAGTGGCAGGATGCCGCTGCTGCGCTGACCTCGCTGCGCCAGCTTGATCCCGAGTACAGGGTGGAGGAGGTGGAGGAGATGCTCTTCCACAGCCGGTACCGAGCGGGGATGAAGCTCCTGGAGGAGGACGATTTCGAGTTGGGTATCTTCTACCTTGACCGGGCCGTAGCCCTGCGGCCGTTGGACGAGCAGGCCACCGCTCAGCGACGTCTGGCGATCAGGTACCTGGAGGCGCTGGACTACTGGGCCGTCGACTGGGACGAGTGCATTGCCCGCTTTGAGGAGCTGTACCGCACCGCACCCGAATACAAGGATGTCTTCCGACGCCTCTACCAGGCGCACGTCCGGTACGCCGAGGCTTGGGCCGGCCAGGGGGAGATGTGTCCGGCGGTGGAGCAATACGACCAGGCGCTGCGACTTCTCAACAGCACCGAGGTCGAGGAGGAGCGAGCTGAGGCGGCCGAGGTGTGTCAGAACGCCACGCCCACCCCAATTCCAACCCTTGAGGGCTCGCGGCCGGTCACCAGGACGACGCTGCCTCCCGGTTTCAACGCCGGTCGGCTCGCCTATCCGGTCTACGATGTGGCGACGGGTGCATACAACGTGTACGCGCTCTTCGCCGACGGACGGCTGGTGGAGATGGCCTCCGCTGCCGATCAACCCTTCTGGATGTGGAACGGTGATGCGCTGGGATATCGAGATCGGCTCTCCCCAGGTCTCTCTCTGCTTCCGTCTTTGGATGCGGCGCCGCAGCAGCTCCTCGCTGGCGCTGGTCTGGCGTGGCCGACGTTCTCGCCCGACGGACAGCGGGTGGCCTACGCCGAGCTGGATGCCGGCGGTGCGTGGCAGATCAAGATCGCGCCCACCGATGGCTCGGCGGATCCGCAGCGGCACGCCGCGGGGCGGGCGCCGGCATGGGGCCCGACGGGCTTGCTGGCCTGGACCGGATGCGAGCCTGAGGATGCGGACGCCTGCGGCATCTTCATCGACAACCCGGACGACAGCGAGCCGGGAAATCGGGTCAGCTCGAGCGCCAGCGACATCAACGTCAGTTGGTCGCCAGGTGGCAATCAACTGGCCTACATGTCGAACCACACCGGCAACTGGGAGATCTACATCTACGATCTGGGTGGCGGGTTCCGCCAGCTGACCGACAGCCCTGCGTCGGACGGCCTGCCCGCCTGGTCGCCCGATGGGTCCGCCATCGCCTTCGTCTCCGACCGAGACGGCGCCTGGGGTATCTATCTGATGGGGCCCGGCGGTGAGGATCCTCGACCGGTCATCTCCCTGGGTCCGAACCTTCCCAGCTGGACGGTCCAACGCCTCTCCTGGGCTCCGTAAACCGCACAGGTAGGTCAGGTCTGCCATCCGACACCAGGCACGGCCGGCGACTAAGCTTGACGAGACCTGCCAAAGAAGGTATACTACCAGTGGTTCGCGGGGCGTGGCGCAGACGGCTAGCGCGCTGCGTTTGGGACGCAGAGGTCGCCGGTTCAAGTCCGGCCGCCCCGACTGGCCGTGCACCTGCGGGCGTTGCAAAAAGGTATTGCCGCAGCCTTCCAAGCTGCTGTTGCGGGTTCGATTCCCGCCGCCCGCTCTGATCGAGGCCCTGCTCAGCGGTTGGTGAAAGCCAGCCGCTGAACGGTAAAGGACCCCTCAGAACGGGCCCATAGCTCAGTGGACAGAGCGGCCGGCTCATAACCGGTTGGTCCTTGGTTCGAATCCAAGTGGGCCCACTCTTGACCCTCTTTTGAGTGCAGCGTTGCACCGCAGCGCACTTCCACAACAAAGAATGCTCCGCTTCGTGGGTCCTCGGACGGCCTTGTCGGCGCCGGTGATGCCTGCTTTGGAGGTTGGGGATGATGAATCAGCAAGGTGTCGCAACTGCCCGGTTCGGCAAAGCCCTCACCCAGAAGTTCGGGGATCGATACGTCGTCTATTACGATCACGGCGACCCGAACGAGAGTGACAACGTCGCTGCCTGTAAGGCGTTCTACGGCACTCCTAAAGAGGGAGTGCATAACGTCAACAGGTTAGCAGACGTCGATGTGCTGATCGCCGACGCTAGCGGAAGAGCGCTGGTTCTGATCGAGATAGAAGAGCGGCCGAGTCCGCCGAAGAAGATCCTCGGCGATATTTTCGCGTTGGCGATGTCGAATCACGTGGCGGTCGACAGCGGCGATCAAGCCTACTTCGCCATCGGGGCTTATACCCAAATTACCATTGCAGGCGTGCTGCCGGAGAAGGGATCGCGTCGCGACAAGGTGGAGACAGTTATCGCTGCCCGGCTTACTTCCTTTCATAGGGGGAAGCGCGAGCTCAGTCTTGACAATTTATGTTTGGTGTTTCGAGAATCGCTCGAGGACGCCCTAGATCGCGCATTCTCGTCGGTGGAAGCAGCCCTCCTTGAAACCCACTTGGTGGAATGACCGCAGGGCTGAGGCGGGCACGGCGATGGTCTCTGTCTTGAGCAAGATGATTTGCCGAGCCCGGTGCTGCGGGTATAATTGGACAATCAAGGGGCCTCCGCTCAGGTATTGGGCCGAGTTGTGCTATGGTGACGAGTGGGTGATTGGAGAGCATGTCATGAGCAAACCGAAGACGGTAGAGGTTTCGCTGGACCTACCACAAAAGAGTCGGTTGACGGATTTCTGTCGCCGCTGGAAGGTTTCGGAAATGGCTGTCTTTGGCTCTGCGCTCCGGGAGGACTTCGGTCCAAACAGCGATGTCGATGTCCTGGTCTCGTTCGAGGACGACGCGCGGTGGACTCTGTTCGATTTGGTGAGGATGGAGCAGGAATTGGAGGCGCTCGTACGGCGCCCCGTGGATCTTGTGCCGCGCGTGGCAGTGGAGCAGAGTGAGAACTACATCCGGCGCAAGAGTATCCTCGACAACGCGGCGGTCATCTATGCGGCGGGATGAAGCTTACCTTCTGGACATCCTCATCGCGGCTCGTAAGGCGTCAGCATTCGTGGAAGGGATGACCTGGGAGGCGTTCGTCGAGAGTGAACTGCACCAGAACGCCATCATTCGTCTTCTGGAGGTCCTCGGAGAGGCAGCTGCCCACGTCTCTCAGCCGACGCGTGAGGCTCACCCGGAGATTCCCTGGGCTGAGATGGTCGGCATGCGCCACCGTTTGATTCACGAGTACTTCCGTGTCGACCTAAGAGTTGTGTGGGAGACAGTGCGGAGAGATCTCCCCGATCTGATTGTCCTCATCGAACCCCTCGTGCCGCCTGAGGAGCAAGTTTGACAGATATTCCAGCGGACTCCGGCGTACGGCTCAGAAAAGACCGATCCGCTTGTGAAGTACTACGACTTGACCCTTGGCATCAGCGGTCCAGCTGAGGTAGACTGGTATCTTCGAAAAGCCAGGAGCTCCGGCGGTCCAGTTCTCGACCTTGGTTGTGGGACAGGAAGACTGGCGCTACGCCTAGCCCGGCAGGGATTCCAAGTCACGGGGATCGATCAGTCGACCGGCATGCTCAATCTGTTCAGGGAGAAACTAAAATACGAGCCGCCAGAAGTGAGACGGCGGGTGCGGATCGAGCGTCAGACCATGTCCGATTTTGGGCTGTATAGGGGATTCGGGACGATCATCTGCTGTGACGCATTCCTTCACAATCTCACGGTCAAGGAGCAAGTCAATTGCTTGGAGCTAGTCGGTCAGCATCTGAATCCAAACGGCCGGTTTCTGTTCAACATCCCGAATCCGAACTGCGAGTTCATCCTCAAATGCATCGACTCAGCTGCCAAGGAGTTCGAAGAAAGAGGGTGCTATCCCCTTGAGGATGGATCCGGGTCGGTGTTAGTGGAGCAGGCCCAGTCCATTGACGTACTGGATCAGAGGATAGAGACCAGCCTCCGCTTCACCACATATGACGCCGAAGGCAACGAGGTGGAGACAGTGGAGTCTGCCTGGACAACGAGGTATCTGTTCAGATATGAGGCAGTTCACCTGCTGTATCGGTGTGGTTTCTCAATCAAAGACCTTGTAGGTGACTATATGGATGGTCCGGTCACGGAGGATAGTCAGCTTATCTTTGAGACCGTTAGGTCGTAAACGAGTGAAGGCTGACGCCCGCTTCATCCGCCCGGCCACCGGATGGGCCAGCATGGCTCAAGACGACGGCGGATCTGATGGTCGGGCTGCTCGGTTCTGTTGGCAGGGTCGCTGCGCCTGCGCCGCTGCACTCGGCTCAGAGACCGAATAGGAGAGCCGCCCACCTCCGGTTGGTCCTTGGTTCGAATCCAAGTGGGCCCACTCGCGACACTTGCTCATATACGAGCGGGCTTCGGCTTGGGCAGCTTTCCCCCCGACAGATCGTCAACCTGCGTTGACAGACCCTCCGCCCGTACTATAATGGATGCCAGGGCAACGGCGTCTTCTCGCCTCCGGACCTGATGTATCTGTCTGCTGCGTTTCGTGTGCGTTGCCGTGCCATTCTGTCGATTGTACCGTTGTCGGCATTCGGTCCGCTGCCGTTGGGCGTGCTGCCCATCGAAGCGGCCCCTTCGGTGATCGCCGATCGCCGATCTCACCGCAAGGGACCCAACGATGACTCGACCGTCTCCGACTCCGGCTTTGCCGGCAGCGACGGCAGCGTGACCTTCAAGACGAAGAGCCAGCAGACGGGCACCTACACTTCGGAGGTGACCGACGTGACCCACGCATCGCGGACCTACGATCCTGACGGTGAGATTGAGACGAGTGATAACGTCACCGTACAGTGACCCGGCGTCGCATACCGGCGGCTGTCCACGGAACGGCTGAGGAGACAGAACAGATGAAGACCAAGATCTTGGTGGGCGCGACCGCACTGACGGTGCTCGTCGCCTGTCAGTCCCCATCGCCCGCCACGGAGCCCGCCATCTCCTTCTCCTGGGTCTACAAGGCGGGCGACTACGTGCGCGGCACACCCCTGGTCCACGAAGGCGTGGTATACGTCGGCGCCGACGACAACGCCCTTCACGCCGTCGACGCCGCCACCGGCGAGGCCATCTGGCGCTACGACACTGCGGACAACGTCACCTCCTCCCCTGCCGTCTTCGACGACACCGTCATCTTCGGCTCCTGGGACGCGTCTATCTACAGCCTCGACGCCGCCCAGGGCGAGCCGCGCTGGACCTACGAGACGCAGGGGTGGGTGACCGCGTCGCCCGTCGTCCACGACGGTGTCGTCTACGTCGGCTCCCACGACGGCTTCGTCTACGCGCTCCAGGCGGAGGACGGCCAGCGGCGCTGGTGGCGTCAGACCGAAGGCCGGATCGAGGGGGGCGCCTCGGTGGCGGGTGCGCTCGTGTACGTCGGCTCTGCGGACAACACTCTCTACGCCCTCGATCGCGGCACCGGCGAGCTGGTCTGGCGCCACCGCACGGAGGGGGATATCGTATCTACCCCTGCCGTCGCTGACGAGATGGTCTACGTTGGCTCCCTCGATCGCAGGCTGTACGCGCTCGGTGCCGCTGGCGGGGAGCTGCGCTGGACGTTTGCGGCGGATGGGGCCATCACATCCTCGCCGGCGGTCAAGGACGGCATCGTCTACGTCGGTGCGGACGATTGCTGTCTGTACGCGCTCGGAGCTGACGACGGTAGTCTCCTCTGGCGGTACCAGGCGGGTGACGTGGTTCGCTCCTCCCCCGTCGTCTGGGAGGATTTCGTCTTCTTCGGCTCCGACGACGCCACCTTATATGGTGTTGACTGGGCCACGGGGGAGCTGTCTTGGCGCTACCGTACCGGCGATGCCCTGGCTGCGGGGCCGGCTGCAGCGGAGGGATGGCTCGTTGCGGGCTCCGTCGACCGGCGCATGCACGCCTTTCAATTGCCGGTGGAGCGGGAGGACTGATTATGGAAGAGGGAGCGGATACCCCGGTGAGAGGTAGGTCTGGGATCAAGTCGCTCGGCATCGTCGTGTCGCTGGTGGCCTTGGTCGCTGCCGTGATTGTGCTCTGGATGCACCGGGATACGGTTCGGTCTCCGCAGGCGCTCTACCGTGGGGCGCAGACCGCCCGACCGGCCCGAGCGGAACAGCTCTACGAGACCCTGGCCCGGAGGATCCCGGAGATCGAGGAGTACGGACGTCTCTGGGCCGCCGAGGCCCGCATGCCGAGCATTGACGCGGTGCGCGATCTCCGGGCGGTGATCGACTTCCGGCCTCAGAGCCCTGCTTCCTACCGGGCATATGTCGTGCTGGCGCGCTACTACGCCGCGCTCGAGGCGCCTCAGGCCGAGGAGGCCTATCGGGCCGCTCTGGAGGTCCACGCGCCGGTCAGCCTGCGCCTGGAGCTGGCCCGCTATCTCGAGGAGTGCGGGGATGACGCCGCTGCATATGCCGAGTATCGGGCTATGCTGGGCGAGCGACCCGATGCCTTCGCCGGGATGCGCCGCATGGGGCCTGACTCTCTGACGGTGGCCGAGGATCTCAATGCCGCTTACTACTTCAGCGACGCCCTGGAGGTGCTGCGCAACATCGACGATTCGGCGGCGCTACCCGTGCGCGCGAGAGCGCTGAAGGGCCTGGGGCGCAACGAGGAGGCCCGGGAGGCGTGTGAGGCCTGGTTGGAGGAATCCCCGGACGACGAGGCGGCCATGCTTGCGCTGGCCGAGGTGCTGGAGGCGCTCGGTGAGACGGACGAGGCGCTGGCCCTCTACCAGGAGGTTGACAGCCCGGACAGCCGCCAGGCTCAAGCTGGGCTGCTGGAGGATTGGGCGCCCGACGAGGCCCTCGATGTCTACCTGGAGAGTCCGTACCCGGTTGCCTGGTGGACTGCCACGGCGCTGCTGGAGAGTCAGGGGCGCCTGACAGAGACATTGCCCGTCTACGCGCGAATCGCGAGGACGGACACGTATCTGGCCGACGACGCTGCCTATCGGCTCACTGTGCTCGGCCGGAGGCTGGGGGACGAAGAGGCTCGAGCGGAGGGCGAGGCACTGCTGAGCGGGCTAGACCTAAACTGGCTCGCGCTCCGCGCCACCGATGGTGAATTGCGCTTACCCACAGCGCCGCCGCTGACCGGTGGCGGCGAGCAGGTTCTGGCGAAGGCCGAGGCCCTGGAGTCGAT
>JAWLCP010000102.1:0-9006 GCA_041687115.1 Anaerolineae bacterium
GGAGGCGGTGGTAGGCGGGGAGGTGGAGACACGGGAGGGAGGGCTGACCCGTACCTGAAGAGGGTCTCGAGCAGACGTGACGTCCAACAGATGCGCCCGGCGCCAGGCGCATCTGTTTGTGCAGGGCCCCCGCGTGGGCTATAATCGGATGGCTGGACGGAACGACGGTATCCCGGCACTGAAGGAGACAGAAAGACTTGGATGTACTCAGACGGCTCTTGAAATACGTGCGCCCGTACTGGAAGGTGCTGGTGGGGGTGAGCTTGCTGCTGCTGATGCGGACGGGCCTCAATCTGCTCCCTCCGCTGGTGCAGAAACAGGTGGTGGACCAGGTGATTGGGGAAGGGGACCTCTCCAGGCTTCCGCTCATGATCGGCGGTCTGATCGGGATTCACGCGGTGATGCAGGCGGTGAACTTCGGCGATATGTACGTGCGGCACGCGGTAGGAGAGCGCTTCATCTTCGACCTGCGCGTGCGCATCTACGATCATCTCCAGCGCCTCTCGCTCTCCTTCTACGAGTCGACGTCGACGGGGGAGCTGATGTCGAGGGTGACGAACGACGTCAACGCGCTGGAGCAGTTCGTGACCCACGGCATCGCACTGACGGCGGTCGATCTGCTGCGACTGGTGGGAGCTTCGGCGGTCCTCCTGGCGCTGAACCGGAAGCTGGCCCTGATCACTTTGGTTCCGCTGCCGTTTGTCGCGCTGGGGCTATGGGTATTCAATCATCGCGCCCGTCCCATCTACCGCCGGGTGCGGGACCGGCTGGGGGATATCAACGCCAGTCTGCAGGACAAACTCGCCGGGATCCGGGTCGTTCAGGCCTTCGAGCAGGAGGAAGAGGAGCTGAGGCAGTTCCGCGACGTCAGCAGAGGGTATCTTCAGGAGCGCATCCTCGCGATTCGGACGTGGTCAGCTTTCTTCCCGGCCCTGCACTTCGTGTCGGCACTGGGAGGCGTACTGGTGCTCGGCTTCGGCGCTCGCATGGTGGTCAACGAACAGCTCACCCTGGGTACGCTGGTGGCCTTCCTCTCTTATGTCGTGTCTTTCTACGAGCCCGTACGCCGGCTGACGGAGGTGGACAACACGTTCCAGCAGGCGATTGCCGCCGGGGAACGGATCTTCGAGCTGCTGGACACGGAGTCGGAGATCCAGAACGTCCCCGACGCGATGCCGCTGGACGAGGTTGAAGGGCACGTCGCCTTCGACCACCTTCATTTCCGCTATGGGGACGGCGACAAGGTGCTTGAGGACGTCACGTTCGAGATCGCACCCGGTCGGATGGTGGCCTTGGTCGGCCCCAGCGGTGCGGGGAAGACGAGCATCGCTAACCTGCTGTGCCGGTTCTACGACCCCGACAGCGGTCGCGTCCGAGTGGACGGTCACGACATCCGGCAGGTCGACGTGCACTCGCTGCGACAGCACATCGCGGTGGTGCCGCAGGACACGTTCCTGTTCAACACCAGCGTCTGCGAGAACCTCCGCTATGGCAAGCCGGATGCCAGCGACGCAGAGATGGTCGATGCAGCGAAGGCTGCCTACGCGCACGAGTTCATCCGGGAGCTCCCGGACGGATACGACACAGAGATTGGCGAGCGAGGCGTGAAACTAAGCGGCGGGCAGAAACAGAGACTGGCGCTGGCACGCGCCATCCTGGCCGATCCACGCATCCTTATCCTCGATGAGGCCACCTCGTCGGTCGACGCTGAAGCCGAGTACCTGATTCAGCGAGCCCTGAAGCAGGTGCTGACGGGGCGTACCGCGCTGGTGATCGCCCACCGGTTGAGCACGATTCGAGACGCGGACAAGATCATCGCGCTCGAAGAAGGCCGCATCCGCGAGGTGGGGAGCCATAGGGACCTGCTGGAACGGGATGGATTGTACAGCCAGCTCTACCAGCGGCAGCTGGAGCTGGCAGCGGAGGGGCAATAGAGAGGTGGGAGAGAGGCGAGCTATGGAGGAAGGGTACGATCGTCTTTTGGCGGGCGGAATCGTGGTGACCGGAGATGGGATGCGCCGGGCCGACGTCGGGATACGAGGCGAGTCTATCGCGGCTGTGGGAGCCGATCTGTCCCAGGAGGCCGCCGATGAGGTGATCCCGGTCAGCGGCCGGTATGTCTTCCCGGGCGTCATTGACGCGCACGTGCACCCGGTCTACCTGGACAGCGTGGAGGATTGCTCGCGGGTCGCCGCTTACGGCGGGACAACGACGATTCTGTGCTACGCGTACGCCCGCCCGGGCGACAGCCTGCTGCAGAAGGTGGAGGAGATGGTGCAGGACGGGCTGGCGAACTCGCGCCTCGACTTCGCACTGCACGGGGGGATGTTCGAGGCAAGCAAGCAGCTGGCGGAGGTGCCGGGGGTTTTCGAGCTAGGTGTAAGCAGCTTCAAGTTCTTCATGCCGTACATCAAGGAAGGCTGGACGACGGACGACTATCATCTGATGCAGGCGATGGACCTGCTGGCCGAGCTGGGCGGGATGGCCATGGTGCACGCGGAGAACGGAGGGGCGGTCGACTATCTAGAGGACAAGTACCTGACCGGCCCCGACGCCTCGGCCGAGCGGTTCGTCGACACCCACCCGGCAGCGATGGAGGAGGAGGCGATCTTCCGCGCCATTCGGATGGCGGAGGTGACGCATTGTCCGCTCTACATCCCCCACAACACCACCGCGCGGGCCCTGCCTCACATCCGGAATGCCCAGAAGGAGGGATTGCGTATCATCGCGGAGACTTGCCCCCAGTATCTGACGCTGACTGAGGAGATCATTCAGGAGCGCGGGGCGTTGGCCAAGATCGGACCGCCGATTCGCACGGCGGAGGATCGGGCGGCACTCTGGGACGCGCTGGCGGAGGGAACGATCCAGGTGGTAGGGACGGACCACGCACCAAAGGAGAAGGACCCGGACGGCGACTTCCTCCAGCAGCCTTTCGGGTCGCCGCAGATCGAGACGCTGCTGCCACTGGTGTACGATGGAGGGATGAACGCGGGGCGCATCAGCCCGGTGCGCGTAGCACAGGTGCTGTGCGAGAATCCGGCGCGCATTTTTGGGCTGTACCCTCAGAAAGGGACCATCGCGGTCGGTTCCGACGCGGATCTGGTGGTGTTCGATCCAGGCCGGGAGTTCACGATTCGCGCGGAGAACCAGCACAGCAACGCCGGCTACACGCTTTACGAGGGGCGGACGGTGCTGGGCTGGCCAGAGATGTCGTTTCAGCGCGGGCGGCGCGTGCTGTGGCAGGGGGAAATCGTGGCGGAGCCCGGGAGAGGTGCGTTTCTGCGTACATCGATCGGCGATCAGGGAAGGGACCTCTAGCGCTCGGACGATATCACGCGCGATGACGGGTGGGGATTGGGCCGTCCCGGTGGTCGCCTGCCTTCGTGCGCTCCTCGCGATGAGAGAAATAGTACCCGTTGCGAGGAAGGCAACGCTCCAAGGTTGCAGGACCGGACCAGGCTGTGGTATACTTGCCCAAGGAGATCGGACGAGGGTAATCACGAACACCGAGTTGAGGGGGCACGGATGACGGAGATAATCGATGTCATGATCGTGGATGACCATCCCGTCTTCCGCCAGGGGCTGAAGAACGTCCTGGCGGCACAGGAAGACCTGCGTGTCGTCGACGAAGCAGCAGACGGCGAGACAGCGCTCAGGAAGGCGGAGGAGCAGCACCCCGACGTCGTCATCATGGACATCAACCTGCCCGAGCTCAACGGGCTCCAGGCCACACGCGAGCTCAAGGATCGCTGTCCAGAGATCAGCGTGATCATGCTCACTGCCTATGACGACGAGGAGCAGATCTACCACGCCATCCGGTCCGGTGCCTCCGCCTACCACGCGAAAGATGTCAGCCCCGAACGCCTGATCGGCGTGATCCGCCAGGTAAACAAGGGATATTACGTCGTCGACGACAGGCTACTGGACGACCGCGGGATCGGGGACTGGCTACTGAGGGAATTCAAGCGCTTTGGCGGGGAGGTCTTCGCAGACCAAGACGAGTTCCTCTCGCCCCTGACCCCACGCGAGATGGAGATTCTGGAACTGGTGGTGCAGGGTATGAGCAACCGGAAGATCGCGTATCACCTGGGGATCAGCCACCAGACGGTGAAGAACCATATGACGGCCATTCTCCGGAAGCTCGGAGCGACAGGACGAACGGAAGCGGCGGTCTGCGCGCTTCGCCGCGGCTGGGTGCCTCTGCGCGGAGATCAGGGCGGGGCGAACGAGCCCCGAGTGTAAAGCGAGGTGTGATGGTTACGGCAAGCGACAGTGACGCCAGTCCCTTTGAGGAATTCCTGGAGAGATGCAGCGAGGAGTACGAGAAGGCCCAGCGCGAGCTCAAGGAGATCGATCTGCTCATCGAGCAGACGGGCGACGAGGTGGAACGGCTGGCAAGGAGGAACACCCAGGCCACGAACCAGCTGAGACAGGTGGAGGCGTCGATCGACACGGTGCCGCGGGCGGATATCGAGGAGGCGTATACGGCGGTCCTGGATACGCAGCAGCGTCTCTTCACCATGCGGGGGCAGCTGGAGAAGCTGGAGAGCAACCAGAAGAATATGACCCGCACGCTCGATCTGCTCCACGGCATCCTTGAGCACACCGACGGCGTCGGGAGTTACGGGCGGGAGGACGCGGAGGGAGAGGAGTCCGGACAGGCGTCGGTGGTGCGGATCATCGAGGCTCAGGAACGGGAGCGACGGCGCCTCAGCAGGCAGATGCACGACGGGCCCGCCCAGTCCCTGACCAACCTCATCTTGCAGGCCGAGATCTGTGAGCGGCTCATGGACGCCGACCCGGAGCAAGCGCGGGTCGAGCTGACCAACCTCAAAGAGTCCGTGGCGGCAACCTTTCAGAAAGTCAAGGGCTTCATCCTCAACCTGCGTCCGATGATGCTCGACGATCTGGGTTTGATTCCCACGCTGCGACGGTATCTGGAGAGCTTCTCCGAGAACAGCGACGTCCAGACCGATCTCACCGTGATGGGGAAGGAACGTCGCCTGGCCTCTCACCAGGAGGTCACCACGTTCCGCATCCTCCAGGAGCTCCTGAACGATGCGAAGGAATACAGCCACGCCAGCAGCGCGCGCATCCTGGTGGACCTTGAGGGCGACCGGCTGCGGGTGACGTTCGAGGATGACGGAGACGGCCTCGAGATCTCCGACGCGCTGACATCGCAGGACGCAGAGAGGCTAGGGCTGGCGACGATGCGTGAGCGAATCGAGATGTTGGGTGGCGAGATCCATTTTCACAGCGAACCAGGGGAAGGTCTGCGGGTAAACTTCGATCTTCCCGTGTCCTCATGACAGAATCCGTATCCAGCGACATCGCATTTGACCAGACCTCCGACGTCTAGAAGCTTCGGAGGTCTGAGCGCTTGTGTCTTCCATATGGGACTGCCCGAATTAGTACCAAAGGCCTATTGAGCGGTCCTTCGCGATACGATATAATGGGGCCGATCTGGGGTGAGGGTCACCTCGGCGAACAACCTTAGAAGGAGGTGAGACGGATGCTATTCCTACCGCGTGAGGAAGGACAGGGCCTGGTCGAGTATGCGTTGATTCTTGTTCTGGTCGCCATTGTGGTGATTGTGATCCTGGCACTCCTGGGCCCCGCCATCGGAGAAGTCTTCAGCAATATCGTCGACGCTCTTGCATTCCAGTGAGACGCTGAAGACTGCGCTGTCGAACGAAGCCCCGCCGAGGCGGGGCTTCGTTCATGTGAGAGAGCTTTCTCAGGTGACGCCGCGCCGCAGGAGAGGCGAATCCGAGGCCTCCGCCAGCCCACCCCCCCCGTCGGACCTCGCGAGCCCGACTGAAGCCCTCCCGTCGCACGAAAAGCTAGTACGAACTTCCTATTGTATGCCAATGCCAGCTACCCTATAATGAACGTACCCCAGTGTGAAGATGGCACTGGTAAAGCCAGCTTGGGAGGGAAAACAGACGCTAGTCCTCCCTGGTGAGGAGGGGCAGGGCCTGGTCGAATGTGCGCTGATTCTGGTCCCAGTGGCCCTTGTCGCAATCGCTATCCTGGCCGTCCTGGGCCCTACCGTGGGGAGCCCTTCAGCGACGTGGTCAACCTCATCCAGGCAGGCGTCAGGGACGACCACCGTGCCGAGCAGAGCCCCGCAAGCTCGGGGCTTTGTTATTGTAGGTAGGCCAGCAGAACCAGCTTGCGCAGCACCACTTTTTCCAGGAGCGTGATGATGGAGGAGAAGAAGGAAGGCCAGGGGTTAGTCGAGTTTGCATTGATCCTGCCGATCTTTCTGCTGCTGTTGATGGGCATCATCGAGTTCAGCTACGCCTTCATCGTCTACACCGGCATGTTCAACGCGGCGCGTGAGGGAACGCGTTACGGCATGGTGCACGCGCTGGACTGGGCCAACATCCAGAACGCTGCGGAGGCGAAGCTGCTGCTGGTCGACCCCAATCGGGTGGACGTACGGGTAGCGTACGACCGAGGGCCGGACAGCGATCCGAGCGACGTGTTCACGGATACGACGCAAGTCCAGCTCGGCGACCGTGTACGGGTCCATGTTGCCTACGACCTCCCCGCGATCACGCCGTTGATACGCCCGATTGCCCCTTCGTTCCACATCGAGTCTCGCGCCGCACGCACAATCGTGTCGCGAGGGAGCTTCGGCTCATTGCAGCCCGGGACTGGCCCGGGGGGTGTCGACAGCGACGGAGACGGGGTATACGACAGCGTGGATAACTGCCCCGACGTCTACAACCCGGATCAGGCAGACACGGATGGCGATGGTGTGGGGGATGCGTGCGATCCCAGCTCAGCACGCATCGAGATCAGCGCAAGCGTCGATCCCGAGACAGCGTACCACGGAGACGCCGTCGATTTCCGCTACACGATCACGAACACCGGCGACCTGGAGCTGACGAACGTGGTCATCACGGACAGCCTCGGGAATACGATCGACATCGGCGCGCTGGCCGCCGGCGCGACGACGGTCGGCGTGGTCACAGAGAACGTCAATGCGACGACGACCAGCGACGTCACTGTCTCGGGGAGTAACATCGGAGGAACGGCGACCGCCAGCGACAGCGTCGAGGTGATCATCATCGGCCCTGCCCTGGACCTCCGGGTAACGGTCTCTCCCCAGGTGGTTGGGAAGGGCGAATGGGTGGCCTTTTCCTACACCGTGGAGAACACCGGAGACACGGAGCTGACGGAGGTGACGGTGACGGACAGCGTGGGCTCTTCCCTGGCCCCGGTCACGTTGCAGCCCGGCGAGACAGCCTCCTGGAACGTCCAGTATCAGGCGGATGAGACGACGACGAACGAGGTGACGGCGTCAGGCACGGACCCAGTAGGTGGCACGGTGAGCGACAGCGAGACCATCACCGTTACCGTGGAGTTCACGCCCATCGTGATCCACAAACCCCTCGAGGAGGGTCAGACGGTGGTCACGGGCACCGCCGAGGCGGGCGAGGTTCTGGAGCTCCGAGATCTGAACGATGCGTCCGTGAGCGCCAGCACGATGGTGGCGGCGGATGGATCCTTTGAATTCGCGAGCCTGCCTCCGCTGGTGGGCGGTCACGTCATCGTGGTAGAAGGATACGATGAGTACGACTCGGCTACGGTCGAGAGTCTCGAGCCGGTGGTGATCAACACACCACTGTGCCACGGGAGCACTGCAGTACTGGGGACAGCTGCGGCGGAGCGGGTGGTCGCGCTGACCATCCGCGATACCGGGTACCAGGACAGCGCGACCACCGACGCGGATGGGACGTTCGAGTTCACACTGTCCGTCGGCCAAGCTCTGGCGGTCGGGCAGACCGTCGAGGTCAGCGGATATGAGGGCATGGGGATCGTGCAGGACTCGGCGGTGGTGACATCCTGCACCAGCGACGCCTATATCACCATCTCTCCCCAATGCGGAGGTCCGGGCGATCCGCTCTCCATCGTCGTGCGAGCGTACAACTGGGCCTACAAGAACGCCGGAGACACGCCGACCTCTATCCTGTGGGACGGAAGCGAGGTGGCGACGGTGGAGGGGCAACCCACGGAGTGGGAGAAAGAAATATCGGTTGCTGTGACCGAAGGTTCACACACCGTCGGAGCGGTGACGAAACTGGGCCAGTCGAACGCCTCCGCCACGTTTGTCTCGCCCTGCCCGGCCCCCAACCTGGTGGTCACGGACCTGCAGCTGCTGACCACGGAGCCCATCTCGACCTACCAATCCCTCGACTTCGGCGTGACGGTGGCGAACATCGGCACGCGGCCGGTGAACAACCTGTTCTGGGTAGACGTCGACGACACCGAGCCGACGACCCAGACGACGGGCCTGGGCTGGGCAGCGGTAAGCAGCCTGGGGACTGGCTCCAGGACGACGATCACGATCACGACTGAGAGCGGCTTCGACGCGACGGGGACCTATCAGATCTGGGCACTGGCCGATTCTCGCGACAACGTGAGCGAGCTAGACGAGACGGACAACACCGGCGGTCCCATCTCGGTCACCGTCTCTCTGGAGGGCACGGAACCGATCACGGATACCCCAACGTCGAACGGCACGATCCAGGGGGAGACGTGGGTCTCCCTGACCGGCATCCCCGTCCCGCACGGACGCGCGACGGTGGAGTGCCAAGACGCGGACGGGAACACGGTGGCATCCACGACCTCCGACGACAACGCGCAATACACGCTGTCGGGCCTCGCCCCCGGGACCTACACCGTCATCGGTGAGGCCTGGATCGATGGGAAGCGATATTCGAACGCGTACGAGGTCACGCTCTCCGAGGACGAGACCGTGACGCTGTTCATCATCATGTACGAGGACTGACCGGGAGGATCGATGCGATCTTGCCAGAACCGGGCATTGGAGAATCGTCGTTCCCTATGGGGGGGCGGGCAAGGCGAGCCTCTGCAGGCGCTGGCGCTGTGTATGATAGTGATGGCAGCGATGGGATTCAGCGCGGGCGTCGCCATCGCGATGACCGACCCTGATTGGACGGGCACGACGCCGACGAACATCTCGCAGAGCGA
>JAWLCP010000103.1:0-8995 GCA_041687115.1 Anaerolineae bacterium
CCAACCAGGGCACGGCACGCCGGTACGGGGTTATGAGCATCCCCACGCTGATCTTCTTCCGCAATGGGCAGGAGGTCGATCGCGTCACCGGGGCTCAGCCGAAGCCCGTGCTACAGGAGAAGCTGGAGGCCCTCCTCTGAGCTGATCCCCTTTCCCCTTCCTGCGTCTGGGCTCTGCTACTCAACCTCGGTCTGGCGGAGGGTCTCTGCAGCCACCTCCGGGGGCGTGGGGTTGATGTAGAAGCCAGAGCCCCACTCGAAACCAGCCACCCGAGTGAGGCGTGGGATAAGCTCAATGTGCCAGTGGTAGTCCTCTTCGATGGTGGTCCAGTACCCGCCCCGGGGGCGCCGATAGGGGGCCATGTGGAGCACGTAGTTGAAAGGGGGATCGTTGAGAACCTTGCGCAGCTTCATGAGGATCACTTTCAGCATGCCGCCCAGGTCGGCACACTCCTCGTCCTCCACCAGCGTGAAATCGAGCATGTGACGCTTCGGCAGGATCCAGGTCTCGAACGGGAACCGGGCAGCGAAGGGGGAGAGAGCAACGAAGTGGGCGGTCTCCTCGACGAGCCGCTCGTCGAAGAGCTCGGTCTCCTGCTTGATGTAGTCGCAGAAGGCGCAGCGGTGCTTGTAGTCGAAGTACCGCTTGGCTCCATCGAGTTTCTCCTTCACTCGCTTGGGGGTTATGGGCGTGGCGATGAGCTGCGAGTGGGCGTGCTGTAGGGATGCGCCGGCACTCCGGCCCTGGTTCTTGAAGATCAGCACGTACTTGAGACGCTCATCCTCCCTCAGGTCGACGATCCGCTGGCGATAGGTCTGCATCACCTTGCCGATGTGATCGGCGGACAGATCCGCCGTCGTCTGATCGTGAGCCGGCGTCTCGACGATCACCTCGTGGACGCCGATCCCGTTTGCCATATCGAGTAGACCGACCCCCTCGCGGTTCAGCTGGCCTTCGACGTCGAGGGCCGGGTACTTGTTGGGGACGACGCGCACGTCCCAACCCGGCTCGTTGGCCCGCGTCCCCTCCTCTCGCACGGCATAGACCTCCGGCGGCGTCTCCGACTCCCGCCCTTCGCAGAAGGGACAGGAGGTGGAGTGGGGCTCCTCGCTCGCCACCTGGAAATCCGAGGGCCGCTTCGCCCGTTCGGTGGCGATGATGACCCAACGGCCCAACACGGGGTCCTTCCGCAGCTCTGGCATCGGTGGCCTCCTCCTCGACCCGTGGTCGATCAGCGCTCCAACATGATCGTGACCGGCCCGTCGTTGTGGATCTCCACGTTCATGTAGGCGCCGAAGATCCCTTCCTCGACGGGGACACGGTACGCCCGCAGTACGTCGGCGAACACCTCAACGAGCGGCTCGGCCACCTCCGGGGGAGCCGCATCGACGAAGCTGGGACGGCGTCCCTTAGTCGCGTCAGCGTAGAGTGTGAACTGGGATATGACCAACGCCTCACCGCCCGCGTCGAGCAGTCCGACGTTCATCTTCCCATCGCGATCCTCGAAGATGCGCAGCCCGGCGATCTTTCGCGCCAGCCACTCGGCCTCATCCTGGGTGTCGCCGCGGGCCACCCCCACCAGGACGACAACCCCCTTTCCAATGGCGCCAACGATCTCACCGTCCACCTGGACGGAGGCCTTGCTCACTCGCTGTATCAATGCCCTCACAGTTCACCTCTCCACTCGTGTAGATCGCGACTCGCTACGGAAGCTGAATCGCCTCGCGAACCTCCGCCATGACCTGAGAGGCAATCGCAGAGGCCCTGGCAGCGCCGTCCTCGAGAATGCCCCACACACGGGCCGGGTCCTCAGCGAACCGGGCGCGGCGCTGCCGGAACGGCTCGAAATACGCCGCCAGGTTCTCGGCCAGCAGCCGCTTGCACTGCACGCACCCTACGTCGGCGCTGCGGCAGTCGAGCTCGATCCGCTCCACATCCTCAGGAGAGAAGAATCCGTGGAGCGTGAAAACGTTGCACACCTCCGGACGACCGGGATCCGACAGGCGCCTCCGCTGTGGATCGGTCACCATGGTCATCACCCGCCGCTCGATCTCCTCGGGGCTGGCCGCGATCTCGATGTAGTTGTCCAGGGACTTGCTCATCTTCTGCTCCCCATCGAGCCCCAGCACCTTGGGGAAGTCCGTGTACTTCGCCTTGGGCTCGACGAGCACGTCGCCGAAGCGATGATTGAAGCGACGCACAATATCCCGCGTGAACTCCAGATGGGGCGCCTGATCGACGCCCACCGGGACCGTGTCGGCCTTGTAGAGGGTGATGTCCGCGGCCATGAGCACCGGGTACCCCACCAGGCCATAGTTCACGTTGTCCGGATGCTGCCGCACTTTGTCCTTGAAGGTGGGCAAGCGGGTCAGCCGGCCGAGGGGGGTCACCATGGAGAGCAGCGTGTGAAGCTGCGTAACCTGGGGAACGTGAGACTGGATGAAGAGGATAGTGCCTCGCTCCTCAGGGTCGATCCCCGCGGCCAGCCAGTCGAGGGCCATCTCGTAGGTCCACTCGCGGAGCGGGCTGGTGTCCTCCATGGTGGTAAGGGCGTGGAGATCGACGATGCAATAGATGCAGTCGTAGTCATCCTGCATGGCGACGTAGTTGCGGATGGCACCCAGGTAGTTCCCCAGGTGCTGGCGTCCGGTCGGTCGGGCGCCCGAGAAGACACGGCCTCTTATATCGCTCATTGTGGGAGGGTCCTTCCCTTCTTCTGTTGTCAGAGTAGACGGTCGGCCATCAACGGCGGAGACCCCTTCGCTCCACCTCGCCACGCTCCGTTTCGCTCAGCGTGACAGGAGGACTTGTGACTCAGCCTGAAAAGTAGTCTACCACAGGGGGCGGCGCCGCACAAGCATGAGGGCGGGCAGACGGCCTGTAGGGGAGGGAACCAACCGGCCGAGACTAGCGTGCCACGACAAAGGCGACGGCGTGCTCGTCGGTGTGAGAGAGGCTCACGGCCCACTCGGTCAGCCCCAGCTCGTCGGCACGCTGGGCGGCGCGGCCGCGGAGCCGCACGACGGGCTTCCCCCGATGGTCGCCCACGATCTCAGCCTCCTGCCACCCGATTCCGTCACGGGCCATCATGCGCATCCCAACGCCGAGGGCCTTGGCGACCGCCTCCTTGGCCGCAAATCGGGCAGCGAGCTCCGCAGGACGGCGACGGGAATAGACAATCTCTGCCGGCGTGAACACTCGCTCCAGAAAGCGGTCCCCGTAGCGATGGAGCATCCGCTCGACGCGGGCGATCCGGATCAGGTCAACCCCGTTCGTCAGCATCCCTACGCATCCCGCGAGCTACTACCCCTCCGGCGGGCCGGCGATGGCCAGGGCGTACGCGTCAGGGTCCAGCCAGCGCTGTGCCGCGGCCTGCACCCGCTCGGGGGTTACGGCATCGATCATATCCGCGTACCGCCGTAGATAGTCGAGCCCGAGATCGTAACGCTCCATGCTGAGGATGGTGCTGGCGATGCCGCTGTTCGTCTCCAGGTGGAGCGGCATGCTCCCCGTCAGATAGGCCTGGCTGTCGCCCAGCTCGTCCTCGCTCACCGGCTCCTCGCAGATGCGGCGAATCTCGGCCCGGATGCTCCCCACCGCCCGGGCGACGTTCGCAGGATTCACGCCAGCGACCACCCGCCATGGGCCCGGACCTGGCCCCCCGCTGAGGCGGCTATACGAAGAATACGCGAGCCCCTGCTCGTCGCGCACCTTCTCCCCCAGGCGACCCATGAGCCCGAACACCCCGAGGATGGTATTGCACACCCGCGCGTCGAGGTAGTGAGGGTGCGTGCGCGGTGGGCCGGGATAGCCCAGCACGACGTCTGACTGAGTCTTGTCGGGGATGGGGAGCTGGCACCGGCGCACCTCTGTGATGCAGGGGACGTCCGGCAGGGGCTGGCGGGCGTACGTCCGCCCCTCCCAGTCGCCAAACGCTGCCTCCACCTGCGCGATGACCTGTTCTGTGTCGACCGCCCCCACCACGACGAGGAGCATCCGCTGTGGGCCGTAACCACCCGCGTAGAAGTCCACCAGATCATCCCGCCCGATCGCCTCCACCGTGTCCGGGTAGCCGGTGGTGCTGCGGGCGTACGGGTGTCCGTCTGGATACGCCAGCTCGTAGAAGGCCAGGTGCGCCATACGGCGCGTGTCGTGGGCGCGTTCGGAGAGATCGGCCAGAATCTCGCCCCGCAGCTTCTCGACCTCGTCGAGGGGGAACGAGGGGCGGCGGAGGCAATCGGCCAGCACATCGAGCAGAAGGGGGAGGTCGTCCCCCAGGCTGCGACCGCCAAACCCCGTGGTATGCGTACCTCCACTGATCCCCAGGCTCGCCCCGATCGACTCCAGCTCCTCATAGATTCGATCGAAGGAGCGATTCTCCGTCCCCCGCATCAAGGCGTCGGCGGTGAAGCTGGACAGACCCGCGAGCTCGGGGCTCTCGTCGCGGGAGCCAACCTCCAGCAGGCCGGTGAGGACCGCAGACGGGCTGGCCCGGTTCTCCCGCACCAGGAGGACGATCCCGTTGGGCAACACCCGGCGGGTGATGTCATTGGGCCCAGGAACGGACATAGTCACCTCATCATATCCAGCGCCGAGCGACGGAAAGGCACCCGGTCGCGCGGCTGGTCCGGCGCCCGACCGGTCTTGTGGCCCGCCAGTCGCTGACGGTTGGGGATTTGCCACTGCCCATCCGATCATCAGTCACCGGTCATTGTTCGACGGCACATACCACCCCACCGTGCAGCCGGAGCGATCGAACACCTTCTTGGTCACCTGCCGCACGTCCTCGACGGTCACGGCGCTCAAGTTCTCGAGGTAGCTCTCGGCCCACGTGTGGTCGGCAAAGATCTCGCTGAACCCCAGCCAGAGGGCCTGACCGGTGACGGACTCGCTGGAGTAGGCGAACTGAGCCTGGGCCTGCTTGATGGCCTTGTCGACCTCCTCTTCCCTCACCCCGTTGTCCGTGATGGCGGCCAGCTCGGCCTCGAGCACCTCCTCGACCTCCGCCGGCGAGCGGCCAGGGCGCACGACCGCGGAGAGGGTATAGGGGAATGGGTCGACCGCCGGCAGGAGCAGACCGGAGACATCGACGGCCAACTCCTGCCCCACCAGGGCCCGGTAGAGGCGGGAGCTCTTGTTGGTGAGCCCGCCCCCGCGGAAGGTCATCGCGCTGGCACCGGTGAGGATCGCGTTGAGGACGGTCAAGGCGAAGAAATCCGGCTCGCGCACGGTGGGCGCGCGGAACGCCATTGCGAGGTAGGGAACGAAACCCTCTCTGCGCACCACGACGCGGCGCTCGCCCCGCTGGGGTGGCTCGACCGCCGTCACCGGGGGCACGTCGTCACCCCCCGGGATCCCCCCGAAGTGTTCATCAATCGAGCGCACCATGGCGTCGGCGTCAAAATCGCCCGCGGCGACGGCCAGGGCGTTGTTCGGCACGTAGTAGGTGCAATAATGGTCGTAAAGCTGCGTTCGGCTGATCGTCTCCAGGTCGCACATGTGGCCCAGGGTAGGACTGCGGTAGGGGTGCACACGCAGCGCCGCCCCCATCAGCTCCTCGTTGAGCAGGAACTCGGGGCTGTTCTCGGCACCCTGCCGCTCGCTGATGATGACCGACCGCTCCGCCTCGACCTCCTGAGGATCGAAGTCAGCGTTGATCATGCGGTCGGCCTCGATGCGCAGGGACAGCTCGACACGCTCGGTGGGCAGGGTGGCGAAGTAGGTCGTGAAGTCGTACGAGGTGGCGCCGTTGAAGACGCCTCCCTGGCGGGCAATCTCCTTCTCGGCCGCGCCCTTGGGGAAGGTGGAGGTACCCTTGAAGAGCATGTGCTCCACCCAATGGGAGATCCCCGTCGTCCCCAGATGCTCGTTGCGGCTTCCGACCCGGTACCAGATCCAGAAGCTGGCTACCGGCGCGGTGTGGACCTCCTTCACCAGCACTGACAGACCGTTGGCGAGCTCCGTCTCGAGGAAGCGATCGCTCGGCCGAGCAGATTCACTCATCGGACCTGCCTCATGCGGGTCGTCTCCGCCCGTGCTAGGCCGACTCGTACCCACGGCCGATGCCCCGGTAGTAGAACCCAAGGTCGGCCATCTGCCTCGGCTCGTAGATATTCCGCCCGTCGATGATCACGTTCCCACTCATCAGGCCGCGGATGCGCGCCAGGTCGAGGTTCTTGAACTCGTTCCACTCGGTAACCACCACCAGCGCGTCGCAGCCCTTGGCCAGATCGTAGGCGTCATCGGAAAGCTCCATCTTCGGCAAGGCCCGCCGGGCGACCACCTCGGCCACCGGGTCGTAGCCGCGGACGTTCGCCCCCGCCGACATCAGCATGCGGGCGACGTAGGCGGCCGGCGCCTCGCGCATGTCGTCGGTGTTAGGCTTGAAGGCCAACCCGAGCAGCCCGATGGTCTTATCCCGCAGGCCCCCCAAGGCCTGGTCGAGCTTGCGCACCACCTGCCGGCGCTGATCGTCGTTGATGTCCATCACCGCCCGCAGCAGCTGGGGATGGCGTCCCTTGATCTCGGCCATGTAGGTAAGGGCCTTGACGTCCTTGGGGAAGCAGCTCCCTCCGTAGCCGACACCGGCATCGAGATACCCATGGCCGATCCGCTGGTCATATCCCATGCCGGTGGCCACCTCCTTGACGTCCGCACCGAGGGCCTCGCAGATGTTGGCGATCTCGTTGATAAACGAGATGCGAGTGGCCAAGAAGGCGTTCGAGGCATACTTGATCATCTCGGCCGTGCGCAGGTCGGTGATCATGATGGTCGTGCGGAGCGGCAGGTACAACTGAGCCACCTTCTCCGCCGCCTCGCGATCCAGCGAGCCCAGAACCACGCGGTCAGGGCTCAGGAAATCGCTGATCGCCGACCCCTCCCGCAGGAACTCCGGGTTGGAGACCACGGCGAAGTCGACATCATCATTCCGATACTGGCGGATCAGGTCGGCCACCCAGTCGCCAGTCCCCACAGGGACGGTCGCCTTGTTGACGATGACCATGGGGTGATCCATCTCCTCGGCGATCGACCGGGCCGCCATACGGACGTAACGGAGGTCGGCCTCGCCGTCCACCCCCTCGGGCGTGCCCACGGCGATAAACACGAACTCGGCCCTCTCCAGCCCCTCGGAGTAGGCAGTGGTGAAGCTCAACCGGCCCGCCTTCACGTTCCGCTCGACGAGGTCCTCCAGGCCCGGCTCGTAGATCGGCATCTCGCCCTGATTCAGCTTCTCCACCTTCGCCTCGTCGATATCGAGGCACACCACCCGGTTGCCGAGGTCCGCCAGACAGACACCCGTGACCAGACCCACGTAACCCGCGCCAATGACGGTTATGTTCTTCATCTTCGAAGCACGCTCCTTGCCATACTCAGTAGATCCACACTCGCTCCCAGCGGATTGTCGAACTCCCGTCTCAGGTCTGACAGAATCAGATGGAGGAAGACGCCGCCGGTCTCAACCCCGACGTGAAAGCTAATGATACCACAGGCACCCAGGTGTGCCAGGCCTGGCGGGCTACACCAGCGAGAGACCCAACCACACCGCCAGCGAGGAGAACAGCAACACCATCCCCAGCTTCACGGTCGCCGCATTCTGCTTGAGAAAGCGGGTCAGATCCTTGGATGTGGTGCCGTAGTAGGCCAGGATGAAGACGACGATCAGCGGGAGCACAAACAGGAGATTGTAAAGCACCAGGTAGAGGACCGCGCGTACGCGCAGGTCGGGCATGCTGGTGACGAAGATGATCGTCGGCAGATAGACCTGTCCCGTGCAGGCCAGCTCGAGGAACGAGACCACCACTCCGGTGACGAGCGCGCCCCAGACGTACGCCTGAGACCGACGGCCTTTGCGAATCACGGCGTTGATCCGCTGCCGGAGCCCGTGAGGCAGGTTGAGGTTCATATCTCCGATGTCGCCGCGGCGGGCCTTCCGGTAGTCGAAGAAGCTGAAGACCGCCAACCCTGCGCACAGCACAGCCGTCAGGCCGTAGACCCAGCGTCCGAGACGAGTGAGAAGATCCCCCAGCATCCCCAAGAGCTTATAGAGCCCGAGGCCCACACCGAGGTAGGCGAGGAACACGCCCAGCGTGAAGGCGGCGCCGACCGCGAGCACCTCCCTCCCCTTCCGGCCGCTCAGCGTGAGATAGGATACGAAGAAGACGAGGGTGGCGAAGGCACAGGGATTGAGCCCGTCGACCAGGCCGGCGAAGACGACGGTAAGCACCCCAAACGACTTGAAGCGCTCGATCAGCCCCCGGGTGGCTTTCTCCGCGTCGAAGTCCGTCCAGAAGCGGTCAGCGCCGGTGGGCGCGTACTTCTCGGCCAGGTCGAGCACGGCCTGAGACGTGATCTCATCGCCGATGAGGGCGTCATCGCCCACGAAGAGCGCCGGGGTCGCCAGCCGTTTCCTCTCGGGCACGCCTGCGCGCTCCCCGAGCCACTCTGCCAGCGCAGCATCCTCCTGCACATCGAACTCCCTCACCACCACCTGCGGGTACTTGCTCTGCGCGTACTGGATGTCGTACTCCGCCCGGCTGCAGGACTGGCAGCCCACCTGATAGAAATAGGCCATCCAGATGGGCGCCGGGCCCTCGCAGGCGGCCTCGTTCTCCGAGTCACAGGGCTCAGGCTCCTCCCCGAAGGGGAACCCCGATCCGAAGTCACCCGGCGACTCCCCGGCGACCTCGTCGAGCCCGGGAATGTCCGGCCACGAGGTTCCCCCGGCCGCCAGACAGGTATCGAGCATGCAGGGGAGCTGGCTGCGGATCTCGTCCTCACCGATCAGGGCCACTCCATCAATCACCAGGGTCGGCAAGCCCCGTTCCTGAGAGGAAACCCCGAAGATCTCCTCCGCCTCGATCATCAGCTCGTATCCCCGCGGGTCGGAGATCTCGACCATCTTGATCTCCATCCGCTCCCCGTACTCGGTCTGGAGCGGTTGGAGCAGCTCCTCGATGATGGCCATGCAGTGGTCACAGTCCGTGGCGTAGAAGTA
>JAWLCP010000104.1:0-8954 GCA_041687115.1 Anaerolineae bacterium
CCGGGTAGGCCGCGCACAGCCCCGCACGATCATGGACGATCACCTTCACTGACACCCCCTTGCCATCAGGGTCCTTGACGGAGCTTGCGCAGCGCAGCTGCCACGTCCTCGAGCAGCTCCTCCTGGTCCAGCACACCTTTCTCAACCAGGGCCTCGACGCGATGGCTGAGCCGCTGCCGGTCCTCCTGCGTCAGATCCTTGGCGGTGACGACGATCACCGGAATGGAACGGGTGACCTCGTCGGACTTCACCGCCTCAAGGACCGCGAAACCATCCACGTCGGGCATCATCAAATCCAGAATGATTATATGCGGATGGCGATCTTTGACCAGTGCGATGGCCTCCGCGCCCCCGGCGGCCTCCACCACCTCGTATCTCTCCCGATCCTCGATCATCCGCCGCAACAGCGCCCGGTCATCGGCGTGGTCATCTACGACCAGGATCTCGTGGTCGCCCGACTCTCGGTTGAGCCGGTCCAACGCAGTCAGGAGGTCCTCCTCGATGATCGGCTTCACCAGGTACTCGGCCGCGCCCAGACTGATCCCCCGCTCCTTCTCGCTCACGATGCTGCAGATCACGACAGGGATGTCCCTCGTCTGAGGGTCGGTCTTCAACTCCTGGATGACCTCCCAACCGTCCTTCTCGGGCATCATGATGTCCAGCGTGATGGCGTACGGTTGGAGGCGCCTGGCCACATCCATGACACGGCTCGCGTCGGCCAGCCCGAAGACGCGATAGCCGCGCATGTGGAGATAGCGGCGATAGAGGTCGATCACGTCGGTGTCATCGTCGACACAGAGGATGAGACTGTCATCCTTTGCATCCGGCGGGCTCTCCGCCGCCGGTAGCCCCGGGTCACCCACGGGTGCCTCCACCCGCTCATCGTCCAAGGGCGGGCCCGCGATGGGCAGGGCGAAGTGGAAGCTGGAGCCCTCTCCTGGCTCGCTCTCCACCCACATGCGACCGCTGTGCAGCTGGACGAAGGAATGGCTGATGGTGAGACCGAGCCCGGTACCTCCGTACTCGCGGGTCGACGACCCGTCCACCTGGGTGAACGGCTCGAAGATGTCGTCCTGCTGCGCCTGAGGGATTCCCGGGCCGGTGTCGGAGACCGACATGACCACCTCATCCCCTTCCGCCCTGGCCTGCACGCGGACAAAACCCTCCTGCGTGAACTTCGCCGCGTTGGACACCAGGTTGAGCAGAACCTGCCGAACACGGCGTTCATCTGCGGTGATCGGAGGAAGGTCCTGGGCGATGGATTGCCGCAGCTCGATCGGTTTGTCCTTCACCAGGGCAACCGCCGTGGACATCACCCCCTTTACGATCTCCCTCACATCGACCGTCTCGAAGTTGAGCTCCATCTTCCCCGCCTCGATCTTGGAGACGTCGAGGATGTCGTTGATCAGTCCCAGCAGGTGCTGTCCGCTGTTGTGGATCGCCTCCAGGTCCTCCCGCTGGCGTTCGGTCAGCGGGCCGTCGATGCCTTTCAGCACCACTCGAGAGAACCCGATGATGGAGTTGAGGGGGGTGCGGAGCTCGTGGGACATGTTGGCCAGGAACTGGCTCTTGAGCCGATCGACCTCCCGCAGGCGCTCCGCCGTCTCCACCGCCTCCTCGTACAGGCGCGCGCTCTGGACGGCGATGGCGGTCTGATTGGCCACGGCGGTCAGCAGCTCCATGTCGTGCTCGTCGTAGGCACCCGGCGAGGAGTAGCTCTGCACGGCGACCACTCCCAGAATCTCGCCCCCCACGGCCATGGGGACGCCCAACCAGGAGAGCGCCGGCTCCCCGATCAGCTCAACGCCGAGCTCGGACAGCCGCTCCGCCACGTTCTCCCGTATCAGAACCGGCTTCCCCGTGCGCACGACGTACCCGGACAACCCTTCGTCCGCAGAGAGGACCGTCACCTCCCGGTCGCGCTCGCCGCTGGTGGCGTTGAAGCGGATGTGGATCTGCTCGCTCTGGGGGTCGTAGAGTCCGACGTAGAAGTTGCGAGCGTCTATGAGCTGCGCCGCCCCTTGATGAGCGGCCACCAGAATCTCATCCACGTCGAGTCGAGCCGACAGGGCCCCTCCTAGGTCGCTCAGTACAGATTGCTCCCGCGCGCGGGCGCGCGCCTCCTCAAACAGACGGGCGCCCTCCAGCGCCTGCCCGGCCTGATCCAGGACCTCCCCCACCAGCGTACGCTCCTCCGGGGTCGGAGAACGCTCATCGAGCTTCAGATCCACCTTCCCCACCACGACGTCCCGCACGCGAAGCGGCAGGCTCAGTCGATCTCCGTCGTCTGCCGGCGACTCGTCGGCCCCGTGCGTGGGTCCTCCGGTGCCGTAGACGTACCGCCATCCCGGACGCGCCCTCGTCATGTGGTTCCAGCCCTCCCTGCTCTCACGACGGAGTAGAGAGTGGATCTCCTGGATCCGCTCCTCCGCCTCCCCCAGCAGGCGGGCGTTTTCGATGGCCAGGGCCACCTGGTCGGCCATGGTCTGCAGGACGGCCACATCCTCCTCGCTGAACGCCCCCGACTCCGTGGACTGGACGTCGAGCACGCCGATGACCCGGTCGCGCACCTTCAGCGGAAGCGCCATCTCCGAACGGGTCTGGGGCAGATCGGGATTGTCGAAGAAGACGGCGTCCTCGCCCACGTCGAGGGCGATCCGGGGCTCGCCGGAGCCGGCGACGTACCCCACGATGCCCTCCTCGGCCACCTTGAGCCTGTGCTTCCGGGCCAGCATCCGCTCCCCTCCTTTGGAGGAGGCGGCCTGCAGAACCGCGTACCGCCCGGGCTCGTCGATGAGGAAGATGCCGGCGTGATAGAAACCGAAACGGTCGGAGATGAGGTGCACCGTCTCAGTCAACAACTGCTCCACCTCACGGATCCCGGCCGCCTCCCTGGCCACGTGGGACGCCGCCTCCAGCTGGACAGAGCGCTGCTGGAGATCGCGGGTGCGAGCGGCCACCCGATCCTCGAGGCTGCTGTAGAGCTCGCGCAGCTGATGGGTCATCTGATCGAAGGCCTGGGCCAGTATCCCGATCTCGTCGGCGCGAGCGGTCGGGAGTGGGACGTCCCAGTCACCGGCCCCAACCCGCTGGACGGCCTCCGCCATCTCTCGGATCGGCACCGTCAGACGATAGGCGAGCAGGAACCCGACCGCGGCCGCCGCCAGGAGCACACCGACGCCGACGGGGAGGATGCGGCGCACCGCCAGAGAACGCGTGGACGCCTCCAGCTCCTGCTCCAGGGCCGGGATGACCTCCAGGATCGCATCGGCCTCGACGACGTTGGCTATGCTCCATCCGGTGCTCTCCAGCGGCGTGTAAGCCACGAATAGCTCCCGATCACCGACCTCCAGCGCGTCGAACCCGGCGCCTCCCGCGATCATCCGCTCCAGCAGGGGGGCAAAGGCGGTCGCCGTCCCGAGCAGCTTGGGTCCCACCTCGTCCGGCTCCGCGTCGCGCCCCAGGACGTCTCGATAGCCCCGCTCCGGAAGGGCGACCGCGCGCCCTTCGTCGTCCAGCAAGAACGCGTACCCGCTGCCCAGGACGCGGGTTTCCTCGATGCTGGCGGTCATGTCCTGCAGCGTCACGTCGACGCCCACCGCCCCGATGAACTCATCTTCGCCGGCGTACACGGGGGCGGCGGCCGTGACCATGAGCCCTTTCCCGGTAGCATCCAAATAGATGGGCGTCCAGATCACCTCCTGCCGGGGGTTGTTCGCCGGGCCGGCACCCACGTACCAGGGACGCTCGGTCACCCGCCAGTCCGGCGGGAGGACGTCGCCCAGCCCGATGTTAGGGTAGTAGTAGGTGATCTCGTGCTCCGTGCCCAGATAGATGGCGGCGGTATTGGGATCGCTTTCGAACGTGGACCCCAGCACGAAGTCCAGGTAGGCGCTCGTCTCCAGCGCGCCGAGCAGCCCCTCGTCGATCTCCACGAAGTTGGGCACGAAGGCGCTCGAGGGGTCGTCCTCGCTGTTGCTGTACTGCCCGTCCTCTCCCAAACGCATGCGTTCCTCGGCCCGCCAGTAGGAGCCGGTCGCGAAGACGTCCGGGTTCGCAAACACGTTCGCCGCGTATTGGGCGATCTTCAGCGCGTCGCGCTGCGCGCGCTCCAGGATGAGGTCGTTGGCGCGGGCGTCGCTGGTTGTCGTCTCGCGCAGGTACTGCTCCGCCTGATCCCGCAGCGCGCCGGCGCTGAGCTGCTGCGCCTTCCCGCCCACACTGCGCACGGAATCGACCCCCAGATACCCCACGGCCAGCATCGGGATCACGGTCAGCGCCAGCAGGAGGGCCAGCAGCCGCGTCCGAATGCTTCGTCTTCTCTTGAGGCCGGGTGAATGCCGATCGCCAGATGACATGGCTACTCCTCCCCCTCGACCCCACCGCCGGCGGCAGAGCCCCCGTCGCCCGTCACCGGGCCGGTCAGCTCCACGCTCGCCAGCTCGGCGTCCAGCGCCTGCCCCAGGCCGCGCACCGTGGTCTTGAGCACCGTATCCGGGTTCATAGACGCACGCAGGCGGGCGCTGATCTCGGAGACCAGCCGGTCGCGGGCGGCACGGCGCCGGGTCTGTTGGTGGAGGCGGGCGCTCTCCAGCGATGCCCCCAGCTGGGCGCTCAGCGATTCCAGGGTCTCGACCTCGTCCTTCGTCCACGCCCCCGCAGCGGCGGGCTTGTAGGTATCCACCACTCCGATCACCTCGCCGGCCACCTTGACGGGAATCGCCAACGGGTACCGTCCCCCGTATCCCTCGGCGGGCCCTGGCGTCTCGCTGGCCACGGTCTGCCCGGTGCGAAGCGCTTCCTCCATCTCCGATCGCCAGATGTTCTCGGCGTCCCGGACGCCCCGCTCATCGCTGTGGAAGCCGACCTTTGGCCGGAATCGCAGCATCTCGGTCCAGGCTTCGCGGGTCGCTTCGGCGTGCGCCCGTCGGGCCGTCTCCAGGGCGTCCTCGGCCTCCCGGAACAGGTAGGCGTTGTCCAGCGCCACGGCCACCTGGTCGGCCATCGTCTGCAGCACGGTCAGCGTGTCTGCATCGAAGGCGGCTTCCTCCGCGCTCTGGACCGTGATCGCCCCCAGCACGCGCCCTCGCGACACCAGAGGAAGGGCACCCTCGGAGCGGGTTTCCGGCAGGAGCGGGTTGTCGAAGCGGACCGGCTCCTCGCCGACGTCGAGGGCGATGCGAGCCTCGGACCGGGCCACGCACTGGCCGATCATCGACTGCCCCCCTACCCTCAGCCGGTGTTTCTGTGCCAGCATCTCGCGCCCGGCGTCGCCGGTTCCGGCCCGAAGCTCGGCCCACTCCCCCATCTCGTCCACCAGAAAGAGCCCCACGTAGTAGAGACCGAACCGATCGCGGATGAGGCCCACCACCTCCTCCACCAGCTGGTCGGCATCGAGCATCGCCGACGCCGCGCGGCCGACCTCCGCCGAGGCCTCCAGATAGACGGAGCGCAGCTCCAGGTCGTGGGTCCGCTCCTGCACGCGAGTCTCCAGCTGGCCAATCAGCCCGCGCAGGCGCGCCGTCATGCGGTTGAAGGCGTCCGCCAGGGTGCCGATCTCGTCCCTCCGCTCCACCTGGACGGTGCGCTCCAGATCGCCGGCCGCGATCTCCGTGGCCGCCTCCGCCAGATCGCTCAACGGGCCACCGATCCGGCGCGCCGTGGTCACCGCCCCGACGCCGGCAAACACGAGCGCCACGAGCGAGATCGCCCCGTTCAGCGCCGCCGTCCGGTTGACCGCGCTCAACACCTCAGCCCGGCCCTGCTCCGCCATCAGAGCCACCTGGAGATCGGGCAGCCAGCGGTAGACGCCCATAACGCGGGTCCCCTCGTAGTTGGTGTACGTGCCGGAGCCGTTCTCGTGGCGCTGGACCACGGTCACCGCTCCCGGGGTGAGCACGCTGGTCCCGGCCTCCGCGAAGCGAGAGTCCGTCACCATCGTGCCGTCCGCGTCGACCAGGTACGTCTCCCCCGTCTGGCCCAGGCTGGCTTGCTGGCGGGCGCGCATCGCCCTGGTCAGCGACGACCCGTCGACCCGGCCGGCGAGAACGCCCAGCAGGCGCCCGTACTCGCCGAGGATGGGCCGGGAGGCGAACAGAGTCGCATGCCCCAGGGATGGAGAGTAGGACAGGGGTTCCATGTAGGACCCGACCGTGCCCCGGTTGAAGTACGTCTCGTCGGCGTAGACCTCCCCCTCCAGGGCCGGATCGGTGGCCACGAGGACGGTCCCGTGTCGATCCATGAAGAAGATCACGTCGAACTGCTGCGCCTGCTTCAGCCACTGCTCGAAGTTGTAGGCGAGGAACTCGTACGCCCGTCGGTGCTCCTCCGACTCCGCCGGGGCGTCCACCAGCGTCGCCACCACGCTGGCCATCTCCGGCTCGACGAAACGATGCTCGGGGGCCTGCTGGAGCGAGCCGGCCAGGGTGTCCTGGACATGCTGGATCCAACCGTCGATCTCCACCTCCCGCAGCGTCGCCACCAGCTCCAGGCGGTCGACCGCCTCGCGCTGTCCATTCCGGTAGCCGATTAGAATTGATCCGGCGCTGATCGCAAGGGCGGTCAGGAGGACGGTGGCCGCGGAGACGATGACCAGCCGCGTGCGGATGGTGGTGATGTTCCGGTAGGCTCGGACGATCCGCCAGGCCAGCGCGGCGGCCGACAGGGCGATGACGGCTCCAACACAGGCCTGCAGGTATATAGAATCTCGCACGTCCAACTGCGGAGACGGGCCGAATCGTTGGATCAGCAGGAGCAGCAGAACCGTGATCAGGCCGGCTGCGGCGAGGAGGCTCACCAGGCGCCGCAGTCTGTCCGCTGGATGAGACCCGTCCTCCGCCCCACCGCTCCCACGACCCAATCCCGCCTCTCTGCCCCCACCGGGAGATGGACTGATTCTGTTTTCCTCACCCATGGTGTCTCCGCTCCTCACACGCCCTCATCCAACCGCCGATCCCGTCGTGTTTCGCTTCCAGACTCAACGCAGGTTTCCTCCCCACGGCCGTCGGCTCCGCAGTCGCCGTGACCGTCCGCCAGCCGCACCGTGACCGCCGGCAGGCCCATCGCCTCGCGGATCCCCACCGCCCCGCTCCTCAGCACGCTCTCCACGTCCAGCGTCTCCCGCATCCTGGCCGTCACCTCGCCCACCAGCCGCTCCCGGGCCAGGCGCCGTTGAGAGTCATCCATCAGGCGCAGCGTCTCCACCGTGTGCGCCATCTCCTCCGCCACCGTCTCGGCCAGCGCGACGTCCTCCGCGGTCCAGGCGGGCTTCCGCCGCGTCTCGTGCAGCGCCACCGTACCGATGACCCGCCCGCGCAGCCGCAGCGGGACCACCAGTGCCCCCTCCGTCTGAGCGGACCCGGCGGCAGAATCGGCAGGCCGATCCATGGCCACGGGCCGGCCCTGTTCCATCGCCAGCCGCCGCGCCCGCTCCACGAGATCGGCGTCGCCCGCCTCCACCTCGGGAACGGTGTAGTCGACGCGAACGTCCGCATTCTCCGCCAGGAACCTGGCCCACTCCTCGGTGGAGTAGCGGCGACGAACGGTCTCCAGCTCCTCCAGCGCAGCCTCCGTCTGGTTAGAAAGCTGAGCGTTGTGGATGATGACCGCCACCGCGTCGACGACGGCTTGAATCTGATCCAGGTCACCCCCGCCGGGGGCCACATCCCGGGCGTCCCCTTCGATCAACAGGCTCATCGCCCCCAGCGTATGCCCCCCGGAGCGCAGCGGCAGCACGATCTCCGAATACCCCTCCGGGGCCGATGTCTCGCCCGGTGTGGCGCGGTCGTCGGCGCCGGCGGCGACCTGCACCTCGCCGTCGACGATCGAAGCGGCGACCGCCGACTGCTGGTCGAGGCTCCAGCGATCCCCCTCCCTCAGCGGGGCTGGGGCCATCCGGCTGGCCACGGCCTTCAGCACGGCGGCCTCGGCCGACCCGTCCAGCAGGAAGCATCCTACACCGTGCACCCCCATCCATTCAAAGCCCTTCAGCATCTGCTCGACCGCCTCATCAAGCAGCGCGTCCAGATCGAGCGTCGACGCACCCGCTCGAGCCACTCCCGCGGCGGCCTGCAGCTGAGCGGACTGGCGGCGGACCTGCCTGGTCAGATCCGCCAGCCTCCGCTTGCCGATTTCCAGCTGCTTCCGCGCCGCCTCCGCCTCCTCCAGGGTCTCCGCCCGATCCCGCTCAACATAGCGGAGAACGAGAATGAGGGCCGTCATCACCATCAAGAAGTCCCCACCCTGACCGAGCCACTGCCTCAGCCCGGCCGGTGACGGGGCATCCGGAGGAGTCCATTCCAGGCCAACCAGAAGCGTCAGCGCGGTGTAGACGACGATGCTGAACAGAGAGGCCGCCGTGACCCAGCGCGAGCCCAGAAGGGCGACCACCAGGGCCGGCAACGTGGCAAGCCACAGACGTCCGCTCCCGGACAGGCCCTGTCGCACGAACAGAGCGGCGGCCACCGCGTAGGCGCTGAGGAGGAGCGCCGACGCGCGCAGCCCGTACCCCAGCCCGCGCCATAGACAGACGGCCACGATCACCAGCCAGGCGGCGACAAACGGGGCCAGCGTCGCCAGCCGTGCCCGCGCCCCTGGTCCGGCCACAGCTCCCCCCTCGGCGAGGTAGGCGTACGCCAGCAGGGCCGCGCCCCCGGCCGCTCCCACCAGCGATAGCGGGTTCAACAGCGCAGGACGCTCGCTGTGGGCACGAGGCCGACTCCACCAGCCGTTCTCCGGTCTTCCGTTCATACTCTCTCCCGCGGGCATCCGCCGCGCAGCGGTCAACGGCGTACTCCCAACTCAGTCTCCCGGCCGCCCCATGTCGCCCGGACCAACGTCCAGCTCGATCGAGACGTGCGGCACGTCCATCGTGTGCGAGAGCTCTCCCGCCGCGGCGCGCAGAGCCTGCTCCACGTCGAGAGCTCCGCGGAGGCGGTCCACGACGCGCCGCCGGT
>JAWLCP010000105.1:0-8882 GCA_041687115.1 Anaerolineae bacterium
ATTCTGTCACCCTTGACAGCGCGGTGTCTTTATGATATAATTCTGTTGACTGTCAACAGTTAACACTCCCACGGAGAGCACTTGGATATGGACCTCGACAAGTCAGTCTTTGGAGAAATCAGGCAGCGGCCCACATATCAGGAGGTCCTCTCTTCCATGAGGACTGCAATTCTGAGCGGCAGGCTTAAGGCTGGGGAACGTATCGTCGAAGCTCAAATCGCCGAACAGATGAGCATCAGTCGCGGGCCAGTCCGGGAAGCCCTACTGGAACTCGAGGCAGAAGGATTGGTGCTCAAGCGTCCCTACAAGGGCACATACGTCGCCACCTTCTCGGCTCGTGACATCAGGGAGATATACAGTCTGCGCGGCCTTCTGGAAGGGTACGCAGCAAGACTGGCTGCTTGCCGGGTGCAGCCGGCCGATATCGCGAGGCTTGAGGGGATCGTAGCGCGGATGAGGGAGACCGCTGACGCGGAGGAGCTCGATACATTCGTGGAGACGGACATCGAGTTCCACCGCGAGATATGTAGGCTCTCGCATCATCAGCTCCTCCTGCAGAGCTGGACCAACCTCGTCTCTCGCGTGCGTCTGTTCCTTACCCTGGCTGATCAGGTTTACTTCACCACAGAGCACATCATAGGCACGCATCTACCAACGCTGGAAGCCTTGCGGGCAGGGGACCCGGATCTCGCGGAGAAGACGATCAAGGGGCCCATTATCGAGGTAGGCGAGACAGTGGCCCGAGGCGTCGAACGGGACACGGACGGTCAGATGGAGAAAGACCGTGTCACGGAGTTGTGGGAGAACGTGCTGGCAGGAGGCGGGCTAGAGGATGTCGTGGGCCCTGAGAACATGGAGAGCGTCGAATCGATCGATCATAGCTGATCTTGTTTGCACCGGCTACGGCTGGAAGCTGGGCGTGCCTGTGAGTCGACGTCTGCCGAGGTGGAGATCCAGCCCATGGATCGCTTATTCTGTCCCAACGAGGCTGGTCTCGGGTCCGGGCTACAAGCTGAGGCGTGCCGGTCACGGTCGGGCCCGTGCTTGTGACGGCAAAGGAGGTCTATGAGGTAGAAGGCGGAACCCTGAGTGTGGGAGAAAACCTGCTTTCTAGAGTCAGTGACGCACTACAGAGGGAGGAGCTACTATGCGTATCAAGAGACTGGTACTGTTGTTCGTCGTCGTCGGTCTGACAGCTTCATTGCTCGCCGCGTGCGGACCCGCGCCTGCCGAGGAGACTACCGCACCGCCGAGCGAGGGAGAAGCGGAAGAAGAAGTGCAGCTGGACGAGGTCGTCATCGGTATCTACCAGCCGATGACGGGTGCCATGGCCGCCGGCGGGGAGCAGACGATGCAGGGCATTGAACTTGCTCACAGCCAGAAGCCCGAAGTCTTGGGCGTACCCGTCAAGATCCCACTGGTTGACAACCGGAGCGACAAAGCCGAGGCGGCCACCGCGATGCAGCGCCTGATCGAGCAGGAAGGAGCAACTGCCGTCATTGGCAGCTATGGCAGCTCGCTATCTATGGCTGGGGGAGAGGTCGCACAAGAAGCCGGTGTTCCTGCTATTGGCGCTTCGCCAACCAATCCCCTAGTGACGCAAGGGAATCCGTACTACTTCCGGGCCTGCTTCATCGATCCCTTCCAGGGACGGGTGATGGCGAAGTATGCGATTGAGGAACTTGGTGTTGAGAGGGTCGCCGTCATTCAGGACGTGGCTCAGGACTACTCCGTCGGTCTCGCGTCCTTCTTCCGGTCGGCCTTCATCGAAATGACGGGGGACGCCAGCCAAATTGTGGCGTTCACGTCCTTTCAGACCGGCGATCAAGACTTCACGGCTCAGCTCACAAGCGCTCTAGGCGAGGAGCCTGATGCTATCTATGCACCGGGCTACTACGGCGACGTGGCCCTGCTGGCGAGACAGGCTCGAGAGGCTGGTTTCGAAGGGCCGCTCATGGGCGGGGATGCCCTGGAGGCCCCGGAGTTGATCGAGATCGGTGGGGAAGCGGTCGAGAACCTCTACTTCAGCAGCCACTATCATCCCGATGCTGAACTCAGCCCCGCCTCCAGGCCCTTCGTCGAGGACTTCGAGGCTGAGTACGGCGAACGCGCCAACGCCTTCGCCGCGCTGGGGTACGACGCCTACATGCTGCTGATGGACGCTATCGAGCGCGCCGGCTCCTTCGATAAGGACGCCATCCGGGACGCGCTGGCTGCCACCAAGGACTACGCGGGGGCAACCGGCACGATCTCAATGGACGAGAACGGAGACGCAATCAAGGACGCCGTGGTCCTCACAGTAGAAAACGGCGAATTCGTCTACCTGACGACCGTCTCGCCCTAGCTAGCCTCTGTGGGGGACCCCCGCCGGGGGTCCCCCCATGCCCGCTCCATTGACCGTCACAGGGAGGTGTGATGCCATTCCAGCAGTTTTTGCAGCACTTAGTCAACGCAATTTCGCTGGGAAGCCTCTATGCGCTCATAGCCATTGGCTACACGATGGTATACGGTATTCTACGCCTGATCAACTTCGCCCACGGAGACCTGGTGATGGTGGGTGCCTATTCGGTCTTTTATGCTGCGGCAATCTTCCATCTGCCCTGGCCGCTCTCCTTCCCGTTAGCCATTCTGCTGACCGGAGCACTCGGGGTGCTGATAGAAAGAACTGCCTACAAGCCCCTGCGGGAGATGCCTCGCATCAATCTCTTCACATCAGCCATTGCTGTCTCTTTCTTGCTGGAGAATCTTAGCATCGTGGTATTCGGCGGTCGTCCGAAAGCCTTTGATCGTCCCGCCTTCTTGAATGCGAACATCAGCATCGGGAGAGTGAGGATGCTGAGTTACACGCCCGTCATCATCTTTACTGGGCTGGTGTTGTTCGGGGGATTAATGTACGTGGTGCACCGCACGAAAATGGGTATGGCAATGCGAGCCCTTTCGAGGGACATCGAGACCACCGGGTTGATGGGGATCAACACGGATCGGGTGATCATGTTCTCCTTCGCCATCGGGTCTCTTCTGGCAGCCGTGGGAGGGATTCTGTGGGGCATCAAATTCCCACAGATAAACCCCTTGATGGGCGTGACGCCGGGCTTGAAGGCCTTTATTGCGGCAGTATTGGGTGGCATTGGTAATATCACGGGGGCCATGATTGGGGGCTTCTTGCTAGGGTTGATCGAGATCATGATCCTGGCTTTCCTTCCTCACCTGGCTGGCTATCGGTACGCTTTTGCCTACGCCATCTTGGTTCTTGTCCTCCTGGTCCGCCCCACCGGAATCATGGGAGAGGCAGCACGCGAGAAGGTGTGAAACCATGAACCTACACATATCGCGGAATCGAATCCTTACGCTCATCGCACTGGTGGCCTTCTTTCTTCTGCTGGCCTACGCTAGCTCCAATTTCAGTCCCTATGTCCTACGGATCATGAACCTGAGCGCCATCTACGTCATCTTCGCAGTCACGTTCAATCTGATCTACGGTTACACTGGCCAGTTTTCGCTGGGCCACGCAGGTTTTGCCGCTGTGGGAGCCTACGTCGCTGCTCTACTCACGATGTCGCCCGACCAGAAGGTGGCCAATTTCTTTCTGCAACCCATCGTCCCCCTGCTAGCGAATGTACAGTTGCCTTTCCTGGCCGCCTTGGTAATCGCCGGCCTCATGACGGCAATCTTTAGCTTTGTCGCCGGTTGGCCCAGCTTCCGCCTGCGAGGCGACTATCTCGCCATAGCCACCCTGGGTCTGAGCGAGATCATCCGGGTCCTTCTCATCAATCTGCAGAGCGTCACCAATGGAGCCCTGGGACTCAAGGGGATCCCCGGATATACCAATCTATTCTGGAGCTGGGGGTTCGCCGTGGTCACCATATTCGTGGTCAAGCGCCTAGTGGACAGCAGCTACGGGCGCGCCCTGATGGCACTGCGAGACGACGACGTTGCCGCTGAGGCATTGGGCGTCAGTCTTCTCTACCACAAGATGCTGGCCTTGATGCTCTCCTCCTTTTTCGTTGGCATTGGCGGCGGACTCCTGGCCAACTTGATTAGTACAATCGATCCCAGCGTCTTCCTGTTCTTCCTCAGCTATCAGATTGTCGGTATTACCGTGATGGGGGGTATGGCCAGCCTGACCGGTAGCGTTGTAGCGGCCTGTCTCTACACCGTCTTCCTCGAGCTATTGCGGCCGATCGAGTCCCCATTCAGTATCGGCTCGCTAGACGTGCCCGGAATGCCTGGTATGCGGATGGTGCTTTTCTCCGCTCTGCTTCTATTGGTGATCCTCTTCTCCCATCGGGGTCTCTTCGGAGGGAGAGAGTTCGGGTGGGACTGGATCCTGGACGGGTTCGATGCCCTCCGGAAGCGCCTCAAAGGCTCCAAGGAGCGCACAGGTGCGGACATCGACTCGGAGGAGGCGTCATGAGCTTACTCCAACTCAGACACTTGACGAAGCGCTTCGATGGTCTGACGGCGGTTGACAACTTCTCCGCTGAAGTGGACTCGGGTGAGCTATGCGCGCTCATCGGTCCGAACGGTGCTGGCAAGACGACGATCTTCAATCTCATCACCGGCATCTATGAGCCCTCCGAAGGGCACGTCTATTTCGAGGGCAAAGACATCACCGCCAAACGGCCGGACATCATCGCTGGTCTCGGTGTGGCCCGCACGTTCCAGAACATCCGGCTTTTTGAGGGGATGGACGTACTGGGAAATGTGTTGGTGGGCCGTCACCTGCGGCTCAAGGCCGACCCCTTCTCCGCAATCCTCAGGCTGCCGAATTACAGCCGGGAGGAGCGGACGATGCGTGAGGAGGCAATGGAGCTTCTCGAGTCGCTGGAGCTGAGCCACCTGGCCCATGAAGACGCCACCTCGCTGCCCTACGGGGAACAACGGAAGCTGGAGATCGCTCGTGCGCTGGCCGTGAAGCCCAAACTGTTGCTGCTGGATGAGCCGGCCGCTGGTATGAATCCCGCCGAGCGCGAAGAGCTGATGGCCTTCGTCGTGCATATCCTGGACACGTTCGAGCTGACCATCTTTTTGATCGAGCACCAGATGCAAGTAGTGATGGGGATCTGTCCCCGAATCATCGTCATCGACTACGGGGAGACGATCGCTGAAGGCCCGCCAGACGCAATTCAGAACAATCCTCGTGTTATCGAGGCCTATCTGGGAGTAGGCGATTATGCTTGAAGTACAAGACCTCCGCGTCCGTTATGGTGGCATTCAGGCGCTGCAAGGCATCTCGTTGCGGGTTCCGAAAGGTCAGATCGTGGCCTTGCTCGGCGCCAACGGCGCCGGGAAGAGCACAACATTAAGAGCCATCGCTGGCATCGTCAAGCCGGCGGGGGGCGACATCATACTGCAGGGCGAAAGCCTGCTGGATCTCAAATCGTTTGAGGTCACTCAGCGAGGAGTGGCCATGGTCCCGGAAGGACGCCGGGTCTTCACCAATCTGAGCGTCTTGGAGAATCTGATGCTGGGCGCCTACGCCCGTCAGGACCAGAAGCAGATCGACCGCGATCTTCAAGAGGTCTTTGCCCTGTTTCCGCGGCTCGAGGAACGGAAGGAGCAGAGCGCGGGCACGCTATCTGGAGGCGAGCAGCAGATGCTCGCTCTAGGGCGGGCGCTGATGTCGAGTCCTCGCATCCTTATGATCGACGAGCCGTCGCTTGGCCTGGCTCCAATTCTGGCTCAGCAAGTGTTTGAGAAGCTTGTGGCTCTGAACGAAGCAGGGCAGACCATCTTGTTGATCGAGCAGAACGCACGCGCTGCCCTCGCGATTGCCGACTACGCATATCTCCTCGAGACGGGCAGCATCGTGCTGGAGGGGCCGGCTGATGAATTGGCGGAGAAGGACGAAGTCCGCAGATCCTACCTGGGCGTTCGGTAGGCGTCGGACGGAGTTCTGAGGGGAGGCACACTGATGACCGACAGCCGATACTTGTGGTGGGAGCCGGAAGCACGCGCGTTCCGAGATCGCGTGGTGGAGGAGATTGAGCAACTGGAGCCGCTTTCACTAGCCAATCACGTTGAGGAGCTTGACCGCCGCCAGCGGGTTCACCTCACTGAACGCTGCATCAATCTCTACCCTGGGACGAACATCATGAGTCCACGTGTGGCGTCACTGCTCAGCTCCACCGTGGCGACCCGTGCCAGCGAAGGCCACCCAGGCGCCAAGTACCAGACTGGACTGCGTTGGTCAGAGGAAACGGAGGTGATCGCCGCCGAGTTGATCCGCCGCTTGTTCGACGCCGAATATGCCGAGGTGCGAGCGTTGAGCGGCACGATGGCGAATATGGCGGTGTTGAATAGTCTGACGGAGCCTGGCGACGCGATCTTCAGCCTTTCCACCCCAGTGGGGGGGCACATCAGCCACCAGACGATTGGCGCAGCTGGCTACCGAGGACTCAGCATCCATCAGATCCCTTATGACCCTGAAGCGTGGCGCATCGACCTGGAGAAGCTGGAAAGCGAAGCTACCGCACACGAGCCTAGACTGATCGTCGTGGGGGCCAGTCTGATTCTGTTTCCGTATCCTCTGCGCGAGGTGAGGGCCATTGCAGACAAGGTGGGGGCCCGCGTCATGTACGATGCGGCGCACGTGGCCGGGTTGATCGCTGGCGGAGAGTGGCAGCATCCTCTGGAGGAGGGAGCCCACGTGATGACGGCGAGCGCGTACAAGACCTTTGGGGGGCCTCCGGGAGGATTCATCGTCACCAACGACCCGGACATCGCAAGGGGTGTGGACCGGGCCGTGTTCCCGGGAATGACCGCGAACTTCCATTCAAACCGATTACCGGCGCTGGCCATCGCGGCGGCCGACATGCTCGCCTTCGGACGTGACTACGCGACCGCCTGCCGGGACAACGCCCAGCATCTGGCGGCGGCCTTCAAGAAGGAAGGTCTGACCGTTGCTGGAGAGGCGCGGAGCCACACGGCTGGACACATGCTCGCTCTGGACGTGCGGGGACAGGGCGGTGGAAGACTGGCTGCCAGCAAGCTGGAATCCGCCAACATTGTGTGCAATATGAATCTGCTTCCTCGGGATTCGATTCGAACCCTTAAGAACCCCAGCGGCATACGGCTTGGCGTTCACGAAGTTACCCGTTGGGGCATGGGCCCAGAAGAAATGGAGCGGATTGCTGATCTGTTCAACCAGGTGCTCGTCGAAGACCGACCCGTTGAAGAGGTTCGCGAAGCTGTGCGGGATCTCAAAGCAGGATTCGACGAGGTCCACTATTGCCTCAACGGCAAACACGCCAAGAGCTGATTGCCAGTGCCGGTGTGCAGGTGGTTCCCATCGGACGTAAGGGGGGAGAGCACATCTCGGCTGAAGAGGTCGCGCTCTGGGCGGAGACGATCAACCGTGAGGTAACGACCAGTCTGATGCCGCGGGTCGCCCGGATCTACGTTCGGGGGAGACGTGCAGCCGCCCAGGCTTGATGCGGCCCCCTATGGCAGAAAGGCAACGACGGCACAGGATCCCAGAAGTCTCTGATATCGGGCCGTGAGGCAAGGAGGCCATATGCCAGACATAGCTAGGAGGCTCAAGCAAGCTGAGGGCCGGGGGGAGGGCGTCGAATGGATCCAAAGGCTGGCCCGTGGCAGGGAGCGTCTCATCAGAATGGAGATCTCCGAACCAAGCTTCCCTACCCCATCCCATATTATGGACGCCGCGAGACAAGCACTTGATGAGGGAAGCACCGGCTATAGCGACTTTCAAGGTATGCCCGAGCTGAGACAAGCCGTCGCCGACAAATTGCAGCAGGAGGCAGGAGTTGCGTACGACCCTGAGACCGAAGTCCTGATCACCGCCGGGACCGCGGAGTCGAACTACATCGCCACGCAGGCGGTCGTTGACCCAGGTGAGGAGGTTCTCATCGCCGATCCGACATACCTTGGCTTTGAGACCTACGTCCTGCTGGCAGCCGGAAGTCCAGTCGCGGTGCCACTTGTCGAAGAGAACCAGTGGAATCTGGACCTGGAGGCACTACGTCATTCGTTGAGCCCCCAGACCAAGGCCATTATGCTTAATTCGCCCAACAACCCCACAGGTACTGTCTTCACCAGAGAGGAGCTGTCCAGGGTGGCAGAGGTAGCTGTGGATGAAGATCTCTGGGTGATATACGACATGCTCTTTGATAAGATGGTGTACGAAGGAACTGCTTTCGCAAACGTGGCCTCGCTGTCCGGGATGAAGGAGAGAACGTTGCTGCTCGGGGGATGGTCCAAGGTCTACTCGATGTGTGGCTTCAGAGTGGGATGGGTCGCCGCTGAGGCCGAGACGATAGCTCGGCTGACCAAGACCCTTCATCTATACGTCAGCATCTGCGCCAACCCTGTCTCCCAGAGGGCTGCGCTTGCCGCTCTGCGAGGGCCCGACCGTTGGTGGCAGACATGGCTCCGATCTTACCGTCGTCGCAGAGACTGGGCAGTTGCAGCGCTGAACGATATCCCAGGTATCAGTTGCCAACAACCTGAAGGGGGATTCTGGGTGTTCCCAGATATGAGGGGGGTTGAAGGGGATTCGTACAAACTCGCTAGGGATCTGCTTGATGAGGTTGGCGTGGTCACCTGTCCCGGCGTGGACTTCGGCAGCAAAGGCGAAGGGCATCTGCGCATTGTCTATGGGCACACACCGATGGAGGCACTCAAAGAAGGGGTGCAGAGAATCAGGCGCTTCGCGGTCGACAGAGTAGGGATGTGACTGTCGACACTCGGCGAGCACCTTCTCGGCTGCAATTCAGAACGAGCTGCGAGCCCTTGAGGCCGGCATGCGCCGCACCGAGCACAGACTGGAGGCCGTCGAGGAGACGTACGGGCTTTCAACAGAAACGCTCTGCGGAAGTACGAGAACGACGAGTTCCCGGAGACGCTGGAGTACGCCGAAT
>JAWLCP010000106.1:0-6523 GCA_041687115.1 Anaerolineae bacterium
CGCAGCAGCTTCTCCGACTCCGTCTCCATCATGCGTGCCACGGGGATGCCGGTCCAGTTCGCCACCACCTCGGCGATATCCTCCTCCTCAATGGTCTCGTCGAGCTGGTTCTCCTGCTGCCACATCCCACGCTTGAGGTTGAACTCGGCCTGGACGTTGATGCGCCTGGTCTTCAGCTCTGCGGCACGCTGATAGTCCTCCAGCCCGCTGGCCGCGTCAATCTCGGTCTGAAGCTGCTGCAGCTCCATCTGCAGCTCCTTCAGGTCGGGAGGAAGGGTATGGAGCGCCACCCGCAGCTTGGCGGCCGCCTCGTCCATCAGATCGATGGCCTTATCAGGCAGGCGTCGATCGGTGACGTAGCGATGGGAGAGACGCACAGCGGAGTCAATGGCATCGTCGGATATGTGCACCTTATGATGCGCCTCATACCGATCCCGGAGCCCCTTCAACATCTCCACGGTCTTATCCACGGATGGCTCATCGACGAAGACGGGCGCAAAGCGTCGCTCCAACGCGCCATCGCGCTCGATATACTGACGGTACTCATCCAACGTCGTGGCACCGACACACTGCAGCTCCCCGCGGGCGAGGGCGGGCTTCATCATACTGGAGGCGTCCATAGCCCCCATTCCAGCGCCTGCCCCAACCACGTTGTGCAGCTCGTCGATGAAGAGGATGATCTCCCCCTCGGAGTTCTGGATCTCCTCAATGGTGGCCTTCAACCGCTCCTCAAACTCACCGCGGAAGTGGGTACCCGCCACCATGGATGCCAGATCGAGCTGCACGACCTCCCGGCCCATGAGAATCTCCGGCACGTCCCCCTCGGCCACCTTCTGAGCCAGCCCTTCCACAATGGCCGTCTTGCCCACGCCGGGCTCGCCGATCAAGACGGGGTTGTTCTTCGTCCGCCGGCACAGGATCTGAATCACGCGCAGGATCTCATCGTCGCGCGCGATCACGGGATCCAGCTTCCCCTCGTGGGCCATCTGCGTGAGGTTCCGGCTGTACTTCTCCAGCACGCGATAGCGCGCCTCGGCCCGCCGATCGGTCACCCGCTTCCCGCCGCGCAGCTCCTCGATCACCTCGTAGATGCGATCCTTGGAGATGCCCTTCTCCTGGAGGATTCGGGCCGGCAAGGCGTCCTTCTCGCTGGCGATGGCCAGGAAGATGTGCTCCGTCGAGATGTAGTCATCTTTCAGAAAGTTCGCCTCGGCGTTGGCCCGATCGAGCACCCGCTTCACCCGCGGGGTGATGAAGACCTGTCCCATCCCACCGCCGCCATAGACGTTGGCCTTGGGGCTCCCCTGCAACTCCTCGTCAAGACGCTGCTTGACCTGCTCGACATCGGCTCCAAGGCGCTCCAGCAGGTCCGAGATCACGCCCCGCGGCTGCTCCAGAAGGGCCAAGAAGATGTGCTCCGTGTCCACCTGCGTGTGGCCATAGCGCCCCATGATCTGGACAGCCCGCTGAGCCGCCTCCTGTGCCCGCTCCGTAAAACGATCTAGCCTCATCATCGGCCAATATTCTCCTCTAGCCTACCCTCTTGGACGCCATCTGGCCCCCCGGTAGGAATGTTCGCCAGACGTCTGCATAGAGATTATGCCCACTTATTATACCTGACAATCCCTCCGCAGACAAAGAAACGGCACCGGAGTGCGGAACGTCGCCGCTCCGGTGCCGTGTGAAGTCAACCCTAGGCGGGGACCGCCTCCGCCGCGGCCTCCTCAAAGGTGATGCGACCATCGGAGGTCCCCACCCGCACCCGGTCCCCTTCCTCGAACTCACCGCGCAGGAGCGCCAGGGCCAAGGGATCCTGGACCTGGCGCTGGATGACGCGCTTGAGCGGGCGCGCACCGTAGACCGGGTCGTAGCCGGCCTCCGCCAGGTGCTGCCGCGCCTCGTCGGTCAGCTCGAGGGACATGTTCCGGTCGTCCAGCAAGGCACGCAGGCGGCGCATCTGGATGTCGACGATCTTGCGCAGATCCTCCTTGCTCAAGCTCCGGAACAGGATGATCTCGTCGATACGGTTGAGGAACTCGGGGCGGAAGATGCGGTCGAGCTCCTCCATCACCTTGTCCCGGGCCTCCTCAATGCCCAGATCCTTGATCCAGCGGCTGCCGACGTTGCTGGTCATGATGACAATGGTGTTGCGGAAGTCGACAGTTCGCCCATGCCCATCGGTGAGCCGGCCCTCGTCGAGCAGCTGAAGCAGCGTGTTGAAGACCTCCGGATGGGCCTTCTCAATCTCGTCGAACAGCACCACGCTGTAGGGCCGCCGCCGCACGGCCTCGGTCAGCTGACCGGCCTCCTCGTAGCCCACATACCCGGGCGGCGCGCCGATGAGCCGGGACACGGTATGCCGCTCCTGGTACTCGCTCATGTCGACACGGATCAAGGCCTCTTCGGTATCGAAGAGGAACTCGGCGAGCGTACGGGCCAACTCGGTCTTGCCAACCCCGGTGGGGCCGAGGAAGATGAACGTCCCGATGGGGCGATTCGGATCCTGCAGGCCAGCGCGGGCGCGCCGAACGGCGTTCGAGACCGCCTCGACCGCCTCGTCCTGGCCCACGACCCGCCGATGGAGCGCTTCCTCCATCCGCAGCAAGCGCTCCCGCTCGCCCTCGAGCAGCTTGGAGACGGGGATGCCGGTCCATTCGGAGACGACCTCGGCGATCTCCTCCGACCCGACCTCCTCCTTCAGCATCCCGCCGTCCTCCTGGAGCTCGTTCAGTCGCTCCTCCTGGGTCTGCAGGCGCTGCTGAAGGTCGGACAAGCGCCCATACTGGAGCTCGGAGGCGCGCTCGTAATCCTGGATGCGCTGAGCCTCCTCAATCTGGTGGCGGACCCGATCGATCTCCTCCTTGGTCTCGCGGACCGCCTGGATGGCATCCTTCTCCTCCTCCCAGCGGGCGCGCAGCGCGTTTCGCGTCTCCTCCAGGTCGGCAAGCTCCCTCTCCAGATCCTTGAGACGCTCCCGGCTGGCCTCGTCCTCCTCCTTCTTCAGCGCCTCGCGCTCAATCTCCAGCTGCATGATCTGCCGATCGACCTCGTCGAGCTCGGATGGCTTGGAGTCGATCTCCATGCGGAGCCGCGAGGCTGCCTCGTCGATCAGATCGATGGCCTTATCGGGCAGCTGGCGGTCGGCGACGTACCGACTACTCAGGGTGGCGGCTGCAATGCAGGCGGAGTCCTTGATGCGCACGCCGTGATGGACCTCGTAGCGCTCCTTGAGGCCGCGGAGGATGCTCACCGTATCCTCGACGGTTGGTTCATCGACGTAGACCGGCTGGAACCGACGTTCCAGGGCCGCATCCTTCTCGATGTACTTGCGGTACTCATCGAGGGTGGTGGCCCCGATGGCGTGAAGCTCACCACGGGCCAGCTTTGGTTTGAGCATGTTGCCCGCATCGACGGCGCCCTCGGCTGCCCCAGCACCGACCACGGTATGCAGCTCATCGATGAACAGGATGATCCGTCCGGCAGCCTCGGTCACCTCCTTGAGCACGGCCTTGAGCCGCTCCTCAAACTCGCCGCGGTACTTGGCGCCGGCGACCAAGGCACCCATATCGAGCTCAACGATACGCTTGTTCTTCAGCCCCTCCGGCACGTCGCCCCGCGCGATCCGCTGCGCCAGACCCTCCGCGATAGCGGTCTTGCCAACACCCGCCTCTCCCACCAGGACCGGGTTGTTCTTCGTCCGGCGATTGAGGATGCGCATGACGCGCCGGATCTCCTCATCGCGGCCAATCACGGGATCCAGCTTCCCCTCGCGGGCCAACTGAGTGATGTCCCGACCGTACTTCTCCAACGCCTGATAGGTCGCCTCTGGATGCTGGCTGGTGACGCGCTGGCTTCCTCGGATCGAGGTCAGCGCTCGCAGGACGGCGTCCTCGGTGATGCCGTGCGCCGCGAGGAAGCGGGCGGCGTCCCCGCCGTGGGCGCCGGTCAGCGCCAGCAAGAGGTGCTCAGTGCTGGCGTATTCGTCCCGCATGCGTTTGGCGGCGTCCGCCGCCTCCTCGAGCACCCGACCCAGCTCGCGCGACATTCCAACCTGCGCCGCCGCGCCGCGGATCTTGGGCTTCTTCCTGAGCTCGCCCTCGAGAGACAGCGCCATCTCCCGGGGGTTGGCCTCCAGCTTCTGCACGACCTGCGGCACGATGCCGTCGGACTGGTGCAGAAGGGCCAGCAGGAGGTGCCCGGGTTCGATCTGGCCGTGGTTGTACCTCCCCGCCAGCGACTGGGCTTCCATCACAGCTTCTTGAGCCTTTTGAGTAAACTGATTTAGATTCATAGCCTGGTCAACAATAGCGACCAATAGATAGACACACTCAGACAGACCTACCGTCGTCGTGCACCATACGAACTATCCAGGAACCCCGCACTGCGCACGCTGCGCAGGCGAAATTCTACATGATAGATGATACCCAGTGTGCATTAGAGTGCCATTAGCGCTGCGTTGGATTTCCATATGAGCGCCAGCAGGTAAGGGGACGATTCCGGGCCGCCACGACGTCTGGCGGTGGTCTAACAGCGGAGAAAAGAAACACCCCGCGTACGATCTCAGATCGTACGCGGGGTGCGGCGGTCCTAGACCGAACGCGAGAACGGCTAGTAGCGCAACAGGGCTCCCACCCCGAACTCCCTCGCCTTCGGGTTATCCTCCACCACCTCGACCTCGCCACCTTCCTCGATCACCTTCGTCACCAACGCCTCGGCCGCGTCGGGGATCTCGATGAAATCGCCGCCGCAGAAGGGGCACCTCTCCAGGGCGTGGTCGGTGATGTAACCGCAGTGCTCGCACTGGTAGCCAGGCTGGTGATAGTGACGGTCGATGACCAAGGTCTGAACTCGGCCCTCGTGGGCAGCACCCAGTGTGTCCGCCAGCCGGATCACACCATTGCTGCCCTTCGCCGCGGCGGTGAACACGGCATCCACAACCTCCTGTTTACGCTTTTCCTCGACCTGCTGCAAGATCTCCAAGGAGCGCTCCCTGATCTCGGGCTCCGGGGCGTTCATGCCGGCACTGAACGTCCCGATCACCCTGTCCTGCAAATACTTGGGCAGCTCCTCCTGAAACTGGATCACGACGCGATCGGCACCAGCGACGATGAGACGCTGAGGCTCATGCTGCTGGCAGAACGTCTGCGTCACCTGGACAGCATCCCGGATGTTGCGCCTCACAACCTCTTCCTCGTGCTGGCTGGAGATGGGAGCGCCGCCTCGACGTCCGTGCCCCCCGGAGGATCCCCTGCCGCGCTTCAACTTGCGCACGTCCTCACCAACGAAGTCTTCACTAGCCCGCAACTCGCCCATATCAAACAGGAAAAGCCGCGCCTGACGTCGATCCACGACCGCTACCGCGTAGGTCCCGTAGGCATCCACGAGCTCCGCCAGCGGCGTGATGTACGGTCGATGAGCGACCGTCACACCGGAGGGCACCGGGATAGCCAACGAGTAGGCCCGCCAGAAGTCCTCCTCCTGACAGGAGAAGATGACCACCCCGCGGCCCGACCAATCATACTGGTGGTCGAAGAACGCCTCGACCGCCTCGGCGTCCTCGGCGGCAGCGACATCCTCGGCCTGCTTCAGGATCTGCCGCAGCTCCAGCCGGTACTCGTCCCGCGTACGATCCGTAGGATCCACATTCAGATAGACGCTCAGCACTGGTGCCTCAAACCTGTATGCTGCCAGCTCGCGCAAGTCTTCCTGATTGAACATACCACTCACCCCTTTAGTTATCCGTTCGTCCTTACTCTTTCCCTGGACCCTGGTGATCGGCTTGATCGGCTCCCAGTTGGCCCTTACGGCCTGCTTCCCAACCTCGCAGAGACCTCCATCCGCTCTCCGTCACGAACGACGGTCAGCGTCACCTCCTGCCCCACCTCGCTATCGCTCACCAGATAGGCGACGAGGTCATCGAAGGTCCGCAGCTCCTCTCCATTGATGGCGGTGATGATGTCCCCTCCGGCCACGACGGACCGTCCCATCACCTCGACCTCACGATCGCCGCCCTGCAGCCCAGCCCGGGCAGCGGCCGTATCCGGCTGAACCTCGGCGACGAGGACGCCGTGGTTCACAGGTAAGCCCAGCGGCTCGACCAGCTCCGCCACGGTGAAGTTCCTGTCGGACGTGATACCGAGATACGGATACTGGTACGCACCGTCCTCGATCAGGTCAGGCACAATGCGCTTCACCGTGTTGACGGGTACAGCGAATCCGACCCCGGCGTTCACACCGGTCAAGGAGCGGATGGCGGTGTTCACGCCGACCACCCGTCCTCGAGAGTCGAGCAGCGGCCCTCCGGAGTTGCCCGGGTTGATCGATGCATCGGTCTGGATGATCTCGGGGTTCGAGAAGGCCCCACCCTGCAGAACCTGAGCGGTCAACGTGCGCCCCACCGCGCTGACCACACCAACGGTCATGGTTCCCTGGAGACCAAAGGGGTTGCCAATGGCGATCACTCGTTGGCCCACCTGCAGCGCATCCGAGTCGCCCAGCTCCAGCGGGCTGAGGCGATCGGAGG
>JAWLCP010000106.1:6623-8810 GCA_041687115.1 Anaerolineae bacterium
GGCCAGAAGGAGGAGGAGATGCTTCTGGGCTCGTGTGCTCATCGCCCTCCCTGAAGACGCGCCAGCTCCTCGAAGAGCTGTCGCTCGCGGGCGCTCAGTTCCTCCGGAATCTGGACGTTGACCGCGGCAAGCAGGTTCCCCCGCCGGCTCGGATTGCGAGAGTTGGGCATGCCTCTGCCTCGAAGCCTGAAGGTGCGGCCGTTTTGCGTGCCGGGAGGGATGGTCAGAGAGACATCGCCGCTCGGCGTGGGCACGCGCACCTGCCCACCCAGCACGGCGGTACAAAGATCGACATTCACACTGCAGCGGAGATCGTCGCCTTCGCGCTCGAAGAGCGGGTGAGGTTCGACAGCCACGTTCAGATAGAGATCGCCCTTGGCGCCCCCGCCGGCGCCGGGATAACCCTCGCCGGCGATGCGCACTCTCGATCCCGTCCTCACACCAGGGGGGATGGTCACACGAATGCGCCGCCCGCCTCTCTCCAGCACCCGGCTGGTGCCCTGCAGTGCTTCCTGCAGCGTAATGGTGACGTCCGCCTCCGCGTTGGTGCCTCGTGATCCCGTCTGATAACCACCGGCCCCCGCGGCACGTCCGAAGATGTCCTCAGCCGTGCGGACGCGCCCGCCGCCCATCCCGCCGAAGAGAACGTTGAAGAAGTCGGAGAACGCGCCACCCCCCGGCCCACCAAAGAGATCACCGAGATCACCGCTCCACCGGACACGCCCCCCACCCGGGGCGCCGCCGAACCATTGAGACCAATCGTACTGCCCGGGGTCACCGCCACCGCGCTCCCACTGCCGCCAGCTCCGGCCCAGCCGGTCATACTTAGCTCGCTTGTCCGGGTCGCTCAGCACCTCGTGGGCTTCGTTGATCTCCTTGAACCTCTCCTCAGCCCTCTTATCGTCGGGGTTGACGTCCGGGTGCCACTGGCGGGCCAGGCGTCGAAACGCCTGTCTGATGTCTTGCTGGCTTGCATCGCGACCGACGCCGAGGATGTCGTAGTAGTCCCTATACTCCATTCTCCATCCTATCCCTGGAAAATGATTCTATACGCTTACGCTACCGGTGTCAAGCCACGTCTCTGAGCAGGCGCCTACCGCCGGCCCACTGCAAGATCCGGGGGGGGACCCAGAAACGAAAAAACGGAGACGGGGAAGTCCCCATCTCCGCCTGGTCTGGGTGACGCGGGAACCTACATGTAGTCCCTGACCTCTTCCTCTTCGGCTTCCTCCCCCTCTTCAGCCTCACCGATGACCTCGACTTCCTCGCCCTCTTCGCCCAGAATCAGCTCTTCCTCGACCTCCGCGGCCGGTCGCTCCAGCTCGACCTCTTCCAGCGGCACGAGGCGGGCGATCATCTCGTCGGGATCGGTTAGAACGTTGACGCCGGAGGGAACCGCGAGGTCAGCCACCGAGATGGCCTGTCCAATCTCGGTCAACTCCGACAGATCGACCTCGATGGCGTCTACCAGATCACCAGGCAGACACTCCACCTCAATCTCGGAGACGCCGTGGAGCAGAATACCTTCCTTCCGCTCCGCGATCGGTGACTCTCCGGTGGTCAGCAGCGGAATCTCCGTGGTGATCGTCTCGGTCATCATCACGCGATAGAAGTCGACGTGCAACAGATCTCCTGTGATCACGTCGCGCTGGACGTCGCGCAAGAGCGCGAACTCCACCTCATCGGCGTCATCGACCTTGACGTTGATCAGCTGGCTGCCGCCGACCTGTGACAGGACGGCCCTCAAGTCGTACTTATCAAACTTCAGAGGGACCGGCTCAAAACCGTGCCCGTACATCACGCCCGGCACCCATCCCTCGCGACGCAAGCGCTTTACCTTGCTGCCGAGTACCGACCGCTTCTTCGCCTCTAACTCCACTCGGCGCTTCTGACTCATACCGCATACCTCCCAGATACCGTCTCGCTCAATAAACGGGCAGGAACTGTCCCCTGCCCGTGGATGATATTGTAGCGCAAAGCACCTGCTTCGTCAAGCGTCGCTGCGCTGCGACCTGAGGCCTCGCGCCGGGCGCCTCACTCGGCCGTCGAGACGAGATTGGAAGTGGAAGGAGGCATCCCGTGCTGCTCCCGATCCTCCGCCCTACCTGTTAGCAGCCCGCTCCTCCAGGATCTCTCGGATCAAGCCCTCGGCCTCCTCCGGGAGTGGTGGGACCTCGTGCTCCTCAA
>JAWLCP010000107.1:0-8714 GCA_041687115.1 Anaerolineae bacterium
GTGATCTTGGCCTTGGCGCCGGCACTATTCGGCCCTTTGACGCTGAATGGATTGATTCTCGCTAATTCCATCAAGTGGGCCGCCCACGCGCTCCTGATGCTTTTCCTCTTGCGACGGCGGATTGGTGGTTTGGGCGGCCGGGGTCTGCGGAAGACGGTGTTCACGGCAGTCTCTCTTTCCGCCATAATGGGGGTGGTTGTCCATTTGCTTGTTCTCGCGTTGGGTGGGATCCTGTCGCCGGGTACGCTGGGGGAGCTTCTTCTGGTCGCGGTCCCTGGTCTGGCAGGGCTCGGCGTCTATGGCCTCCTGGCGTTCCTTGTGGGGATGGATGAGATCGGGGTGTTGGGTCGCGCCATTGTCCACTGAGCCACGGGGAATCGAATTTGACCTCCGGCGAACATGGTGCTACAATGATTTTGGAGTAAGTTGAGCGGACAGCAGTGGCTTCCACGGTCGATGGGACGTTCTCCTATTCTCGCTCGCTTTGTGAGACGCAGGAAGAGGCGTACATAGGAATGACCACCGTGCTGAACTGGGTGGAGCACCTGTCAATCGACATTCCGTTTATCGTGGACGTGGCGCTTACCAGGCGTCCGTGTGATGGAAGTGGCCCATCTCGAGGGTGATAACTCGAATGGGCTTTTTTGTTTCTGGTCGTCGCACAGCTATCTCTACACGTGGACTTGTCAGCGATGGCGCCGATCAAGATGGTCGCCATACCTTGGGGCGCATCTCGGGCACCATCTTGACGATTCCCAAGACCGTCGGGCGATGCCCGATCGATATCCTAACGGAGGTAAGCAATGGATCTGAATCTTGACCTGGATCGTGACATACCCGTACTTGACTGGGAGCCCCATCTTGCCGCGCGGACCGCAGCGATGCGCAGCTCCGCGATCCGGGAACTGCTGAAGCTCACCCAGCAGCCAGACGTGATCTCGTTTGCGGGCGGGCTACCTGCTCCAGATTTTTTCCCCCTTCGGGAGGTCGAGGAGGCCTGTCGCTACATCGTCCAGGAGGACGGTACGCAGGCCTTGCAGTACAGCGCGACTGAGGGGTATCCTCCGCTCAAGCAATATCTGGCCGACTCGATGCGCAGCTACGGCGTCCCTGCCGTCCCGGACAATGTCCTCCTGACCAACGGTTCCCAGCAGGCCCTCGATCTGATCGGCAAGGTCTTCATCGATCCCGGTGACTACGTGATCACCGGTCGTCCTACCTACCTGGGGGCTATCCAGGCGTGGAACGCGTATCAGGGTCGTTACCACACGGTGAACCTCGATGACCACGGCATGGTGGTGGACGAGATAGAGCACGCCTATCAGAAGTCCGTGGACGACTCTGGAAGGCCGCCCAAGTTCATTTACGTGCTGCCCAACTTCCACAATCCTGGGGGGACCACGCTCTCGCAGGAGCGCCGCGAGCAGCTGGCGGAGGTCGCTACGAAGCTCGACCTGCCGGTCGTAGAGGATGATCCCTACGGACAGCTCCGCTTCGAGGGGGAGGATCTGCCTCCAATTTGCACGTATATTCCGGAGCGCACCATCTACCTGGGCACCTTCTCCAAGACGCTTGCCCCCGGTCTCCGTCTCGGTTGGATCGTCTGTCCGGAGGTGCTGATGAGGCGCTTCGTGCAGGGGAAGCAGGGGGCCGACCTACACACGGGCACGTTTGCCCAGTACGTTGCCAACGATATCTGCCAGCGTGGGTTCCTTAAGCAGCACGTCAAACAGCTCCGCGTGGTCTACAAGGAGCGCCGAGACACGATGTTGGAGGCGCTGGCCGAGTTCTGGCCGGACGGATGCTGCTGGACGCGCCCTGAGGGCGGGCTCTTCCTTTGGGCCCAGGTGCCCGGTCCCATCAACACCCAGGACTTCTTGGAACAGGCGTTGGCGGAGAATGTGGCCTACGTCCCGGGCGTCCATTTCTACCCCAATCAGGACGGGGGGTTCGATGCCATGCGCCTCAACTTCTCCTACTGCCCGCCGGAGACTATCGTTGAGGGTATGCGCCGACTGGGGGTTGCTCTGAAGAAGGCCTTGCGCGACGGGTAGCGCCGTCACCGTCACCCTGGAGAAGGAGCAGGCAGCGGGGGCTGGACCGCCGTTCCTGCTCCTATCCCTGCTCGGTAGGATGCCGCCCGGGATCAAGGAGGAAAGAGCGTAGGACACGGCTCAGTTGTCCCACCCGCTGGTATCCCTCGCACACGACGTTCGGATTCCCGGCGATGAGAGCGGAGAGACGCTGTGCCCTGGCAGAGCGATGCAGACACAGGATCGGCTTGTCCAGGAATTCCGCTCGGGCGATCTCGTAGCCCACTCCGTGGCTGGGCACCGTCACTTCGGCGATTAGAACGTCGGCTTCCTCCAGCCACCCCATGTCGCGCGTATAGATCTCCTCGTCCGACAGACGACGCTCCACCTGCTCGACTTCGTCTTCCCCCACGTGCTCCGTGAGCACCTGCCCGTGTTCCTTCAACAGCTCTATGATCTGCCTGTAGAGCGCCGCGTCCTGCCGTCCGCCTCGGATGGAGCCGGCGAAGTAGATCTTCATGGAGATCCCCCATTCCCGCAACGATGTATTCACCCCTGATCGGTCAGCCTCCAATGGTATGCCGAATCGGACGCTCGGTCAAGGCTGGCTGCTGCGTCGTACCCGGCTCACCCATTCCGCTTGCTTTGATGCGGATGTGGAGTATACTTAGCCCTGATCAGCGTACACGCTTACGAGCGGCATGATCCACGACGATCAAGGGCACGTGAGGACATTGAGCGACCCAGGGCCTACCCTCATCCGTTCGAAACTGCTGGTGCCGAGCCCTTCCGGTCTCCTTCACCGGTCGCGACTATGTGACACCCTCGAAGAGGGCCTTGAACGGAAGCTGACGCTGGTCTCTGCCCCTGCTGGCTACGGCAAGACGTCCGCTCTGGTCGATTTTGCCCAGGCGGCGCCCCTTCCCGTCTGTTGGTATACGGCCGACGAGCGGGATCGCGATCTCAGCCTCTTCATCAGGTACCTCGTCGGTGCTGTTGGCGAGCAGTTCTCCGGCTTCGGTGCACGGACCCGTCAGACCCTGGCTTCCCGATCCAGTGACCTCTTTCGCGAGCCGACCGCTGTCGTGGCGGACCTGGTCAATGAGATGCTCGACCTCGACCGGGATTTTGTGCTGGTGCTCGACAACTACGAGGTCCTCGACGGGGCTTTCGGCATCCAGGAGTTCACTCGCCGACTGGTGGAGGTTCTTCCCCCGAACTGCCACCTGATGATCGGGAGCCGTGTGCTCCCTGACGTGCCCGTTACTCACCTGGTGGCAAAACGCCAGCTCGTCGGTCTCACCGAGCAGCATCTCCGCTTTCAGCCCGATGAGATCCGGCAGCTTCTCGCTCGCTCGCAGATTGAGATCTCCGAGAGGCAGGCGCGGGCGATCGCGACCAACGCCGAGGGATGGGTCACCGGCGTCCTGCTGGTCCTCGACCTCCTTCGCGAGGACGCCGAGTCGGTGGTCGTCGATGCCGAGAGGTTCACCTCACAGACGTATGGCTACCTTGCGCTGGAGGTGCTCGACCGTCAGCCGCCGGATGTGCGGCGCTTCCTGTACACCTCGTCCGTGCTGCGGGAGATGTCGGCACGGCTCTGCCGCCACGTGCTCGGCATGCGCAGGGCCGGCTCTCTATTGGCGGAGGTCGAGCGGCGCAATCTCTTCTTGACCAGGTTTGGGGACGATGCCGCCGCGGCCTATCGCTACCATAACCTGTTCCGCGACTTCCTCCAGGGTCGCCTGCGACAGCGGGACCCTGCGCTCTATGCCGATCTTCACCATCGCGCGGGCGCCTGGTTCGAGCGCGAGCACGATGTGGAGGAGGCCGTGTACCACTATCTTGCGGCTGAAGCCTATCCGCAGGCCACGGCGCTGATGGAGCAGGTGGCGATGGAGTGGTTCACCCGCGGCCGCGTGGAGACGCTGCTGCGCTGGGCGGAGGCGTTGCCCGAGGAAGTCAGAAAGGACGCCCCCTGGCTCTCCCTCTATCAGAGCAGGGCTCTGACCGACCGCTATGACTACGAGAGGGCCCGTGAAGCGCTGAGGTTCGCCGAGGCGGGGTTCAAGGCTGGAGGAGATAGGCGTCGGCTGGCTAAGGTGCACATCCAGCGGGCGACGCTGGGACTATTCGAGAGCCGCTATCAGGATGCAATTGCGGAGGCAGAGGCAGTCCTTGAGATGCTTGACTCAAGCGCGACGGCTGAACACGCCGATGCCAAACGCCACATCGGCCGAGCTTGCGTGGGGTTGGGCCGTGTCACTGAGGGTGTGGCTGAGTTGCAGGAAGCTCTTGCGCTGTTTCGGCAAGCCAACAGTCTCTACGACGTCCTGAATGTACTGCAGGACTTGACGCTAGCGTTTGCCTCCCACGGGGATCTCGATAAGGCCGCGACCTGTCTGGGCGAGGCGCTGCCCCTGGCCCGCCGCCTGGGCTCTTCCAGCCAGCTGGCAGCCGTACTCAATAATCTCGGCTGGATCCACGATGCCCGGGGGGAGTATCGAAAGGCAATTGAACTATATGAGGAGGGGCTAGCGGCCGCGCGGCGTGCCGATGACCCCCGCAGCCAGGCCAACATCGCCGAGGGGATGGCGACCCTCTACCGCAACCTCGGGGACTATCGGCGTGCCGAGTTCCTCTACGACGTCGCCTGGCGCATCGCCCGCGAGAGCAGCCCGGGGCTCGCCATCCTGATCCTCGTCGCGCGGGCCGATATGTACCGCTGGCGGGGAGAGTATCGACGGGCCCTTGGCCTGTTGGAGCAGGCCAGCCGGCTGGCAGATGAGAATGAGCTGGATACCGAAGGACGGGGCCTGCTGCCTGTCGCAGAAGGGATTACCCTGGCTGAGAGTGGTGAACTTGAGCGAGGCCCGCGGCTCCTCTGTGGCGGGGTATCTTTCCTCGAGGAGCATGGGGCGAGGCGGGACTTGGCCCGGAGCCGCTTTCTGTCCGCCAAGGCCCATCAGCTGGCCGGGCAGGAGCGGCGGGCCGTGGAGGAGCTGCGGCGTGCGCTGGATCTGACGGAGGGGATGGGCACCGACCAGTTCGCCGTCGTCGAGGGCCAGCACGCCCCCCAGCTTCTCGAGCTGGGCGTCGCCCAGGGTGTCACCGCCTGCCAGGATATCATGGAGAGGGTGGAGGACTTGCGCGCCCTCAGACGAGAGTTGGTTCGGGACGAGCGAGAGGAGGGGGAGCCGGCCCAGGCGGCGCAGGCGCATCTCGAGATCTACGCCTTCGGCGAGGGGCGGGTCATCCGCGACGGGCGGCCAATCTCCTCCTCCGATTGGCGCGCCGCCATGGCCAAGGAGCTCTTCTTCTACATCCTGCTCCACGGTCCGGTCGAGCGTGACGTCATCGGCCTCATCTTCTGGCCCGATCTGCCCGCCGAGAAGGTGACCAACAACTTCCACAGCACCCTCTATCGCGTCCGTCAGGCCGTGGGGAGCGACGCCGTGGTGGTGGAGGGCGGCAAGTACGCCCTGGGCGTCGACCACTGGTTTGACGTCTACGAGTTCGAGTCCCTGATCGAGCGCGCGCGCCTCCTCCCGCCTCACGATTGGCAAGCTCAGTCCCTCTGGCAGCGCGCCGTGGGCCTCTACCAGGGCGATTTTCTGCCCGAGGTCGACCGGGAATGGTGCGTCCCCAGGCGGGAGCGGCTTCGCGGTATGTTCATCTCGGCGCTGATTGAGTCAGCCCGCTGCTGCGAGACGCGCGGGGCCTTTGAGGAGGCGGTCGGCTGGTACCGGCGGGCGCTCCGGGAGGACGAGCTGCGGGAGGACGTCCACCGCCGGATCATGCTGGCTTACGTCGAGGCCGGCCGGCGCGCCGACGCGCTGGCCCAATACCGTGATTGCCGGGAGACCCTCTGGCAGGAGCTGGGCGTAGAGCCATCCCAGGAGACCGAGAGGCTGTATCAGGAGGTGGTCGGCGGGATGCCTGGCTGAGGCCTCAATCCAGGTATCGTCTATCTCCTGGGCTGGTTCGTGAGCTTCCTCTGCAGCAGTCCCCCTTTCTGCAAGTCCGCTGTCGTATCTGCGTCTTCATTCAGAATCAGTGCCAGAGTGAGGGATTCACATGCCTGAGGTCACGCGATAGCGTTCTGTCCACGGCGTGTCTTCTTTCGACACAGTCTTGTTTAGAGTTTGTTTAGAGGTTTGTTTAGAGCTCTGTGCTAGGATTGTGTCGTGTTCGAGGCAATCCACGTGCATCAGCGACAAGGAGGTGTAGACGTGCGGAAGAGACTCGTTCAGGTATTCGCCATGCTGGCCCTCATCCTGGGGCTGATCTTCGGTCCTGGGCTGGCCAGGAAGGCCGCGCCACCGGCTCAGCTCGCCGGCCTCATGACGCCGTGCGCCCTTATGGGCGGCGGCAGCAGTGGAAGCTGAAGGGGGTAACCAATGCCACGGAATATCGACGCCCTCATCTGGCGAGCGTTCACCGACGTCACGTTCCGCAAGGGGCTGCTTAACGGCGAGCGTGTCGAGCTGGTCGACGCGATGGACCTGACGGCCGAGGAGAAGGAGGCCGTGCTCTCGGTGCAGGCCGATTCGCTCGAGGCCTTCGCGGGAGCTCTCTGTCAATCTTGTTCAGAACCAGGTCTTGCACAAGGATGGAACCTGGTCTAGGTAGCCTTCACTGGAGGTCTGACATGTCACAAGTGACACTCAAGCGTTTGATCGGCACTGCGCTGGTCGATCGCGAGTTCTGTGACGGCCTGATGAATGGGAAGCGCTGCACGCTTCTGGCTGGGTTCGACCTGACCCAGGAGGAGTACGACGTCGTCGCGTCCTCCGAGACGGAGTCCGTCCAGGAGCTTGCCAGCTGCGTCCACGATTGGCTCAAAGACCAGGAGGCCCCAATCCCCTCAGCCATGGACTGTAGTATAGTCCAGGCTCTATAGGTGCCTTGTGTTTGAGCTGCGTCATATGTTCGATCCCGAGGAGCAGGCCTATCTCGGTGAGGTGCCTTCGGGCCTGGAGGGATTCCTGGCCGAAAGCCTGGCGTATGGACTGCTGCAGGCTTGCGGTGTGGAAGGGCCTCCTGTGCCTGTGCGAACGATGATCCGGGCCCCTCACCCGGTCTTCGAGCGCCTGAGCCTCCTGGAGTTGAACCTGGGTCTATACGACGCAGCCTATCGATCCCTGCTCAACGGCTCGCGGTTGATCGCCGTCGATCTGGATCAGCCACCGGCCGTCCGGCGTGCGGCTATGGCGAGGGAGCTCTACGTCGCCTTCTGCCGCTCTCAACGCGCAGCCGAGTTGGATTGGCCTGGCCGGGAGCATCCCCGAGCCTACAGCGATTTCTTTGCTCGCTGCCTGCTGATGCCGGCCGCCTGGGTGAAGCAGATCCACGAGCGGTCTCACTCCATAGAGGAGATGGCCGCCATCTTCGGCGTTTCGAGGTCGATGATGGCGGACAGGCTGCGGGAGTTGGGCTTGGAACATCCCCAGTAAGAGAACCTCGAACACAGAGTCCCGAGGCCCTGTAGACCGAATACGCGCCGAAGCTGCCCGCGGTTCCGAAGGAGCCCGGGTAGTTGCGGCGCGTGTCCTGTGTCCGGGGCTGGGAGCTACTCGCGAGCCAGTTGCCATCCCCGCGCGAGCCGGTACAATGCGGCCGATGACGTGGACCAAGTCGGCTCCGTTGTGGGTCTGTCGCCTGGCGCTCGGCGCACTTCTGATGATGCTGGGGCTGGTTGCCTGTGACTCCCCTCGCGATGCGGCCTGGGAGCGCGTGCGCGATTCTGGGGTCCTGCGCGTGGGAACGGATGCCAGCTTTCCCCCCTTTGAGTTCGTGGCGGCCGATGGCTCACTCGTTGGCTTCGATGTCGACCTTGCCCGGGAGTTGAGTCGGCGGCTGGGTGTGGAACCGCAATTCGTGGCGAACCTGCCCTACGACGGGCTCTACGATGCGCTGACCGCCCGGCGGGTCGACGTCGTGATCTCCGCTCTGGTCGTCAACCCCGCCCGCACGGCTGACTTCGCCTACTCCAGCGTCTACTTCGACGCGGGAGAGATCTTGGTGCGGCGCGAGGACGAGCAAGCCGTTCGTTCCGTGTCCGATCTGAGCGACCACACCGTGGCTGTCGCGCTGGGGAGCCCCGGTGATCGGGAAGCGAGGAAATGGGCCCGACGCTCGAACGGGCTCGCCGTTGTTCAGTACGCCACGCCGATGGACGCTCTGCGCGCGCTTGAGGCCGGCGAGACGGATGTTGCTCTGGTCGACCGCGTGTCCGCCTTCCACGCCATTGGCGAGGGGGGCGGTCTGACCGTCGTTGGAGAGCCGATGGTTGAGGTTCCGTACGCCGTGGCCATGCGCGCGGACAGCCGCCTGCTGCTGCGAGCCGTCAACACCGCCCTCGCGGAGATGGAGGATGACGGGACGCTGGACAATCTGGTCAACAAGTGGCTGAAGGACGAGCACTGAATCAGCCTGGGATGCGCACGTTCAGGAAACGAGCGCTCGCTGGCGAACGACGGGGTCGAGCAAGTGGGATTGGACCGGATGCTACGGGACGCTGATCCCGTCTGGCAGGTGCAGACGGTCGTCCGGCAGCCGACTGCTCTCTTCGTCTGCTGCCTGCAGCCGCAACCGCGTCTGTGGATCGTACCAACCCACGACCAGGTCGTAGCGCCCCGCCGGCACGTCCTTCAGTGAGAGTGTCACCTCGTCGGAGAC
>JAWLCP010000108.1:0-8622 GCA_041687115.1 Anaerolineae bacterium
GCCCAGGCCAGGACACCCCAGCTGGTCACTACCATGACCAGGCCCCCGCCCACGGTTCGAAGGGCCGCCATCATGTCTCCGCGTGGCACCACGTGCGGGTGCAGAAGGTAACCTCCCACGGTGGCGCCTCCCAGCAACACCGTGGCGCCGGCGGCGTGCACCAGGCTGCGCCGCCTGGGCCGGAGGACCACCCACAGGGGGTAGGCGATGAAAAGACATGCGGATAGGAGGGTGTAGGCGACGTGCTCCCACGGGTGCGGGAGGGATAGGAAGAAAACCAGCGGTGACGCCAGCGCCGACAGGACCGCCACCGCCTGGACGCCCCTCCAGAGCCGGAGAGCCTCCTGCACCATCTGCTGCGTCAGGTCGCGCCAATCCTCACGGACGACGGTTTTCAATAGCTGCAAGATGCTCCCTCTTCCCTTGACAACGACAACGACGATTCACGTGAGTGATCCCCACCTCCGGGGACAATAGTTGTACTATGATCTTGCCGAACTGTCAAAGCCACCCCCGCCCTCCTCCCTTCCGTCCGCCGTCGGCAGCCACACCGTGAAACTGCTTCCCTCCCCCGGCTCGCTCTCCACCGTGACCCACCCTTCGTGCAGCTCCACGATCTCCTTCACAATCGCCAGGCCCAGCCCCGTCCCCGGGATCTGCATCCGGCGCGGCCTTTCCCCGCGGAAGAAGCGGTCGAAGATGTGCTCCAGCTCCTCCTTCGGAATCCCGATCCCGGTGTCCGACACCTTCACCGTGGCCCACTGCCTGTCCGCTGCCCTCGCCGCTCCCACGGAGACCGTTACCTCTCCCCCGTCCATCGTATACCGGATCGCGTTCGAGATGAGGTTGTCCAATACCTGCTTCATCCGCTGCGGATCCACCAGCGCCACCACCTCTTCATCCGGAGCAACCAGCTCCAGGCTGACCCCGCGCTCCTCCGCCAGGGTCCGGTGGGCCACGACCTGCTCGCCCGCGACCTCGTTCAACGACGTCGGCTCCGGCTCCACCTCCACGTGCCCCGCGTCCGCGCGGGAGATCTCCAGGATGTCCTCCACCAGCTCGACCTGGTGCTCCGCCTCCTGTGCCAGCGGCTCCAGATACTCCTGCCACCGCTCCGGGTCCTTCTGCATCAAGTGCGCGAAGGCCATGATACACGCCACCGGCGTGCGCAGCTCGTGGGACACGTTGGATACGAAACGCGCCTTCATCCGCGCCAGTGCCTTCAGATGGGTCACGTCGCGGATGGCCACCACTGCTGCGCCCTCCGTCTTCGCGTCGTCGATCGGGGCCGCCTTCAGCTCCAGATCCAGCCGGTTCAGCTCCACCACCTTCTCCGGATACTCCGGCGCCCGCCGCGCCAGGTCCTCCACCGCCCTCCGCAGCAGTTCCGCGTCCGCCGGCAGCAGCCCCTGGGTCAGCCACGTGCGCGCCAGCTGATTCCCCTGCATGATCTTCCCGCTGGCGTCCGTCACCACGATGCCGTCGGCCGTGCTCTCGAGGATCGCCTCCAGACGTGCGTACTGCGCCTCCAGCGCCGCCGTCCGCTCCCGCACCCGCTCCTCCAGCGTCTCCGCGTGGTTCTGCACCTTCCGGTAGAGCCAGGCGTTCTGCACCGCCACCGCCGTCTGGTTCGCCAGCGTGGTCAGCGTCAGCTGCTCGTCCGAGGAGTAAGGGCTCCCCGACAGCTTGGTGCCCAGGATCAGGATCCCGATCAGCTCCCCACGAACCAGAAGCGGCACCAGCAGGTCGGCCCCCAGCTCGTCCAGCGTCTGTCGCTCCTGAGACCACAACCCTTTGAACTCCGGCAGCACGTCGAGGTCGTGGCGCGTCAGGGGCTCCTGGTGGCGCATCATCCAGCTCGCGATTGGGTTGTCGCAGCGGAGGACCGGTCTCCCGTCCACCACGGTCGGTCCCTTCCGTGCCGCCAGCCAGAAGTCGCCCGTGTCCGCCCGCCGCAGCGTCACGTACGCCTCCTCGATGTGCATCGTGGTCGTCAGCCTGTCCAGCAGCAGCGACGTCAGGCTGTCGATGTCCAGGATGGAGACCGCCATGCTGCTCAACTCCCGCAGCATCTGCTGGGCATCGTACTTCTCCCGGAAGAACAGCCGGTCCACCCAAAGCTGAGCTCTCTCCTGGAGGGGCCGCACCGCCACCGCGGCCACCGCGGCCACCGCCAGGGATAGAAGCAGCAGCTGATACCCTACGACCATGCGTAACAACCGTTCCGCTACGAACACGAACAGCAGGTACAGGGTGGCGATCGCCGCGGTCGACAGCGAGTAGGGCAGCCCCTTGCGGATGACCCCGGCGATGTCCAGAAGCTGGTAGCGGAAGATAGCGTAGGCGATCAGGACGGCGTTGACGATGTTCGCCACCACCTCGATCGGGTATCCCCGCCAGGCCGGGTTGAGATTCGCCACCGTTCCCGCTACCACCGCCACCAGCCCCAGCAGCAGGTAGCTGAGCCGGTTTTTCTCCAACTCCGTCCTCGACCGCGTGTACGCGCGCAGCAGCTGGAACCCGGCGTAGCCGAGGAGGAAGTACGCCGGCCCGCCGATCACGGGGAGCAGGGGGCCGAAGTGCGGCACGAAGATCCCGGTCACCTCGTCCCGATGCACGCCGCTGATGAACGCCGGGGTGTCGATGGCCACCGTCGCGAACGTCACCAGCAGGTAGACCACTCCCGCGGCGATCAGGCCCCTCCTGTTGGACCGGCGGAGGAACGCGCGAGTGAACAAGACGTAGACCAGCGACTGCGCGACCACGCTGGCGATCATGAACCGGTACCAGAGCCGCGCCTGAGACGGGGCGGTGCTCAGGCTCACCATCAAAGACGCCACCTGCCACAGCACCATGCTGAGCAGATAGAGGAAGAAGAACCGGTCCACCCGGATCCGCAAGCCGCGCTCTGCCGTGACCGCCGTCAGCGCCACGTAATAGATGAGCGCGACGATCGACGTCGCTACGTGAACGTTCATCGTCTGTTCTTCGGTTGCATGCCTCGCGTCTGGATCGCTGGTGCTCCCTCCATGAGGCTTAACGTGCTCCCGGCCGCGTCGTTACGCTCCCCGGCACACTCCCTACACATCGGCCATGTACCGCGTGAACACCTCCATCACCTCGTCGGCTGCGTTCATGTGCGGCGGCTTCAGCTGCGCCAGGTCCGCTCCCTCCTTCTGCCGCTCGAAGAAATATCGCGCGAACGCCCCTCTGGGCAGCAGCGTCACCTTCAGTGGCTCCACGCCCAGCATCTCCTTCAACTCGGCGTAGGGCTTGTGAATCTCGCCCAGACCGGCGTCGATCTTCTCCCGCAGCTCCTCCGCTTCCGTCGGCTCCGTTGGCTCGATATACAGGTGCAGCAGCGGCTTCTCCGACGCGTACTCCTTGCGAGCCATCCAGTCGGCGTAGGCTACCTCCGCCTCCTCAATCGCCTGCCAAACGTCCTTCTCCGTCAGACGCGTGAAGGCCGCCAGGTCGATGATCCCGTCCGCCCGCGAGTAGAACGTCATCTGCGGCAGATCGGTTCCGATCTCCTCGTCCCCCAGCGAGACGATCTCGATCAGATCCCCCACCCGGTAGCGCGTGAAAACCCCGCCCCAGAAGTTCGTGATCACCAGCTCGTATCGCTGCCCCGCCTCCACCTCGTCCAGCAGGCACAGCTCCGGGCGGTAGCCTGGATCCTGCCTGTTCTTGATGTGCTCCGCCTCCGGGATGAACTCCAGGAAGTCCACGTCGGGGAAGAACGTCAGCCCCTTCGCGTTCCACGCCTGGACGCTCAGGATCCCCGTCGCCTCCGTTGCCCCGTACGCCTCGATCGGCGTCCTGCCCCAGTGCTCCTCGATCTGGGAGCGGAACAGCGCCGTGTCCGTGCTCCCCGTGCCCAGGCACTTCACGTCCCATAGATCCCTGGGCAGCAGATAGCTCCGTCCGTCCAGCCGGCTGCGGATCAAGCCGCGCACCATCCGACCCAGCACGCGGGGATCCAGCAGGTACGTCGAGAGCTTCAGGCCGCCCGCCCCTTCCGTGAACTGTTCGCCGATCTTCACCAGCACGCTCGCCACCCCGTTGAACGCGTCCAACCCGGAGCGGAGTGCCAGGCGGAACCCCTCCTGGATCCGCTCCTGGAACTCCATCGCCTCCGCATCCTCCAGCGGAGGCAGGAACGTGAAACTGAACTCCCGGGCGAACCCCCGCGCCATCGCCCCCGACATGTAGGGGAAGGGCGCCAGCGCGTATAACATCGTGTCCCCCTCCTCGAACAGAAACTCCCCCGGCCGCGTGCACGAGGCGAAGATGATGGTCGTCATGCCACATTCGCCCAGCTTCTTCGCCGCCTCCTCCGTATATGGCACCCACTTGAAATCCGGACCCGATCGCCCCGAGGTGTGCAGCCACCACAGGGGCTTCCGCGGCAGCACGTCCTCGCGCCTGTCCGCCAGATACGGGTAGTAGTCCTGGTAGCTCGTCAGGGGGACCACCTCACGGAACTCCTCCACCGTCGATGGCACCCGTCCGCCCAGGATCTCCCGTCCCAGCTCGCTGCTGCCCAATAGGCCGATCTGCTCCAGCAGCAGGCGCTCCTGGATGTCCATGAACTCCTCTACGCTCAGGTCGATGAACCCGCAGTGCCGCGTCCAGATCTCGTCCATCCGCCCCTGCCGGAACAGCTCCAGAGTCGTCGTCACGTCAGTCCCCCTTCCTTGCTCTCAGGATCAGGCCGTACGGATACCAGGGGCGGCGGGGGATGAACTCCGGGCGTACCTCGATGCGGGCGAAGCCCGCCTCGGCCACCATCTCGCGCCACTCGTCCGCCGTGTAGATGTTGAGGGTTGCCGCCGCCTCCGCGCGGGCACGGGCCCCTCGGCCCCGCAGCGTGAAGTAGAGGAACGTCATCCCGTGCATCAGCGCGCGCACCGGGGCCGCGCGCCAGTACCGGCGGGCCCCGACCGTGACCAGCACCAGGCGCCCGCCCTCCGTCAGCGCCCGCTGCATCTCCCCCAGGACCGTGGGCACGTCCATGTGATGCATCCCCAGCCCGCAGATCCCCGCGTCGAAGCTGCCGTCGACCAGCGGCATCGCCATCGCCGACGCGCACACCAACGCGATCCGCGGGCGTCCCTCCGCACCCCGCAGGCGCGCGGCCCCGTGCGTCAACATGCGCCACGTGATGTCCAGCCCCACGATCCGGCCGGTGCCGTCGCTCCCGTCGGCCATCGCTGCCGGGATCCGCGCCGTCCCCGTCGCGACGTCCAGGACGCGGCCGCCCGGCGCTTTCGCGGCCAGCTCCGTCAGCCTGGCCACGAAGGCGTCGTATCCCACGCCCCACAACATGCGCAGCTCACGGTCCATCTCCTCCTCGTACCGGGCTGCCAGCGCCGTGAACGCCTCCACCACCCCGTTGCTAGCCACTGCCCCTCCTCACGATGTACGGGGTCGCGCCCCTCGCGGTGGCCGGTCTCCGGCGGGGTGGGGCAGGGCGCCAGCGGGCGGCTTCCCGCACGCCGTGGATCGGCGAGACGGGCGTGGGCCCGGCCCCTTCGTGGGCGTGCGGGGTCTCTGTTCGGCGAGGCATCACTGTTGTCGGTGGATCTGATGCATGTCCGGTTCTGAGCGCTCCGCGTCTTCGACGGTCGAGGCCTATTCTACACCATTACGTATATACGGCAAAAGCCCAGGTTGAGGGCTGTGATTGCCCCTCACCCCCACCGCACCCGCAACTTGCGCCCTCCCGCCACTCCCCCTAGAATATCCCACCGTCGTCGTGCCCCTCGTCGCAGGCCTCCCATCCAGGAGCCGCAGCGGGTGCGGCGTAACGGGACACTCGACCGGACCGACCGGCCCGTCCCGTCGACTGCAGCAGGGCAGGGCGAGCTCGGACGTGGGGCGCGCCTCAGGCCGAACGACGGTACCGTGCCGCTCGCTCTCGTGCTCGTTCCGGACGCCCTTGAGGGGCAGACCATGCACGATCGCCGAGAGACCAGGGAGAGCGTGTGAAGGCTGCCAATACCGACAACCTGTCGCTGCAGGACATCCGTCGCTTCCTCCGTCGCCCCGCGGTCTGGGCCGTCCTGCTGACGGCGATCTACGTGGTTGCCCTGGCGACACAGGCCACGCCCTACCTGCTTGGAAACGAGGAATGGCGGTGGCACGCCCGTACACCGGGCCTCGGCGTGCGGCGCAGATGCTGGCCCGCCCTCGCGTTGCTGGTCGCCTACGTCGTTTTCTCCGTCTGGTGGATTGAGCGGTGGGGTGGCGGTCGCTCCTCCCGTCGCCGTGAGTGGGCCCTCCTGGGCTTTCTGCTGTTGATGGCCCCGGCCATACAGCTCGCCCTCAAGTCCATGCGCTATCCATATCCGCTCGAGTTCTACCTCTACCGCACCATCGGGAGCCACAATGGCTTCTGGCAGACGGCGGTGGGCATCGATGAGCTGGGTGCCTACCTCAGCACCTATCCAGACCAGATGATCAGCACCCAATTCGGTCACCTCACCACTCACCCCCCTGGTGACATCCTGTACATCTGGTTATGGCGGAAGGCCCTGGAACAGCTGCCTACCGTCGCTCACGCCGTGGCCCAGTACTTCCGCACCTATAACTGCCGCGCCCTGTGGTTCGTGCGTCTTGAGGACGCCCAGATCGCCAGCGCCCTGGCCCAGATCACCATACCTCTGCTGAGCGGCCTGCCCATAGTGCCCCTCTACCTGCTCGGGAGGCGCGTCAGCAGCTCCCGGGCAGCGCTGAGAGCGGCGGCCCTGTACGTCGTGCTTCCATCCCTCACGGTCTTCACCATCCGCTGGGATCAGCTCTATCCCCTTCTGATGTGTCTGTCTCTGTACTGGCTCCACCTGGGCCTGGAGCGTCGCCGATTGGGGTTCTTCCTCCTGGCTGGCCTCTCGTGCTCCCTGGCCTCCTTCATGAGCTTTGGCAACCTGACCATCCTGTTGGCCCTGGGGGCCTACGGTCTGGCTCACATGCTCTCAGCCGGACCGAGAACCTGGTGGAGATGGCTGCAGGAGACCTGGAGGGGTTGGGCGCTGCTGGCCCTGGGGGCCGCCTCCATCTGGATCGTCTATCAAGCCGCCTATGGGGTCTCCTTCTGGGACGTGTTCTCCACGTCGATGGCGACCCACCTCTACCTGGGAAGATCGTACGGGCTGTGGGTGGGCTGGAATCTCTACGACTTCCTGACGTTCCTGGGCGTCCCCATCGCCGTCTTCCTGGTTGCCGAAGTCTGCCGGGCATGGCGCTCGGCCATCGGAGGCGCCCAGGCCGTGGGGCCCGATAGCCGACTTGTCCTCGCCGTCAGCGCTGCCCTCCTCATCGTGGATCTGTCCGGCGTCGTTCGGGGCGAGGTGGGGAGGATGTGGTTGCTCTGGATGCCGGTCGTCTGCCTGCTGGCAGCGAACTACCTGACCCGGTGCGACCGGCCGCTGCGGTTCGCCCTCGTCATAACGCTGGTGGCCGCTCAGACGTTTTTCTTTGGCCTCTTCGTGCGCATGGATGCCACGGGCATGCGCCGCTTCGAGCCCCGTCGCCCGAACACCAGCGCCCCCACGGTCGGCACGCCGTTGGAGGCCCGGCTTGGGGACGACATTGCCCTCATCGGCTACGACCTGGAGCCGACCGTCGCAGAAGCGGGAGGGACGGTTGACCTCACCCTCTACTGGCAGGCCCTGGGGCAGCCCGAACGGCCGTACACCGTATTCACACATCTGGTCGACGAGACAGGGGAGCTGCAGGGCCAGCAGGATAACATGCCCGTGGGGGACACCCTGCCCACCACGTGCTGGCAGCCCGGCGAGTTCATCACCGACACGTACGCCATCTCCCTGTCGCCCGATGCGCCCCCTGGCCGATACACCGTGAGGGTGGGCATGTACGATCTGCGCACCGGAGAACGCCTAGGCGTGAGCGCCGCCGGGCATCGGGGCGACAGCCTATCCCTGGAGCCCATACAGGTTCGCCCACCCGATCCGTAGTCGGCGGCGCCGCCCCAGCCAATCCACCTGCGGATCCTTCAGCGTCAGGCCGAGACAGCCGGTTGAGCGGTGGGAGGGTTTGTTTTTCGGAACTTTTTTGTACGGAGCAAAGGTACCCCACGGCTGGCGTGATATCCGTGCTTGAGGGCGTTGGTGTTGCCCGGAGGCGCGCCTATGCGGGCATCCGTGCCGCCGTGAGCGGCGCAGAGGGGTGGGTCGGTGCCGCGGACGGCCCAGGCGCTGCAGGGGGTGCCGTCAGCGCAGGTGGCGGTGCAGCGCCGGTTGCGCTCAGGCCCGGCGGGCTGTGCCTTCTGTGACCTCATGCCTCCTCCTGGTTCGGTGGTGGTCGGGAGAGGGCCCGGACGGGTGCCCTACGCCCGGGTGGTCTCCCGAGAACGACACAAAGGGTGGCGTCCGCCGCAGCGGTGGGCACCCTCTCTAGGCCCTCTTATAGCACAAATGTTCTAATCGTGCAAGTCGGGCTGAACAGCATCGATCATGTCCCAAGGTTCAGTGGGTGCCGTGAAGTACCATCCCCGGTCAGTCTTGCCGCCTCTCTCCTGCAATGGACCACGACGGGGACGACTCAGCCGTCGGTCGTGAGTGTCTCGTCCCGTGCGTCCAGCCGCCCGCCCTGGTAGCA
>JAWLCP010000109.1:0-8621 GCA_041687115.1 Anaerolineae bacterium
CATCGCAGGCTCCGCAGCGGCGCATCCTGTTGGATGGCTGGGCTGAACAGCGCTGCTTCGAAATCGGCCCAGATCACGGTCCCGAAGAGCACCATGCCACACAGAAGACCGACCGCGAAGAGGAGCGCGCTGAGAGGGTGAGCTAAGCCTTTTCGCAGCCTCACTCCGCTGCACACGCACGCTCACTCCCTGCGCGTACCCGCATACCTCGCCGTGCCGATGATGCCCAGAAACAGGCCGCCCACTGAGGCGGCGTGGGAGAGAAAGCTGAAAGCGAAGCTGGTGTCAACGATCCCCAGCACCATCAGAAATGGACCGACGAAGCCCAACAGAACCAGGATGAAGCCGATGACGACTAGCCTGACAGGATGTATGCGTCCCATCGAAACCTCCAATTAGAGATGTGCGCTTCACGCCGCTCCCAGGGGCTTACTGCTTGAGCCCTGGGAGAGGAAGCTGAAGCTCAAGCTTAAGAACCTGCCGCGACTGTTGGAAGAGGAAACAGCTCCGAAGCGGTGCAATGAGTCCTCAGCGCGGAGCTTCCCCGCGAGCCCTGTCTTGGGCTAGCGGCGCAGCCAGCACGCGGCGACAGCCGCAGAACGGCCCTGGACAGCCAGGTCTTCCCGCACCGGGATTCGCCAAGCACCACCACCGCCTCGTTCATCCCCAGCTCAAAATCGACGCCGTCCACCGCCTGCACGACCCCCTGCCCGGTGCGGAAGTAGAGCCGCAGGTCCTCGACGCGCAGTAGTCTAACGTTCTCTGACATCACGCCTACATACCTCTCAATCTAGGGTTGAAGATGCGGTCCAGGGAGAAACCCAGTAGCGAAAACGCCAGTCCCGTCACCATCAGGAGGATGGACGGCTCCAGCATCCAGTAGTAAAATCCGTGGTACAGCGCCCCAAAGCTGTAGGCTCCGTAGATCACCTTGCCCCAGGTGGGCAGGGTCGGATCGCCCAGCCCCAGAAGGGCCAGCGCAGCCTCCGTGAACACGAAGCTGGGAACCAGCGTGACCAGATTCGGGAGCAGCGTCGGGATGATACGCGGGATCAGATACCGGAAGATCAGGCGCCCGTCGCTAGCGCCGTAGGCCTGGGCAGCCTCGATGTACGGAGACTCCTTCACCTGCAGGAAGATCGCCCGGTACGTCTTGATCCCTCCACCGAAGATCGATAGCAGGATCAGCACCCCCAGCATCAACCAGATGCTCCTCGAGTAGAACGTCCCCACCATGATCAGGATCGGCAGGGTCGGGAGGATCAGGTTCACCTCCGTGATCCGCTGGATCACCCCATCCACCCACCCGCCGAACCAGGTGCCCACGCCGGCGATGATCATGGTCGTCAGGCTGGTGCCGACGGCCGCCAGAAGCCCGAAGGCGAGCGCGACGGGCGTCCCCCACAGCAGCGCCACCGACAGCTCCCGGCGGCGGTGGTCGGTTCCGGCCAGACCGTGCACCTGACCGTAGATCACGAGTTCGGCATCCACGTCCGCCCCCGGCTCAAACGTGATCGCGCTGATCTGCAGCGTGTAGGTTCCCTGCAGTGGAACCAGGACTTCTGCCCTCGGATCGACGGCGAACAGCCCCTGGTGCGGGACCCCTTGCCCACCGAGCCTCCGCTTAAGCCTGTCGTCCTGGGAGACGCGGTAGGTTTCCGACCCCTTCACCGACTTGTCCGCAACCCGGATCTCTCTGCCATCGGGGGTCGACCACGTGAGCGAGACGTGAGGCGGCTTCTCATCGTACTCGGCATCGAAGAAGATCGACAGTTCTCGCGGAAGCCCATCGTAGGGATACTCAAACGTAAACGAGAAATCGATGTTCTTCATCTCCCCCGTAGCGTCTTCGACGGTCTTATCAACGGACTCGTCCCGGCTGCTCATCCATATCGTCTCAGGGAGGTTCTGCCTGCTGAAGACGTTCATCCATATCGGCGCTGCGTTCTTCGGCGTATGATACCAGACGTCCTCGCCCCCCCGCCAGAGCCGCACCGCTTCGCGGTAGGGCATCGACACGATGGCATAGATCGACAGACCGATCAGCGCAGCAATGATCACTAGGCCAATCACGGCCGTCGGATAGCGTACCAGCTCACGGAGCGACTTCATCTCGTCCTCCCCTCCCCTCCAACCCGCACCCGGGGATCGACCAGGGCGTAGATGATGTCCAGAAGAAAGACTGTGGTGGCGAGGAGATAGGCGAAGATCACCTGGGCGCCGACGATCACCGGCGTGTCATATAGGCCAACGGCATCGTACAGCGTTTGTCCCAGACCGGGCCAGTTGAAAACGGTCTCCAGAATCGTGGCCCCCATCCACACGTAGATGAGCAGCAGGGCAAACTGGGTGATGATCGTCGGCAGCACCGGCCTCAGCACGTACCGCCGCTCGATGTCCCGATCGGAGAGCCCCTTCGCCTTCGCCATCTCCACGTAGTCCTCGCTCGAGTAGATCAGGAAGAAGGTGCGGAAGTTGTAGATCTGCAGGAAGATGGAGCTGATCACGATGGCAGCCGAGGGAAGGATCAGATGCCTGCCCACGCTTAGGGCGTAGCCCAGCTTCGACTCCGGCGGGGGCGCAGCGACCATCGCGCCGAAGGGAAGGATCTGCAGCACCGCGGCAAAGATAAGGATCAAGAAGAGCCCGTAGAACCAGGCCGGCGCCGAGGAGGTGGGCGCCAGCGCAATGACCAGCTTGTCCAGAAAACTGCCGTATCTCCTCGAGAGATAAAGGCCAGAGAAGAGGCTGACGAAGAACAGCGTCAGGTTCGCCGCCCCCCACAGCACCAACGTGGGCGGCAGCCGCTCCAGCAGGATCAGACGGACCTGCTTCGACCCGCTGTCACTCGTCAGGTCGGTGGCGAACCCCAGGTCAAGCGTGAGGGCGTTTCTGAGGAAACCGAAACTGCGCACGAGGAAGGGTCTGTCCAGGCCCTGGCGCTTCACTTCGATAGCTACCCTCTCCCGGATCAGCTCCTTCTTCTCCTCGGCGCTCAGGGCTCTCATCTCCGCGCTCTGATCTTGGGAGATTTGCAGCGAGATCGTTTGATGGATGTTCCCTTTTCGAATCTCGTCGACGTATCCACCCATGTTCGCGACCAGCACGACCAGATAGATCCCCACCACGACGGTGAAGAACAGCACCACCAATCTGACCAGCGTATACTTGGCAACGCGGGAGAGAGTGCCGGAGCCAGTCGTCTCCCGCTCCAGGGGAGCTCCCTCGCCGGTCATGGTCAACGCCGTATCACTCATCTTGCTCCTCGCTTTCTATGCTCAGACCTAGGTGCATCAAGGCAAGGATGACGCCTCTATCACACGGAGCGGCAGAGAGTGCTTTCCTGGTGTGTCTCTGAGGCTTCTCCCCACATCTCTGTGCAATCATCCAACCACCAGGCGACTTCTGCCTCAATGCATCTCACTGTACAGGTGCAGGGGGGCGAGTGAGGCCCCGCCCCCCTTTCCGTCTCAGACCGTCTGACGTCATGTATGCTCGTGCTGCCTCCGACCCGTCCCAGAGGGATAGACGTCAACCCTCCGGGACCGTTGGTCGGCAGCCCTGCCTACTGGGTCACGAACTCGAGGGTCCGGCGCACGGGCACGAGCGCGTTCTCAGACACGACGATCACCGCCAGCCGGTTAGAGCCAGCTTCGAGCGCGCCCGTGATGTCCGCATCCAGCACCACCTGCCAGTAGCCGTCCTCGACCGCCTCGGCGTCGCCCTGGAAGGCGAGCTCGCCGGTGGCGTCGAAGACCAGGTACTTGACCATGGCGATGTCCTCAACCGGGTACGGGACGCCCTCCTCGAGGTCGACGAACACGTCATACGCGGCCTCTTCGCCGATGTCCACCTGCCCCGGCCCGTCCACCACGACCTCCGGGATGGGGGCCTCGATGAACGCGGCCCACCGGTCCGCATAGTCGGGGTACTCGGGGTTGTTCTGCAGAATCAGTGTCCCCTCGACGGGGAAGACCTGCTGCAGGAAGAAGGGCCCAGTGCCGAGGTAGAAGTGGTCGCGGCGGCGGTACCATTCTTGCAGGTTCGCGTACCGGGCCGCAGCCTCTTCCTCGGTGATGTACTGACTCAGGGTCGGCGCGTAGGGGATCACGTTCGCCTCTTGCGCCTCATCCAGCTTCGCCTTCAGGATCTCCAGGCTCGGACCGCCGATGAAGCTCATGTACTCGACCTCAAGCTCCCCCGCCTTGCTGTCCGAGAAGGCCAACTCTCCCTCAGACTCCGCTAGCCACGCCACCGTCATGTTGTGCCAGGCACCACCTCCCTGGTCATACATGCCGTCCGGGTTGTCCGGCCACATGGCGCGGAAGTTGTTGACGTTGTTCTCGGCGTCCAGCCCGTAGGCGTCGGTGTAGTACTCGATGGTGACCGGGTCCTCGGACGTGACGCGCCAACCCTTGAAGGCCTGCTTGAAGGCGGTGAAATCGCCCACCGCGGCCGGGTCGAAGATGGCGCTGTCCTCATTGGCGCGATCGAAGTAGAGCGCCACCGAGAAGATCATGTCGGCCAGGCTGAAGGGGCTTCCGTCGTGCCACTTCACCGTCTCCAGGAAGTCGTCGGGATAGCGCATGACGACCTTCGCCTTCGCCGTCTCCGTCTCGGTGTACACCTCGCCCGCGGTCAGGAAGACCTGGTTCTCCGCGTCCCAGTCCACCCAGGCGTCGTCCGGAACCACGTTCTCCTCGACGAACTCCAGGTTCACCCAGTCGAGGCTCTTCCCTACTGGCAGGCCCTCCTGGATGAAGACATCCGCGCTCTCGAGGCGCATCGGCCGGAACAGGCCCGTGTACGGATCGTACACCACGGCCTCACCACCGATACCACGCGCCGGCATCATGTCGTAGACCCAGTTGGACCCGGAGACCGGGTTCCACGGCTGCGTCATGATGTCCGGCACGCCGATGTTCACCGAGCCCCCGACCTCGCCCTCGCGCCGCAGCGTCTGGGCCCACAGCCATGCGCCGTAGACCGACCCTGAGAGGTCGCCGGCCACCGCGATCTCCTTCCTGTAGGGGGCCACGCCCGTGTCGTCCTTCAGCCAGACCCGCGCCGAGTCCTCCATCGACATGCGGAGGGCCTCAGCCATCATGTCACGACGCTCTTCCATGGAGTCGAAGTTGTTGTTGGCCAGGTCACGGGAGAGCTGGTAGAACTCCTCGGTGGGGGTGTAGTTGTCCCACAGCGGCACGCCCGTGTAGCCATCCGGCGTGTAGAAGAAGAGGAAGTTGCCGCCCTCGTCACGGCTGATGGCGGTGGAGACCCAGCCGCCGGTGTAGTAGCTGAAGCACCCCGCGGAGGGCTGCTCGCTGAGCCAGCAGGTGGCGGCCTCGGGCGACGTCTTGTAGTCGCGGGTCACGGTGAAGCCGAGATCCTCCAGCTGGTTGGCGAAGTAGTCACCGATCTCCGTCCGCTCATCCTCCACGCGGATGAGGCCGATGAGCTCGACCGGCTCGCCGTTGTACGTCCAGGTGCCGTCCACTATCTCGGCACCCAGGGCCTCCATCTCCTCGGTGACGATCTCGGCGGCCCTATCCGGGTCATAGGCATACTGCAACTCGATGGCCGAGATCTCGGCCGCCAGAACGGCCGTGTCCTGAGAGGCGAAGTTGATGGCCGTGAACCGCGGGATGGCCATACCGCCCGAGATCTCCTCGGCGATGTACGTCCGATCGACCAGGTAGTTCATCGCCTCGCGGATTCTGGGGACGGAGAAAGGATTCAGCCGGCCGTCCTCGAACTCCGGGCCAGCCGTGTTGAAGGTCAGCTCGTTGTAGCTGCCGTACGATGTCCACGCCTCGACGACATCGGACTCGGCGATCCTCTCTGCGATCGGGGCCTCGGAGATGCTGTACGCATAGAGGTCGAGATCGCCCGTCTCCAGCCGCGTCACCGCGGCATCCGAGGACGGTTCCTCCGACATGATCACCGTGTCCACCCAAGCGCCCTTCCGGTCGACAGGCTCCGGCTCGGGCGTGACCTCGACCTCTTCCGGTGGCACCGTCACCTCGACCTCTTCCGGAGGTGAGGTCACCTCGACCTGCTCCGGAGGTGAGGTCACCTCGACCGTCCTGATCACCTCTTCCGGCTGGCAGGCCGTGACCGCGAGCCCCGCGACCATGACCACACTGAGTAGTGCCGCGAACCACTTTCTGCGAAGCATGTCGTTCTCCTCCTCCTATTTAGTTGCGTCTTCCAAACAACTTGTATCAACAGTGGCTCGATAGGTTCCTGTCTTCTTCTGGTCTCACCTCCTTTGAGTAGGTTCAACCCGGCACCAGATCCATAACCTACCACGACAGGTGCGGTGTGGACCGATATTAGAGGGCAGAGCAGTCCGGGTGGGACTGCTCTGCCCCCTAGCAAGAAGTGGTCGCCCTCATGATAGACCAGTCTCCCGTCAGGCGCATCGGTGAGCCCCGCATTCCAGGCCTGTGGAGATTCCGTACGCAGGGGCCTGAGCACTTCCTCGGCATCGCACCCGCTCGCTCATTGTGGGTTTCCACAACGTCCCGTGTGCCCGAAGGCGAGGGATCACCGATGCAACATATCTCTCGTTCTGCTATAATGGATGTGCTGAGCGACTCAGGATTCCCGGGCTTGCGATCCCTTTCCCTGTCTCGGGAACAGGGAGCGCTCAGCTCCTGGCTGTCACCACAGGGGGCTGTCGTGAGCACTCAGGCTGAAGGACATATACTTGCCGGCAGACGAACTGCCCGTCCGACCCGGGCCTGTGCGCTGATCGCGCGAACTCCCTTGTTCGCGAAGATGTACACTCGTCGAGCTCTGTGCTTGATCTGGTTTCTGGCCGCAATCTGCGCTGCCCTGACTGCGTGTCAGTGCCTCCGCGTGGGTACCTTTTCCACTCTAGACACGGCCAAGGGACCTACGAGGTCGCCCGCGCCCCCCGCGAATGAACGCAGCTTTGGCCCCACCACATCGCCCGGCAGGTGGACGACCTTTAGCGACGTCAAGCACGTGACCGACATGGCTTTCGATCAAGAAGGGCACCTGTGGGCTGCCACCCTCAATGGTGTTCTTCGATGGGACCTTGAGGACCAATCACGCACCGAGTATGGCGTGGACGATGGTCTGCCGAGTAAGAACGTCCAGTGCATCGCCGTGGCCCCGGACGGTTCAGTCTGGCTTGGCACGCGCAGCGCTGGTGTCTCGCGCTTTGACCCTTCCGCGGTCTCACGGCAGGGCGGGGAGGTCTGGGCGACCTACACGGCCGAGGACGGCCTAGTCGACGATCGCGTGCAGGACATTGCCGTGGGTCGTGATGGAACTCTCTGGTTCGCTACCTACGGCGGTGTCTCTCGCTTTGACTCGTCGCCAGGCTCAGGGGAGCGCCGCGCGCGCTGGACGACGTATACGACCGCCAATGGCCTGGCTGGCGATCGTGTGCTTTCCGCTGCTGTGCATCCTGATGGCTCTCTGTGGTTCGGCACGTTTGGTAGCGGGGTCTCCCGCTTCGACCCTTCACCAACCTGCGGGCAAGGCGGGGAGGAGGTCTGGGCGACGTATACCACGGCCGACGGCCTGGCAGATGACCGCGTCCGAGCTATCGCCGTCGCGCCGCATGGGGCTCTCTGGTTCGCCACTTTCGGCGGCGGCATCTCCCGCTATGACAGTGGATCCTGGATCACGTATACTACCGCCGATGGGCTCGCGGAGAATGTCCTCTCCTGCATCACCGTTGCCTCCGACGGGACGGTCTGGATCGGAGCCGCGGACAATGGGATCTCCAGGTTCGACGGCACGTCGTTCGTCCGCTACACGGCCGCGCACGGGCTGGTGGACAACGAGATCTGGTCTGTCCTCGCAACGCCGGACGGGACCATATGGGCGAGCTCCATCAATGGCATCTCGGACCTCTCGTCGGCGGAGTAGGTGCCAGAGGGTGCCACGATGTCTTGGAGCTCTTCAAGAGAAAAGGAGACTGCCTTGATGCGGAAACAGGTCAAACGAGAGGTACTGTGGCCCCTCATCGTATACGTGGCGCAGATCCCCGTCTTGATCGGCTGTGTGCTTGGCCTCATTCCTATCCACCCGATTGTGATTGTGTTGCCCTTGGTCGTCTTCCTCAACTTCCGGCTTGACAGAAGAGGGCCCAGAGGGCTGGGCCTGACCGTCGCACCGCCAGACCGATCTCTCCTTCCGGTCCTCATTTTTGCCGTGCTCGGCTTCACTGGGCGCCTGATTCTTCTCCGCTTGGAGGGTATTCCCCTCCGCTGCCCTCCCCTGACCATGGCGACTGTCCGGCCGCTGCTCAAGGATCTCGCGGTGGACGTCTTCATCATCGCTCTGTGGGAGGAGATCGTCAATCTGGTCAGCCTGATCCTCCGCCTGAGCGGTACCTCCGTCGTAGAGATGCAGGCAAGCCAGATGCCTTTCCAGCTGCTGTGGTTGATGGGAGAGGTAGGCCTGATGGTGCTCGTCTCTCGGGTGCTGGTTGGCAGTAGCCCCGCGATGGAGTCGAAGCCTGAGACACGGTTACTCCGCCCGTTGAGGGGCAGAAAAGATCGGGAAGCCGTGCGCTGAGGCTTCGTGTGTGCGATCGCGTGCCAGGGTGCACGGCTCTGGACCGAAGCTGTCCGCCTTGG
>JAWLCP010000110.1:0-4608 GCA_041687115.1 Anaerolineae bacterium
GATAATGTCTCATTAAGTGGTGTAAATTGGAGGCTTGACAAAAGAAGCCACCGGGTGCATCCATGTGAGTATCACGGACATACACACATAAAGGAGGCATCCGATGGCCAAGAGGACTATAGCACCGGCTGAGTATCTGCGCAATACGCTGATGGAGTTGGAACCTGATTTCTTGCGGACGATGATCGAGGTGATGACCCGAGCGCTGATGGAGATGGAGGTCAGCGAGCGGGTCGGGGCAGGAAGGTACGAGCGGAGCGAGAGCCGCCAGGACCACCGGAACGGATATCGGGACCGGGTCTGGGAGACGAGGGTGGGCGAGATTCCACTGCAGATACCGAAGCTGCGAAAGGGTTCTTACTATCCCAGTTTCCTGGAGCCGCGACGCCGAGCGGAGCGAGCGTTGCTCGCGGTGATCCAGTCGGCATACGTGGAAGGGGTGAGCACGCGGAAGGTCGACGACTTGGTGCAAGCTCTGGGGCTGACAGGTGTCGACAAGAGCAAGGTGTCGCGCATCTGCAAGGAACTGGACGAAGGGGTCGAGGCCTTCCGCAATCGTCCGTTGGAGGTTGACTATCCCTACCTGTGGCTGGACGCGCTGTACCTGAAAGTGCGACAGAACCATCGCATTGTGAGTATGGCCGTGGTGCTGGCGATTGGCGTACGAGAGACAGGTGAGCGAGAGATCCTGGCCATAGACATCGGTGGCAGCGAGGAAGAGGCCTTCTGGACGGCTTTCCTGCGCGGGCTGGTGGCGCGAGGGCTGAAAGGGGTGCAGTTGGTGATCAGCGACGCCCACAAGGGGCTCAGAGCGGCGATGGCCACGGTGCTCACAGGGACGGCGTGGCAACGCTGCCGAGTCCACTGTATGCGCAACGTGCTGGCTCATGTGTCCAAGAGGGATAAGTCGATCGTGGCGGCCGCCATCCGCACCGTCTTCGCGCAACCGAGCCAGGAAGCGGCCAGGCAACAACTGGCCGAAGTGGTGAGGGCAATGGAGACGCGATGGCCTAAGGCGGCCGAAGTGCTGGTCGCCGCGGAAGACGATGTCCTGACTTATATGACGTTCCCGCCGGAGCACTGGTCGCGTATCTACTCCACCAATCCGCTGGAACGGGTGAACCGAGAGGTGAAGCGCAGGACGAACGTGGTGGGGATCTTCCCCAACGCGGCCTCGGTCCTGCGTCTGGTGGGCTCCGTCCTGATTGAGGTCCACGACGAGTGGCAGGCTGGGCGGCGCTACTTCAGTCTCGAATCGATGCGGAAGCTGTACGAACCAGCCGAGGATGGACAGGTGCTGCCCAGCCCATTGCGGCTGGCTCCGATCCACTGATAGAGACGCGGGTGGGTTGTGGAAATGTGGACAACCCGAAAGGCGTGGGTTGCCCACATTCCCACAACCCCGACTACTACGACTACGATCCTTTACACTCAGCATGGAGCACCAAATTTACACCACTTGACAAGACACAAGTTTCTGCGGGGAGGCCTACTGTCGATGCCCAGCTAGTCGAATCGGCGAAGTGGCGGGTCAAAGGGCGGGGAGCTCCCACTAACGTCCCAACGTTTCAACTTCCCAACTTCCTAACGTTCTAACGTTGAAACGTTCCAACGTACAGACGTCTCAAGGTTTTAGTGCGGCCCGTGCCTTCAATCGGCCGCTGACACCTCAATCGGCTCCGGCTCCCCCAGCACCGGTGTCGGACGCCGCACGTTGACGTCCCACCACGCCAGCACCAGCGCCAGATACTCCCGCGTCTCCCACACCACCCGCCGCGCGGCGTACACCCTGCGGTCTGCCGTCACCGCCACCGTATCCACGCCCAGCGCCTCGCAAGTGTAGAGCGACCGTGCTGCGTGAAAGCGTTGCGTCACCACTACTGCCCGCTCCACCCCGAAGATCGCCCGCGCCCGGTAGCAACTATCGTACGTCCGCCGCCCCGCGTAGTCCAGCACCAGATCCTCCTCCGGCACCCCCAGCTGGACCGCGTATCGTTTCATCGCCGCCGGTTCGTTGTAGTCGACGCGTCGATTGTCCCCGCTGCACAGCAGCTTCTCCACCTTTCCCGCCTGGTAGAGATCCGCCGCCGTCGCCACCCGATCCGCCAGGATCGGTGTCAGCGACCCGTCAGACCACAGTCCGGCCCCCAGCACCAGCGCGACGGGCCGCGGCGGCATCGCCTCCAGATCCCGGTAGACCTGTGCACGGTACCGTCCCTCCACCCACCATCGGAGACCGAGCACGGCTGGGACGCTCCAGCCGAGGGCCAGGCCCGCAACTGCGGCGGCGATAGCCAGCACCGTCGTCCACTTCACGACTTTCATGGGCCTAGATCATCCCCTCACCTCAACCCGACCCGGTTCCCTGCTCAGAGGCTCCGTGGGGCTGCAGACCGGCGCTGCCCAAGACCGATCCCCGTTCTCGCCTCGGAGCGGCTTCCTCGTACCCTACGCTCCGGCGCCTGGATCCGTCACGGCAGCTCGCTGACCACGTTCACGACCGTGTTGACGTCCGGGGCCTGCACGAAGAGCACGTATCGTGCGGTGCGACATACGTGAACGGTCCCTGCGCCGGTCTCCCACCACTGCCCCTCTAGCCCTCGCGGCGGGCTCAACGGACCCGCTGGTACGTGACGCTGCTCGGTCAGCGTCGCCAGGCTGTGTGCAAACGCCACCGCGTCGGCGCTGCTGTCCCACACCGTCCGCCATATCAGCACCCGCCGCCCCCCCTCCCGCTCCCACACCACCAGCGTGTCCCCATCCCATCCCTCTGCAGCCTGCCAGCTCGTCTCCTTCGGGAGCACCTGGTCCAGGTACAGACCGATGACGAATTCTCCGAGCGTTTCCTGCAGCCCCTTCTCCCATCCCTCTCCCAGGACGCTGCCCACATCAGGCACGACCACGTGCCGGGGCTCGTCCCGCTCTTCGAGGTAGCGGGACGGATGCAGGACCTGCTCCGTCGATCGCGGAGGATCCCCGTAGGCCCGGTTGACCTCGTCCCAGCCCCCGCGCTCGAACAACGTCTCCACGAACATCCGCCCCTCCCAATTGGCGAACCGCTCCAGCCTCCTCCAGGCCTCGCTGCCCGGCCAGGACGTCCTGGCCGTCAACTCGCCGCTGTATCGTGGCTGCTCTGCTGCGACGATCAACTCTGTCAGCCCCGTCCAATCCGCCGACGCAGGGTCTCCATACCGGTACAGCGCCGTCGCCAGCGTGGCGTCTCCCGCGATCAACGCCTCCGCAGCCAGCCTCTCGTCCACGGTCCTCGCCCGCGCCATCACCGCCTCCAGATCGAAGTGCTGATCCTGCAGCGCGTGGATGTAGGCGTGGGCCATGAGCGTCTGCGCGTTCCCATCCCCCTCCGGCTGGTCCGTGCACACAGTGAGCTGCTCGTGCTCCGGCACGTAGATGCCTGCCGACACTCGCACGTCGATCGACGTTAGCTGCTCGGGTACCAATCCCAGGACGGCGTAGGGTCGCAGTTCAGATGCCAGGTCTCTCTCCACGTAGAGTTGACGCAGCATCGAGGCCATCTCCTCCCTGCCGAGAAAACTCAGCGGCACCTCTGCCCGCGGCGAAAGGGCTCGCTCCGTCTCTACCTGGTGCGCGATCTGATCGAAGAGCCGTGCCGCCCGCACCTGAGACCAGATCCCCTCCTCTGGCATGGGTGTGGCGGCAGGGGTCGGGGACGGGGTCGGCAGCGGCGTGTGGGTCGCCGCGACCTGCGGAGTACCCGCTGGAGACGGTGTCACCGCTGCAACGGCCTGCCTGAAACTCTCCCACGACGTGACGATGAAGCCGGCAAGCAGGGCGAATACCGCCGCGATGATGAGGACCATCACAAGAACGATGCGCCGCTGTCGGTCGGTGAAGCCGGAGCCCCTCACGCTTGCGCCCTCAGCGCGCTCCCCCCGCTTCGCCAGAGATGGCGCCGTATGAGCGGAGCGCTTCTTGTTGCTGCCGCACGATCTCCGCCACGCCGCGCTCCGCCAGATCCAGCATCTCGTTCAGTGCCCCACGCGGGAAAGGTTCCCCTTCGGCGGTCCCCTGCACCTCGATCAGGCGTCCTCCCGCCGTCATTGCCACGTTGAGGTCCACCCGGGCATCGCGATCCTCCTCGTAGCACAGGTCCAGGCGGATGTCTCCGTCGATCATGCCCACGCTCACCGCGGCCACGGGGCTCTTCAACGTCTCTGGAGCCACACGACCATCTGCCGCCAGCCGCCCCACGGCCAGGGCCACCGCCACGTACCCGCCGGTGATCGAGGCCGTCCGCGTTCCGCCGTCGGCCTGCAGGACGTCGCAATCCACGATCACCAGCCGCTCACCCAGCCGCTCCAGATCCACAGCTGCCCGCAGCGAGCGGCCGATGAGACGCCGGATCTCCTGCGTCCGTCCGCCCAGCCCGTCTGTCTCCCTGGGGGTGCGCGTGTGCGTGGAGCGCGGCAGGAGCGCGTACGAAGCCGTCAGCCAGCCGCTGCCTCTCCCCGCCATCCAGGCGGGTACCTCCTCCTCCACGCTCGCGTTGCACAGCACCCGGGTGCTGCCCATCTCGATCAGTACCGATCCTTCGGGGTATTCGATGTAGTCCAGCGTGAACGCTGTGGG
>JAWLCP010000110.1:4708-8527 GCA_041687115.1 Anaerolineae bacterium
GCTCAGCGTCCACAGCAGCCCCTGTCCCGGGTAGGTCTCCACCCCGTAGGCGCAGCCCACCGCGTGGCAGGCCAGCCAGCCGCACGTCGCCAGCGATGCCGCCCCAGGCGTCATCACGTCCAGCATCGTGGGAAGCGACGCGCCCTGGGTCGCCGTGACCACTGCGGCTCCAACCACCCCGCCGATGAGGGCTCCCTGCCAGGCCAGCCCGCCTGCCCAGACGCGTATCGCTTCCCCCAGGTGACTTCCGTAGTAGGCCCAATGAAAGCCTACGTACACGGCTCGGCCCACAAGCAGGCTCCCCACCCCGGCTGCCAGCGCCGCGTCCACCACGCCCGACACCTCCAGCCCTCGCCGGCGCACCTCCAGGATCGCCAGTACGCTGCCCACCCCCAGCCCCAGATACATCAGGGCAATGTAGGTGTGTATGACGATGGGGCCAACTTGCACCAGTATTGGATTCAGTCTCTATCTCCTATGCTCTTGCCGTCGTTCAGGCTCGCCGATCCTCTGGAGCGCAAAACCGCCCCACAATGGGGGCGGCTCTGCACGCCATCAGACGTTCCCCACAGCGGGGAGCCGAGACTCGCTTCTTGGTCTTGCGTCGATCACTGCAGCTCGATGACCGCGCCAGCCTCCTCCAGCTGCGACTTCGCGTCTTCGGCAGCCTCCTTGGCGACCGCTTCCAGCACGGCCGTAGGCGCACCGTCGACCACTTCCTTCGCCTCTCGGAGGCCCAGCGACGTGAGCTGGCGGACGGCCTTGATGACCTGAATCTTCTTCGGGCCAACCTCTTTCAGCATTACGTCGAACTCCGTCTTCTCTTCCTCTGCCTCCTGTTCAGCAGCGGCTGCGCCCGGCATCGGGCCCATCGCAACAGGGGCTGCTGCGCTCACGCCGAGTTTCTCCTCCAGCATCTCCACCAGCTGAGACGCCTCCAGCAAAGAAAGCTCGCTAATCTGATCTGCAATCTGCTCTAGGTCTGCCATCTTAGAATATCCTCCTCGCTAATGAGCAATGCTCGATTCCGATCTACCAAATGCTCTCGTCGATTTGAACGTATCTAGGCAGGCTCGGCCGCCGCCTCCATCTCGGCGCCGGTGCCTCCCTCTTCCATCTTGTCCACGTAGGCCTGCAGAACGTTCAGCACCTGGCGCACGCCGCTGGCGATCGCCCCGGCCACCTGTCGCCCTGGCCCGTGGATCGTCCCAAGCACCTGTGCCAGCAACACTTCGCGCGACGGAAGCTCCGCGATCCTCTTGACCTGTGCCGCAGAGAGGATCGACTCGTTCATCCATGCGCCCTTGAGGCTCAGGTGATCCGTCTTCTCTCCTGCTTCCACCAACGCCTTCGCCACCGCCGGGATCTCCTCCCGACAGAAGCTGACCGCCGTCGGGCCGGTGAGCCACTCATCGGGGAGCGACATCCCACGCTCCTGGAGCGCCAGGAGTAGCAGGCGGTTCTTCACCACCTGGAACTCTCCCGCAAGTGGCCGGAGGCTGCCGCGGATCGTCTGCATCTCACTCACGTTCAGCCCCCTGTAGTCGACCAGGATGATCCCTCGGCTCTCCTCCAGCTGCTCCGCGTACCGCGCCACGCGTTCCACTTTCTGCTCTCGTGTTAAGGCCAAACTTCCTCACCTCCTTCTTCGTGTACCATGAAAAAACCCCTGGCCGTGCCGACGCAGGGACGCACTTCCAGGGATAGGTTCGTCACGTGCCTCGGCAGGCCCCAATTAAGCGCTCTTGAGCGCGCCTGCTGTCTGTGGCTATGCAATTGTCAACTGCTGAGGCCCTAGAGCACAGCCTCCATCGCCAGAGCCTCTGTCGGCTCGATCTTGATGCCAGGTCCCATCGAAGAGGTCACCACGATCTTACGGATGTACCTTCCGCTGGCCCCGGACGGCCGCGCCTTCACCACTGCGTCCACCATCGTGGCGAAGTTGTCCAGCAACTTGTCGGTGGGGAAGCTGACCTTGCCGATGGGCACGTGCACGTTCGCGTGCTTGTCGACGCGGAACTCCACGCGTCCGGCCTTGATGGCGTCGATCATCTCGGGCAGGTCGTCGGCCTCCACCAGCGTCCCCGCCTTGGGGTTTGGCATCAGGCCACGGGGGCCCAGGTAGCGGCCCAGGCGCCCCACCTTGCCCATCATCTGGGGAACCGCCAGCGCGGCGTCAAAGTCCATCCAGCCGCCCTCGATCTTCTCGAACCATTCGTCGCTGTCCGCCACGTAGTCGGCACCGGCATTCTCCGCGATCCGCGCGGCCTCGCCGGCGGCGAAAACGAGTACCTTTACCTCTTTGCCCAGCCCATGGGGCAGGCGAACCGTGTCACGAACTTGCTGGTCAGCGTGGCGGGGGTCGATCCCCAGCCGGAAGTGAGTCTCGACTGTCTCGTCAAAATTCGCGTAGCTCGTCTCCTTGACCAGTTCCAGCGCTTCTCGCGGCGAGTAGAAGTTCGTGCGATCTACCTTCTCTAACGCCTCTCGATACTGCCTACCGTGTTTCCGCATGTTTCCTCCCTGTGGTCCTAACGGGCCGTGCCCTCCCACAAATGCCCCAGTCTACAGGCCACCTACAAGCCGGCTGTAGGTGGCCCGTGGGCCACTCTCTATCCTTCTACTTCGATGCCCATGCTCCGCGCCGTGCCTTCGATCTGGCGCATCGCGCCTTCGATATCGATGGCGTTCAGATCCTTCATCTTTGTCTCCGCGATGTCCCGCAGTTGGTCCTGGGTGATCGTGCCTACCGTTTCGCGGTTGGCCTCCGACGACCCCTTGTCAACGCCGGCTGCCTTCCGCAGCAGGTCGGCCGTGGGGGGCGACTTCAGGACGAAATCGAACGATCCATCCTGATAGATCGTGATCTCAGCGGGGATGATATTCCCCGCCTGACCGGCGGTGCGGGCGTTGTACGCCTTGCAGAACTGCATCAAGTTGATGCCGTGCTGAGCCAGCGCCGGCCCCACCGGCGGGGCTGGGTTGGCCTTGCCGGCCTGAATCTGCAACTTGACGACTGCCTTTACTTTCTTCATGATTTACCTCAAACTAGTGCTTACCACGTGGTGACTCGCGTCCTCCACGTTCCAACGCTAGAAACAAAAGGCGCTCGCGAACCGCTGAGCGCCCCCTCAGATCTTCTCGACCTGCAGGAAATCCAGCTCCACCGGCGTCTCGCGGCCGAAGAAAGACACCATCACGTGCACCGTTGCCCGTTCCATGTCGATTTCGTCCACCATACCGATGAACCCGTCAAATGGGCCGTCGACGATGCGCACCTTCTCGCCCGGCTCGAATGAGACCTTGATCTTCGGTGCCTCCGCCTCCATGCGCTCCATGATCCCGCTCACCTCGGACGGGCGCAGCGGAGTTGGCCGATCCCCCATCCCCACGAAGCCTATCACACCCGGTGTGTCGCGCACCACGTACCAGGACTCGTCGTCCAGGATCATCTGCACCAGCAGGTATCCGGGGAAGATGCGACGCTCAACCGTCCGGCGCTCCCCCTGACGCAGCTCCATCTCGTCCTCGGTGGGCACGACCACCTGGAAGACCTTGTCTTCCATCCCCAGCGATCGAATACGGCGCTCCAGCTTGTGCTTGACCTTCTGCTCTCGGCCGGAGTAGCAGTGGATCACGTACCATGCTCGACCGTCTTCAGGCTCCGCCAGATCGGCGTCCTCCAGAGCCTCCTCTTCGGACTCCCTCGCCAGCTCGGCCATCTCTGCCGTCGGTGAGGGCGCTTCTCCCTCCGACGCCTCTTCCGTCAACGGTTCTTCCGTCGATGTCTCTTCGGACGGCGTCTCTTCCGGTTCCGTC
>JAWLCP010000111.1:0-8493 GCA_041687115.1 Anaerolineae bacterium
CGGTGGGCCCGACCCCCGGGGCCTCGCAGCGCGTCGTGCGGTCGTCGGTGAAGTTGGTCACCCACACCTCCGGCGGGTCGCTGCCCTCGATGTAGGTGACGCCGCTGTGGTAGCCGGCCTGGCTGGGACAGGTGAAGGACTCGACCGGGGTGCAGCTCAGGTCGGTTACCACGACGGTGGTCGTGTGCCAGCCTGAGTGGTAGAGTCGCTGGTTCTCGGCGTCGTAGTCGATGCCCAGGTTGTCGGTGAGGCCGGGGACGGTGTAGGTCGTCAGCGTCGACCAGGAGTTGGGCGTCCACCAGGTACCCGTCTTCGTGAGCGCGATCTCGTAGACGATGCTGCCGTCGTAGGCGGCGGTCACGAGATAGCGGGTCGGCGCTCCGGGCACGACGGCGATATCGATGATCGAGTCGATCGCCGACCCGTCGCTGCTGTCGTTGCTGCCTGCGTCGTCGCCCATCTCCCAGGCGTTGAGGATGATGCCGTCCGGCGTGATCTCCACGATGTTGTCGTCCGCGTTGGCCAGGTCCCCTTTGTAGTCGGGGAGGAAATAGGTGTCGGTGTTGAAATCGTAGGCCACGCCGGTGCGGTTGTCGAGCGACCAGGGCCAGCCGGGGTTCTTCACCGAGAGCGCGATGCTGAGGAGGGGGGTGTGAGCCACACGATCGATGTCGTAGATCGTCGGATTGTGCGCGCTCGACTGGCTCTCGTGAGCGTACCGCACCTGGTTTCGCACCGGGTCGAAGACCAGGCCGATGCCGCTGTGTGACCAGGTGTTGGTGAACACACCGAGGACGTCGCCGGCGTCCGACACGCCCTGGGGCGCGACGTCGCCCTGGGTGGAGGTGGTGGGGTCGGAAGGCGCCTCCGCGAAGTCGGTCTGCGGCGCGCGGAGGCCCCGCGGCGGCGGGGGCGATGCGGCGTCCAGAGGGCGCGGCTCCGAGGCCGCCGAGGCGCGGAAGGCGAGATCGAGCGCCAGCAGCATGGCGGCCGACAGGCACAACAGGAGGATCAAGGTCCCCAGTCTGCGTCGTTTCATTGAAGGCTCCTTTGTTGGCGATGTGGGGACATCGCGCGGGTGTGGGCGTGGGGTAGGGCCCGTGGTGGTGAGTGAGACGGATTATACGGGAGGCTTGGGGGTCGGGCAAGTTGGGTGGCCTTCCGCCCAGGCGCCTTCAGCGCCGTGAGGGGCCGTCCATCCCTCTCCCCCTGGGGGGAGAGGCTAGGTGAGGGGGGTAAGATCCTGGCGGGTAGGATGGTGTTTCGGTATAATGCGGGGAGATGCGGCCGTACGCGCGCGGCCGGGGTCACGATGCCGGCGCGCACCACCGGCCCACCACAGCGCCGGCCGAAAAGGAGTCACTGAGTTGTTGAAGAAGATTCTTTCCATCGCCGTCACCATTCTGGCGCTGGGTGCGCTGCTGATCTACGCCTGGCACAACCGGGAGCTTTTCGCCGGCCTTCTAGACGTAGACGTGGGCTCGCTGGTATGCCTCGCGGCCCTGTGGATGGTTCTCATGGTGCTCGCGGGGCGGAGAACGCAGCTGTTTCTGACATTATTCGACGTCGATCTGCCGGTCAGAGCATGTGTAGGGTTGGAGATAGCCAGGACGATGACCGCCTATCTGGTTCCCCTGAAGGGCGGTCAGGCGATGAAGGCTCTGTATCTGAAGAAGAGGGAGGGGCTGTCCTACACACGCTTTGTCACCGTCCTGCTGGCCAGCTACCCGCTCGAGATCCTGGCCGTCGCCGGAACTGGAACCGCCCTCGCTCTCCCGATGGCCCTCGGGAGCGGCGTGTTCGACCTTGGGGTGCTGGCGGGCTTTCTGGGTCTCACGATCATCACCACCGTCGTCCTGAAGGTGCCGCTGTCGATACCGGCCTCGGGGAACCGGTTCGTGGAGGTGCTCAGGAGGGCGGTGGATGGGTGGAAGCTGCTCAAAGAGAAGTCAGCATCCCTTCGCCAGATCGTGATGCTGTTCGTTGCGAGCTGCGTGGCGCACGGGGCACAGCTGTTCGTCGCGTATCGTGCGTTGTCCGTGGATGTGGGGTTGTTGCCAGCTCTCCTGGTCGGTGCGCTGTACACGCTGACGTTCATCACCAGTGTAACGCCAGCGACCGCCGGGCTGGCTGAAGCTGCGGTTGGCTTCGGATCGCGCCTGATCGGGATCAGCTTTGGGGAAGGCGTGGTGGCGGCTGTGCTGGTGAGGGCGGTGAATACGGTGATGACGTTCCTGCTGGGGCTGGCGTTCACCTATGTGCTGTCTCGAGAGGGTCGGGAGCCGGTAGGGGACGTGGGAACGTGAGGGGGTGTGGCGACTTCAGCTTCCCCCCTCACCTGACCTCTCCCCCCTGGGGAGAGAGGGACTTGGGGGCCCCAGGGGGAGAGCGATTGGCGGCTGGCGGCGACAGCTGCGGCGTGTTCGACCTTGGGGCCCTGGCCTTCTTCCTGGAGCTGCAAAAAGGATTGACAAGACTGCGGATACGCTGTAGAATCCCGCCCACACATGCGTTGGAATCGCCGTGGCCGACCGCTGGGCCGGGCGTCGGCACAGATCACGCCCTCCCACCCGAGCTGACGAGAGGAGCTGCCCATCGTGCACATCGTGCTCCTGCCCCTCCGTTCCCTGTGGGCGCGACCCTCGCGCACCATCCTCACCCTGTCTGCCATCGTCCTCGGCGTGGCCGTCATCCTCGCCATCAGCATCACCAATCTGAGCACGCTTGACGCCATCACCACCCTCTTCAGCGAGGCGTCCGGGAAGGCCCATCTCGTCATCACCAGCCAGGACGCAGGGGAGGGCGGGTTCCCCGAGATCGCCCTCCGCCGGATCGTCACCATGCCCGATGTGGGCACCACCGTCCCCTCCGTCCAGGCTCAGACCTCCCTGTCCACGGAGGGGTCCTCCCCCATGGACATCAGCTTCTTTGGCGCCGTAGCCGGTGGGCTCACCCTCTACGGCATCGATCCAGCTCTCGACGTCGAGGCCCGGGAGTACAAGCTGACCGACGGTCGGTTCCTGTCGGCCGATCTCGACGCCCGACACGTCGTCCTGGTGGAGGACTACGCCCACGACAAGGACATCCAGATTGGGGACGACGTCCAGCTGGTCACCCCTCAGGGGGTGGAGAAGGTGCGCGTGGTCGGCCTCATATCGAAGGAGGGCGCCGGGCAGCTGAACAACGGCGCCTTTGGGGTTCTGCCGTTGCGGGCGGCCCAGAGGATCTTCGACCGGGTCGGCGATCTGGATCAGATCGACATCGTGGCAGCACCGCAGGCCACCAGCGCCGTCAGGCTGGACGAGCTGAAGGGCAACCTTCAAGCACGGCTGGGGGACGAATACGTGGTGACCTATCCCGCCGCCAGAGGTAGGCGGGTCACCCAGATGCTCGACGGGTACCAGATGGGCTTCAACTTCTTCGGGGTGGTGGCGCTCTTCGTTGGTGCCTTCCTCATCTTCAACGCCTTCTCCATGACCGTGGTGGAGCGGACGCGGGAGATCGGCATGCTGCGCACCGTGGGCATGACGCGGCGTCAGGTCATGGAACAGATCCTGGCTGAGGCCACCGTGCTGGGCTGCCTGGGCTCACTGCTCGGGGTCGGCGCCGGGCTCCTGCTGGCCCGGGGGCTCATCAGGATGATGGAGCTCCTCCTCGCCCAGGAGGTTCGCGAGGTTCACGTCCCTCTCCCGGGTCTGGTGACCAGCGTCGTGGTGGGGATCTCCATGACGCTGATCGCGACCGCTATCCCCGCCTGGCAGGCCGGCCGCATCGCCCCCCTGGAAGCTCTACGCGTTCGCGGCAATCCTCACCGGCCGTGGATCCTGCGACGCGGCTGGATGCTGGGGGGAGCGCTCCTCTTCCTCTCCTATCTGTTGCTCTATCCATTCCCGCTTCCCCCGGCGATCCAGGATCGATTCGGCCACGCCGTGGCGCTGGGCGTCCTTCTGGGGGGCACGTTTCTCATTCCCATCCTCTTCCGGGGCTGGGAGCGGGTCGTTCGCCCCCTGGTGCGACGTCTTTATGGGAACGAGGGGGAGCTGGGCAGCCGGAACGCGCTCCGGGCTGAGCTGCGGACCATGCTCACCGTCGCTGCGCTGATGATCGGCGTGGCGATGATCCTGAGCATCCGCGCGGTCACCGGGGCCTTCCAGGTCGACATCCGGACCTGGCTCGACAGCTACATCGGTGGCGATCTCTACGTCCACGGCTCCTATCCGCTGCGCACCGATCTGGCCCCGCGCCTGGAGGCCGTCGAGGGCGTTGCCGCCGCGGCGCCCATCCGCTACTTCGGGGTGGAGCGGGTCGCGCCGGACGGGACGAACGAGGCCCTCAGCTTCATGGCGGTGGACCCCGCCTCGTACTCGCGGGTGACCTCCTTCGTGTTCGCCGCCGACCAGGGCGACCCGGCCCGGCTGCTGGAGCGATTGGCGGCTGGCGACGCCGTCTTCATCTCCAGCGTCCTGTCCGAGAAATATGGCCTCGACCAGGGGGACGGCATCCGGCTGAGGACGAGGCGTGGGCCGCGCGACTTCCACATAGCCGGCGTGGTGGTCGACTTCTACAACCGCGGCATGGTGGTCCAGGGGAGCTGGAAGGACATGCGGCGCTACTTCCGCCTGGACGACGTCAGCGCTTTCCTGCTGTCCGTCGACCCGGCGTACGCGGTGGAGGAGGTCCAGATGCGCGTCGACCGTCTCCACGGTCAGCGCCGTCACCTGACCATCGATTCCAACGCGGCCCTGAGCGGTCGGGCCCTGGGCCTGCTGGACCAGACCGGAGGGCTGTTCGACGTGCTCGCCCTGATCGCCATGATCGTGGGCGCGCTGGGCGTGATCAACACGCTGACCATGAACGTGCTGGAGCGAACGCAGGAGGTGGGCATGCTCCGCAGCCTGGGCATGACCAGGTGGCAGGTGGCAAAGATGATCCTGGCCGAGGCGGGCATGATGGGCTTTGCGGGAGGGGCCTTTGGACTCGTGTTTGGCCTGCTCATGTCCCGCGTCGTCCTACAGGCGATGAACGCGGTGACCGGGTACGCGTTGAGCTACGTGGTGCCGGTGCAGGGGGTCCTCGTCAGCCTGGTGATCGCCCTGGTTGTATCGCAGCTGGCGGCCCTTTGGCCGGCCCGCCGGGCCGCGAGAATCAACATCCTGGAGGCCATCCAATTCGAGTAGCGGGAGGTTCTTTCAACGTGCTCGCGCGGAGAGCGACCCATGGGCGGTACGTCGTTCCGCTGGGGAGCCGACGCGCCCTGCGGGAGGCGCAAGCGGGCGGCAAGGGGGCCAGCCTGGCCTGGCTGAGCCGGAACGGCTTCAACGTGCCCCCCGGCTTCGTCATCACCCCGGCCGCCTTCCGCGACTTCCTCGCCGGCGTGGAGCTGCCCACGCTGGACCGGAGCGACGGTTCCCCCGCGGCCGAGTGGGAGCGGATGCGTGAGCACGTGGCAGCCGCCGCGGTCCCGCACCGCGTGGCGCACGCAATCCTGACAGCTTACCGTCGGCTGGGCGGGCCGATGGCCGTCCGCTCCTCCATGGTGGGCGAGGATGGGACCAGACGCTCCTTCGCCGGGCAGCTGGATACCCTGCTCAACGTCCGGGGGGAGGCCGAGATCCTGGAGGCGGTCCGGGCCTGTTGGGCCTCCGCGTTCGGCTCGCGGAACGTCCAGTACCTGGCCCAGCGCCGCGGGGTGGGCCCCCCGGACGCCCTCGCATCCCTCTCCATGGCCGTGGTCGTGCAGCGCATGGTGGACGCCCGGGCGGCCGGGGTGGCGTTCAGCGCCGACCCGATGACCGGTCGACGGTGCGTGATCGTGGAGGCAGCTCGCGGACTGGCCGACGACCTCGTCGCCGGCCTGGTCGAGCCCGATCGATACGTCGTGGACGCCCGAGGCGTCCTGGAGGAGACCATCCTGGTCACCCCCGCGGCACCGGCCCTCACGGACCAGCAGGCCCTGCGCCTGGCCGAAATCGTGCGCGACGTCGCCCGTCGGCTGGGCGCCCCCCAGGACGTCGAGTGGGCCTGGGACGGAACTGACTTCCAGGTCCTCCAGAGCCGGCCCATCACCTCCCTGATGGGGCAGACCGTCTACTCCAACAAGATGGTCTCGGACATGGCGCCGGGACTGATCACGCCCCTGGTCTATTCCACGAAGATCGTGGCCATGGCCGAGAACGTCTTCGGCCATCTGTTCACCGAGCTTCTGGGGCCGAACGATACGGACTTCAGGGGGCTGGTGGCGCGCATTCGCTCCCGGATGTACACCAACATGACCCTGCTGGGGAGCCTTTTCGAACAGCTTGGCATGCCGGCGAACTTCTTCGAGGCGATGTCGCGCGGCGAGCTCGCCCACGCGCAGCGCCCCCGCCTGACGTTCGGCACGATCCGCGCCGCCTCCCGCCTGGGGGCGTTTGCCTGGCGCCATTCGCAGATTGCCGGCAGGATCGAGGCCTTCGTCGCGCAGCACAGTCGGCAGCTGGATCGTTACCGCCGGGCCGACTGGGCCGGCAGGGATCCCGACGATCTGCTGGACGAGTTCGACGCGCTTCTGCGCCTTCACGGGGAGCTGCAGTGGTACATATTCATCGGCCCCACCAACCTGATGGTTCGCAACCGCCTGCTGAGTCGTCTGGTCGAGAGGCGCGCGCCGGACGTGACAGCCAGCGATCTGATCCGGGGGCTGGTGGGCCTCAAGGCCCTGGAGCCGAACGAGGAGCTGCGCAGGCTCGGGCTCCGCGCCCAGGGGCTTCACCGCGACGGGCAGCGTCTCCTGATCGAGGGCGAGGATGCCGCCATCCGCGAGAGGCTCACCGCCTCCGAGGTGGGTCGGGATCTGATGCGGGACGTGGACGCGTTTCTCCACCGATATGGGTTCCTCAGCCCCAACGGCACCGACTTCGCCGCGACGCCGTGGATCGAGAGCCCCACCCTCATCTGGCAGGCCATCGGACGCTATGCGGCCAGTCCCCCGCAGCCGGTCACACATGACGTGGCGGCCAGACGAGCGGCGGCCCAGGAGACCGTTCGATCCAGCCTCGGCTGGCTCCATCGCCGCTACTTCGATCGACTGCTGGCGTCGACGATCGCGTACATCGACCTGCGGGAGCGGACCAGCATGCTCATGTCCGAGGACTCCTATCAGATGCGCCGCATTCTCCTGGCCCTCGCCGACCACCTGGTTGCGCGGGGGGAGCTGGACCGGCATCACGACCTGTTCTACCTGTTCTACCCCGAGCTGCGGCGGCTGGTCGAAGGCGACCTGGACGGAGGCGCAGCCCGGGAGCTGATTGGGAGCCGCGTGGCGGAGATGGAGGCCGACGCCAGGGTGGAGCTGCCGGACACCGTATGCGGCGATCGGGTACCGGGCCGTCCCGTCTATTCGGCCGCCGGGCAGGACTACCTGGTGGGCATCAGCGGCGGCTCCGGTGTGGCCCGGGGCTACGCCCGCATCATCCGGGATCCGCTCCGCCTGCCGGAGAAGCTGACCCACGACGACATCCTGGTGGTACCGTTCACCGACGTAGGCTGGACGCCGCTCTTCCCCGGGGTCGGCGGGATCGTGGCGGAGACGGGTGGGCAGCTGTCCCACACGTCCATCGTGGCCCGGGAGTATGGCCTGCCGGCGGTGGTCAGCGTCAAGCAGGCCACCCGGCTCCTGACCGAGGGCCAGGCGGTCACCGTCGACGGCGACGCTGGTCGGGTCTATCTGAAGCACCTGGAGAGGTGCAGGGAGGAGGGCACATGAAGGGGACCGTCGCACTCCTCGCCGCGCTGGCGGGGTATCTGATCGGCTCCATCTCCTGGGCCCGGGTCGTCGCCGCGCTGTTCGCACCCCAGGAGGACATCACTCGCACCGAGATTGACGTCTCCGAAAGCGACGAGAAAATGATCATGGGCTCGGTGAGCGCTACCACCGTCTCCATGCACGTCGGCCCCCGGTTGGGCTTTCTCACCGTGGTCCTCGACATGCTCAAGATCGCCATCCCCACCCTCGTCTTCAGGCGGTTGTGGCCGGGTACCTCCTACTTCCTCATCGTGGCCGCGGCTGCGATGGTGGGGCACGTCTGGCCCCTGTATCATGGCTTTCGAGGCGGACGTGGCCTCTCCGCGGTGTATGGGGGGATGTTCGCCATCGACTGGATCGGGGTCTTCGTCACCTCGCTGGGCGGGATGCTGTTTGGCCTGTTCGTGCTGCGGGACGTCCTGGTGGCGTACATGGCCGGGCTGTGGTTCATCGTCCCCTGGCTCTGGTTTCGCACCCACGATCTGCACCACGTGGCCTATGGCGTGGCCGTCAACGTCATCTTCGTGCTGGCCATGCTCCCCGAGATGCGCCAATACCTGCGGCTCCAACGGGAGGGGAAGGCGGAGGGTCTGGCGCAGGCGATGCAGCTCACCGGCATGGGGCGCGGGATCTACAGGATGGGCAGACGCTTCGGTCTGTTCGACGACGACGGTCGTTCGAAGGGAGGGTGAGGTTTGCGCAACGGACTT
>JAWLCP010000112.1:0-8356 GCA_041687115.1 Anaerolineae bacterium
GTGGTGCCGATGCTTCCCGCCCGCGACTACAAGCGGGCACACGACGGTGATCGGGGATTGAACACCGGCGGCATGGGATGCTATGCCCCCTCTCCCCACCTCCCCCCGACCATGGTGGACGAGGTGCTTGATCGCGTGTTGCAGCCGGCCGTGGACGGGATGCATCGGCGAGGGACGCCCTACGTCGGCGTGCTCTATGCCGGCTTGATGTTGACCGACGACGGCCCGCGGGTGCTTGAGTTCAACTGCCGCTTCGGCGATCCGGAGGCGCAGGTGATCCTGCCCCTGCTGGAGAGCGACCTGGTGGACGTCCTGCTCGCCTGCCTGGACGGACGTCTGGACGAGACTGAGGTGAGGTGGAGATCGGCGCACACCGTCTGCGTGGTCAAGGCGTCGGGTGGGTACCCCACCGGCTACCAGGTGGGAAAGATGATCGTGGGGGTCGAGGACGCGGAGGCGTTGCCCGACACTGTGGTCTTCCAGGCCGGGACGGAGCGGAAGGACGGCGAGCTGCTCACGGCGGGGGGACGTGTCCTGGCGGTGACGGCCGTCGCACCGGCCCTGGACGAGGCGCGCGAGAAGGCGTATGCTGGCGTGGAGCGAATTGACTTCGAGGGGGCCCAGTATCGCAGCGATATTGCCGCCGGAGTTCCTTCCTCGGGGGTTGCCCCGCGGCCGGGGAGCGGGCGTGGGCGAAGCGCTTACGCCGCGGCGGGCGTGGACATCGAGGCCGGTAGTCGCGCGGTCGAGTTGATGAGGGAGGCGGTCCACAGCACGTACACCCCTGCCGTGCTGACGGAGATTGGATCGTTTGGCGGGCTGTTCGCGCTGAAGGAGGTGTTGCAGGCACACGACCCGATTCTGGTCTCCTCCACCGATGGCGTCGGCACCAAGACCATGATCGCTGCCGCCATGGGGCGGTACGACACCGTGGGCCACGACATCGTCAATCACTGCATCAACGACGTGCTGGTCCAGGGAGCGCGACCGCTCTTCTTCCTGGATTACATCGCCGCTGGCAGGCTTGACCCCGAGCAGATCGCGGCCATCGTCGGAGGGTGCGCAGAGGCGTGTCGGGCCAGCGGCTGCGCCCTGGTTGGAGGGGAGACCGCGGAGATGCCCGGGGTCTACCGACCGAAGACGTTCGACCTGGTGGGCACGCTGGTGGGCTGGGTAGAGCGCGACGCCATTGTGGACGGGAGGGACGTGGAGCCGGGAGACGTCTGCCTGGGGCTCCGATCGACTGGCCTGCATACGAACGGTTACTCCTTGGCGCGCCGTGCCTTCTCGGACGTGGCCGAGGCCGGCTGGGACGCGGTGCTGCCGGAGCTGGGCCGACCCGTGGGGGAGGTCCTGCTGATCCCGCATAAGGCGTACCTGGGCGCGTTCGACGCGCTCGTGGAGGCGGAGGTGACCATCAAGGCGATGGCGCACATCACCGGCGGCGGGTTCGTGGACAACGTACCCCGGGTGCTCCCCCGCAACGTCGGGGCGGTGATCGACCGGCGGGCGTGGGACGTCCCGGCCATCTTCCGCCTCATTCAGAAGCGAGGCGACGTGGACGAGATGGAGATGTATCACGTCTTCAACATGGGCATCGGCATGGTGGTGATCGTGGACGAGGATGAGATCGACGCGGCACTGGGGGTGTTGAGGGAGGAGGCCGTGGTGATCGGAGAGATCGTCCCCTGGGACGGGCACGGCTCACGGGTGTCCCTCTGAGTGGATATCGAGCGAGGAGCTATGGCGCGCATCGCCGTACTGATATCGGGTTTTGGTTCAAACCTGCAGGCGATCATCGAGGCCGTCGAGGAGGGGAGGCTCCCGGGCGTGGAGGTCGTCCTGGTCGTCTCCAACCGGCGGGAGGCATACGGCATCAAGCGGGCCGTGCGCCACGGGATACCGGTGGTCACCTTCCCGCTGGCGCCGTATGCGCGAGCTGGTCGCCCACGCGAGGCGTACGACGCCGACCTGGCGGCCATCCTGGATGCCTTCGACGTATCCTGGGTGGTGATGGCGGGGTGGATGCACGTGTTGAGCGACGCGTTTCTGACGCACTTCCCCTCTCGGGTGGTCAATCTGCATCCGGCCCTGCCCGGTGCGTTTCCCGGGACGGAGGGGATTGAGCGGGCGTACGAGGCGTACCGGCGAGGCGAGATCGATCACACGGGCGTGATGGTGCACCTCGTGCCGGACGAGGCGGTCGACGCCGGCCCGGTGGTGGTCAAGGAGACGGTCCCCATCCACCCCGAGGACGGCCTCGACCAGCTGGAGGACCGCATTCACGCGGTCGAGCATCGCCTGTTGGTGGAGGCCGTGCACCAGTTGCTCTGTGCGGACGTCTAGCGTGGTCTTCCTCGTGCTGCGCCGGATCTCGCGCCTCGGATCGTACCGTCCACGTCACGAAGGACAGAGGACAGGCCAATCATGAACATCGTCGAACGGGTTGACGACCGGGTGAAGATCGAACGCGCTCTCGTGAGCGTCTCGGACAAGTCGGGGCTGGACGTGCTCATCCCCGGCCTGATCGAGGCCAACCCCACCGTGCGGTTCTACTCCACCGGGGGGACGTTCCAGGCCATCGCCCGGATCCTGGGTCCGGAAGGGACGCCCAGGCATCTGACCCAGGTGGCCGACTACACGGGCCAGCCGGAGACCCAGGGCGGGTTGGTCAAGACGCTGGATTTCAAGATCTACCTGGGCTTGCTGACCGAGACGTACAACGCGTCCCATCAGGCGGATCTGGAGCGCGCAGGGGCGGTGCCGATCGACATGGTGGTGGTCAATCTCTACCCGTTTGAGGACACTGTGGCCCGCGAGGACGCGACCGTGGAGCAAGCACGAGCCAATATCGACATCGGCGGCCCGTGTATGATCCGCGCTGCCGCAAAGAACTACCTGCGGGTCGCGACCGTCGTCGACCCGGCGGATTACCATCCGCTGGTGGCGTCTCTGCAGGCGCAGGACGGCCGTCTGGACCTGGTCAGACGCTTCGAGCTGGCCCGCAAGGCGTTTGCCCACACGACAGCGTACGAGAGAACCATCAGCGAATACCTGGCCGGGCAGGCACCCGGCGGGGTCCCGTCAATCTACACCCTGGAGTAGAGGTATCCTGCAAAGATGAATCAGAACCTGGAGAGGGCCTACCGCATCGTGATGGACGACCATTTTCCCGCGCGGATGGAGATCACGTTCGTGTTCGACGAGGAGCGGTCCACCCTGATCTACGAGAAGGTCACGTGGGTGGTCGATGGGGTGCAGAAGGGGCTCCGCTACGGTGAGAACCCCGGGCAGGAGGCGGCTCTCTACAGACTGGTCAACGGGAATCTGGTGCTGGGGGAGGTGAAGACGATAGCGCCGGGACGGTATCTCGTCTCTGACGCGGAGTTGCTCCAGGCGGGCAAGCACCCGGGAAAGATCAACCTGACGGACGCGGACAACGCACTCAACATCCTGGGCGGAATCGGCCGGTGTCTGGGCGACCGACCGGCGGCGGCGATCATAAAGCACAACTGTCCGTCGGGGGTCGCCGTCGCAGACACCATGGTGGAGGCCTACGTGAAGGCTGACCTGGCGGATCATCTGGCCGCCTTCGGCGGGTGCATCGCGCTGAACCGTCCGGTGGACGTGGCCACGGCCGAGGCGATCGCCGAGCGGTACGCCGAGGTGGTGGTCGCGCCCGCCTACGAGAAAGGGAGCGTCGGCATTCTCTCCCGAAGGGAGAACCTGCGCATTATGTGCATCGGTAATATCGAGCGGTTGTCGACGGTTTCGACGGAACGTTTCGTGGACTTCACAAGTCTGATCGACGGCTCGATCGTGGCGCAGTTGTCCTTCGTGCCGGAGATGCGCGGCGTGGGCGATCTTACGCTGGCCGAGACCGTGCATGAGGGGCAGAGCTACCGCGTCGAACGCGCGCCAAGCGACCGGGAGGCCGAGGACATGGTGTTCGGCTGGATGGTGGGGGCGGGTGTGGTGTCGAACTCGGTGCTCTACGTCAAGGACCTGGTCACAGTCGGGATTGGGGTGGGGGAGCAGGATCGCGTTGGTGCGGCTGAGATTGCGCGGGACAAGGCGTACCGAAAGTTGGCTGACCGCCTGGCCTTCGAACGCCACCGGATGATCTATGGCGCGCTAGAGGATGAGGCTGAGCGCCGCAGGATCCAGGAGGAGGTCGAGGAACGGCACGGCGGACTGATCGGCGCGGTGATGGTCTCAGACGGTTTCTTCCCCTTCCGCGATGGCGCGGACGTCGGTCTGCAGGAGGGGGTCACCGCCGTGATCCAACCCGGTGGGTCGCTCAACGACCACGAGGTGATCCAGGCGTGCAACGAGGCTGGGGCGACGATGGTCTTCACCGGTCAGCGTAGTTTCAGGCACTGAGAGGCTGGGCTCTGCCGGAGTCCCGACTTGCGAGGAGGGTAGGATGAACTGGAGAGAGAGGTATGGACGGGAGGCTCTGACCTTCGACGACGTTCTGCTGGAGCCGGCTGAATCCGCGGTGCTACCCCGGGACGCGGACGTGAGGACCCATCTGACGGGGCGCATCGCGCTGAACTGCCCCATCGTGAGCGCGGCGATGGACACCGTCACCGAGGCTCGACTGGCGGTTGCCCTGGCTCGGGAGGGAGGCATCGGCATCCTCCACCGGAACATGTCGACCGCGGAACAGGTGGAGATGGTGCAGACCGTCAAGCGTTCGCAGAGCGGTATGATCGTGGATCCCATCACGCTGCCCGCCGACAGACCTATCCGCGAAGCGGTGGATCTCATGGGCCACTATCACATCTCCGGCATACCGATCACGGAGGAGGGCGGACGGCTGGTGGGGATTCTGACGAACCGGGATCTTCGCTTCGAGGAGAACCTGGAGCGGCCCATCCACGAGCTGATGACGAAGGAGGATCTGATCACCGTCCCCGTGGGCACGACGCTGGACCAGGCGAAGCGGATCCTTCACCGCCACCGGATCGAGAAGCTGCTGGTGGTGGACGACGACTACGTCTTGCGGGGACTGATCACAGTCAAGGACATCCTCAAGCGGATCGAGCATCCGAACACGTGCGAGGACGAGCTGGGGCGTCTGCGGGTGGGAGCGGCGGTGGGGACGGGGGATGATATGGGAGAGCGCGCCCGAGCCCTGGTGGAGGCGGGGGTGGACGCGGTGTGCATCGATTCGTCTCACGGTCACTCCCAGGGGGTGATGGATGCGTTGGCGTGGCTGAAGGGCGAGTTCCCCGACACCGACGTCATCGCCGGGAACGTCGTCACCGCGGAGGCGACCCGTGCTCTGATCGAGCGGGGCGCCGACGCGGTGAAGGTGGGTGTGGGGCCGGGTTCGATCTGCACCACACGCGTGGTGACCGGGGCGGGCATGCCGCAGATCACGGCGATCACGGAGTGTGCGGCCGCAGCCGAGCCCTACGGTGTCCCGGTGATCGCCGACGGAGGCATCAAGTACTCCGGCGACATCACCAAGGCCCTGGCGGCGGGCGCGAACTGTGTGATGATCGGGAGCCTGTTCGCCGGAACGGAGGAGAGCCCCGGCGAGATGATCCTCTACGAGGGGCGTTCGTTTAAGGCGTACCGGGGTATGGGCTCCCTGGGGGCGATGAAGGAGCGCTCGGCGGACCGCTACTTCCAGGCGGACGCAGCCAAACCGGTGCCTGAGGGGATAGAAGGGATGGTGCCCTACAAGGGCCCCCTGGCCGACATGGTGCATCAGCTGGTCGGCGGTCTGCGCTCCGGCATGGGATACTGCGGATGTGGCACGCTGGAAGAGTTGCGCCGGGAGGCCCGTTTTGTGCGCATCACTTCAGCGGGGCTTCGGGAGAGCCATCCCCACGACGTCGTCATCACCAAGGGGGCCCCGAACTACGAGCGGAGTCCAGCGAGGTAGCGGAAGCAGTGCATTACGGAGGCTGCAGTATGGGCACGGAGACAAGTTTCACACACGATACGTTCCTGTCCCCGTTTACCTGGCGGTACGGGTCCGAGGAGATGCGGGCTCTGTGGAGCGAGGCGCACAAGCGGCGGCTGTGGCGGCGGGTCTGGGTGGGGCTGGCCGCCGCGCAGCACGAGGCCGGCCTCGTCGACGAGGGTCAGCTGGCCGACCTGAGGGCGCATCAGGACGAGGTCGATCTGGTCCGCGCTGGAGAGATCGAGGCCGAGATCCACCACGACCTGATGGCGGAGGTGCGCGCGTTTGCCGAGCAGTGTCCAGTTGGTGGGGCTGTGATCCACCTGGGAGCCACGAGCGCCGACATCCAGGACAATGCCGACGCGATGCGGATCCGGGAGGCGCTTGACCTGGTGTTGGAAAAGCTAGGCACGGTCCTCCTTGACCTGGCGGGCCGGATTGAGGAGCACGCTGAGCAGACCTGCATGGGGTTCACCCACCTGCAGCCGGCGGAGCCGACCACCGTCGGCTATCGCCTGGCGACGTATGGTCAGGATCTCCTGGAGGATTACGCGTCTCTCGACCGCCTGCGAGATCGCATCCGGGGCAAGGGGATCAAGGGGGCTACGGGGACCGCGGCCTCCTTTGCGCAGCTGCTGGCCGGGACGGGCATGACGCCCGCGCAACTGGAGGCTCTGGTGATGGAGGCCCTGGACCTGGGGGCCTTCCCCGTGGCGACCCAGGTCTACCCGCGTAAGCAGGATTACCGGGTGGTGGCCGCTCTGGCGGGCGTGGCGGCCTCGCTGTATCGCTTCGCCTTCGACCTGCGGCTGCTCCAGTCGCCCGTGTTCGGAGAATGGAGCGAGCCCTTTGGCGAGAGGCAGGTTGGCTCCTCCGCGATGCCTTTCAAGCGGAACCCGGTCAATGCCGAGAACATGGACAGCATGGCGCGCTACGTGGCGGCGCTGGTGCGGGTCGCCTGGGACAACGCGGCCCACAGCCTGCTGGAGCGGACGCTGGACGATTCCGCCAATCGGCGTCTGATGCTGCCCGGCGCATTCCTGGGTACCGACGAGTTGTTGGCCCGTGCGCATCGGATTGTGCGGGGCCTGGAGATTCACGAGGAGGGAATCTCCCGCAACCTGGAGGCGTACGGTACCTTCGCGGCCACGGAGCTGCTGCTGATGGAGTTGGCGCGGGCGGGGGCTGATCGCCAGGCCATGCACGAGATCATCCGCCAACATGCGTTGGTCGCCTGGCAGGCCGTCCACGAAGGCGAGCCCAACCCCCTGGCCGACCGACTGGCGGCCGATGCGGAGATCGTGCGCCATCTGCCCGGGGAGCGGGTGCGCGAGCTGCTGCACGCGAGAGAGCACGTCGGGGACGCGCCGGCGCGGGCGCAGCAGATGGCGGGGATGATCCGCGAGTTGGTTTGACGCGACCCGGCCGGCATGGCACAATTGAGATCAGTATGTTCTTGCCGACAACGCGCCAGGAGCTGCAGGAACGGGGGTGGGACCAGCTCGATGTGATCCTGGTGACCGGCGATGCCTACATCGACGGTCCCCACGTCGGCGTGGCGGTGGTGGGACACGTGCTGGCTGAGGTGGGCTATCGGGTGGGCGTCATCGGCCAGCCCGACTTCCGCAGCCCCGAGGACATCACGCGCCTGGGCGAGCCGGCGCTCTTCTGGGGGGTCTCGGGCGGCAGTATCGACTCGATGGTCGCCAATTACACAGCGCTGAAGAAACCCCGTCGCTCGGATGACTACACCCCCGGTGGAAGAAACGAGCGACGACCCGACCGCGCGGTGATCGTCTACACCAACCTGATCAAGCGCTACTTCAAGGACACGGCACCTATCGTCCTGGGGGGCCTGGAGGCGAGCCTGCGCCGGATGAGCCACTACGACTACTGGGACGATGCCCTCCGCCGCTCCATCCTTCTGGACGCCAAGGCGGATTACCTGATCTACGGCATGGCGGAGAAGAGCGTGCTGGCGTTTGCGGATGCCATGCGCTTCGGCGATCCACCCCGCCACCTGCGGGGCCTGTGCACTGTGGAGGACGAGCCGCGACGCGGCTACCTGGAGCTGCCAGCGCACGAGACGGTGCGCAAGGACAAGCAGGCCTTCATTGAGATGTTCCACGCCTTCTACCAGAATAACGACCCCCAGAACGCTCGAGGACTGATGCAGCGCTACGGCAATCGCTATCTGATCCACAACCCACCGGCCCCCTACCTGAGCCAAGAGGAGCTGGATGAGGTGTACGCACTCGACTTTGAGCGGGACGCGCACCCCTACTACAGAGAGCAGGGGGAGATCAGGGCCCTTGAGACGATCACCTGGGCCCTGACCACCCATCGGGGCTGCTACGGCGAGTGCAACTTCTGCGCCATCGGGGTCCACGAGGGACGCACGGTCCGCTGGCGCAGCCAAGCAGCGATCGAGGCGGA
>JAWLCP010000113.1:0-8133 GCA_041687115.1 Anaerolineae bacterium
GGTCTCTTCTGCCCCGTCCAGCGGGCAAATCCTGGGCCACGAGGCTCGCTACCGGACTGGGGTGCGCTAGCCGGACGGACCAGGGCGCTGGTTCTGCTTACCCGCACTCGCTCCGCTGCCTCAGCTGGCCGCAGCCCGCTTCGATCGTCACACCGCGCCGCACGCGAACGGTATATGGCACCTGGCGCTGATCGAGGATGGCGGCGAACGCGTCGACGCTCTCGCTGGGCGAACCGGTCCCCCGGTACTCTGCTGACGGGTTCAGAGGGATCAGGTTGACGTGAGCCAGCATCCCCTGGAGCCGATCGGCCAGGGCCTGCGCTTGCTCCGGCGTGTCATTGATGCCTTCGATCAACGCCCATTCGAAGCTGACACGTCGACCGGTAAGCTCAATATAGGTGGCACAGGCGGCGAAGAGGCGGTCGAGCGGGTACCGGCGATTGATGGGAACGATCTGATCTCGCAGATCGTCGGTCGCCGCGTGCAACGACACGGCGAGGGTGATCTGGAGCCCCTCCCGCGCCAAGCGGAGGATCTGTGGCGCGAGCCCCACCGTGGAGAGGGTGATGTGGCGCTGGCCTAGCTGAAACCCGTCAGGATGATTCAAGCGCCGGATGGCCGCGAGCGAGGCTTCATAGTTGTCCAGCGGTTCGCCCATGCCCATCAGCACGACGTTGGTCAGGCGCTCGTTCTCGGCTCGCAGCTGGCGTGCGAAGTGAAGGGCCTGGGCGACGACCTCACCGCTGCTCAGATCACGTCGGAAGCCCATCTGCCCGGTGGCACAGAAAGGGCAGCCCATCGCACAGCCTACCTGAGTGGAGAGGCAGGCCGTGCGGCGTCGCTCGTAGCGCATCAGGACTGCCTCGATCGTCTCGCCATCCGGCAGGCGCAGCAGATCCTTGCGGGTCCTTCCGTCCATGGAGCGAGCTGCATCCACCACTTCCAGGAGTTGAAGGGTCATTTGCTGCGCCAGCTTCTCCCGCAGAGGTTTCGGCAGGTTGGTCATTTGGTCGAAGGAGTCGGCCAGGTGGACGTACAACCACTCCCAAACCTGCTCGGCGCGATAGGGCGGCTCGCCCAACTCCTCCAGATACGCCCGGAGCGCCTCGAGGTCGAGGTCGTACAGCCGGGTCCGTCTCTCAGTCACCGGGCCAAGCCTTTCCACTGTGTTAGCAAGGCACCCACGTCAGCGCATACGAGATCTGGCTTGATTGACGAGGCTGCGAGCTTGTCCTGGGTGGCGATTCCGGAGAGGACAAGCACCGTGGTCAGGCCAGCGCGCGAGGCGCCGGCGATGTCGGTGTCGATTCTGTCGCCGATCATCGCGGTGTTCTCTGGCGTGGCGTCCATGCGTCGCAGCGCCTCCTCGTACATGCGACGCTCTGGTTTGCCGGTGACGATAGGCTTGACTCCGGTAGAGGCCTCCAGGGCGGCTAGCAGCGCGCCGTTTCCGGGAACTGGTCCGCGTTCCGTCGGGAAGGTGACGTCCGGGTTGGTGCCGATGAAGCCCGCGCCATCGTGAATCAGGAGCGAGGCTGTTGCCAGCTTGTCCCATGTGATGTGTCGATCCCAGCCTACGACGACGTACTCGGCCCCTTCGTGGCTCAGAACGAAACCGCGTTCGGTCAGGGCGCGTTGAAGGCCCTCCTCGCCGATGACGTAGACGATGGAACCGGCCGACGCGACGTCTTCCAGATAGGCGGCGGAGACCAGAGCGGAGGTGAGGATGGTGTCAACGGGAACGTCCACCCCGAAGCCGGCCAGCTTGCTCACGAATTTCTCCGGCGCACGAGTGGCGTTGTTGGTGGCGAGGGTGAACGAAATCCCTTGCTCCCTCAGGAAGGTGAAGAATGGCTGCAGATCCGGCATCGGCTCATCGCCCCGCCAGAGCACCCCATCCATGTCGACAATCAGGTGGCGTATCCCCCGAAGCACTCCGCCGTCGGGATCTCCATCCGCCACCGGTGCTTCCGTGCTGGCTCGCCGGAGATGCACATAGTCCTCTGGTGTGTCCACGTCCATCAGTATGCTCGGGTCCGTGACCTCGACCGTGGCAACCTCCTGGGGGTAGCGGGCGATGAGGCTCCGTCCGCCTTCGTCCCCCGTGATGGTGCACAACTCGCGGAAGAACCGCCGTGCGAATAGAACCGGGGTTCCTCGCTGACCCGCGTGAACCGGTTGAATGATCGAGGCCTCGGTCTGCTCGAATCGATCCGCGATGGCACGCAGGAGGTCGGGGGTGATCAGCGGCTGGTCGCCCTGCAGGAAGAGTACCGCTTGTGCCTCCGCAGGAACCCCTGCCAGGCCGATCTGCACCGACGTGGACAGACCCTCCTCCCAGCGCCAGTTCATCAGTGGCCGTACAGGCCTATTGCCCAGGGCGGCGCCTGCGTCCGCGGCCTGGCAGCCCAGGACAGGGATCACGGGATCGAGCCCCGCGCGTATCGCTACGTCGCATATGTGGCCCAGCATTGGCTTGCCTTCCCAGTCGAGGAGTTGCTTGCACTGACCAAACCGTGTCGACGCGCCGGCAGCGAGTATGATCGCAGCGACTTGTTTCAAGGGGGACAGACCTCCTTAATGCTCATGAGTATCTCATCGGCAACCAGATTGCCAACTATTCTAACGTAAGTTGCCTCTGAGTGCAACGGCTTGCAAGCCTGACCGGGGTAAACTATAATGCCGTGCATACTTCCCGAGGGGGCGATATGAAGTTGTCGGTCATCGTGCCGGTGTACAACGAAATCGATACCATTGCCGAGATATTGCGGCGCGTGAAGGGGGTCGATGTCGCGGTATCGACCGGTTTTGGACCGGAGAACACCTCAGTCCTGGAGTTGGAGCGCGAGATCGTGGTCGTGGACGATGGCTCGACCGATGGAACGCGTGAGCAACTCGAGGAGTTGGCGAGTGACGTGGAGACGAGAGTCTTCTGGCACGAGCAGAATCAGGGCAAGGGAGGAGCAGTCCGGACTGGGCTGGAGCACGCCACGGGTGACATCATGTTGATCCAGGATGCGGACCTCGAGTACGATCCTCGCGACTACCCATCGCTGTTGCAGCCCATCCTCGAGGATCGGGCCAAGGTAGTCTATGGCTCTCGTTTCCGCGGCGGGCCGACCAAGGCGATGTTTTTCTGGCACATGGTCGGGAATCGCTTCCTGACGCTCGTCACTAACTTGCTGTACGACTCCATTCTCAGTGACATGGAGACATGTTACAAGGTTTTCACCCGCGAAGTGGCCGATCAGCTCGACCTGAAAGCATCCGGCTGGGGCTTCGACCCCGAGATCACAGCCCAGATACTCAAGCTAGGGTATCGCATCTACGAGGTTCCCATCACGTACACGGGCCGGGAGTTCGAGGAAGGGAAGAAGATCGGCTGGCGTGATGGACTGACCGTATTGTGGACACTCCTCAAGTATCGCTTCACGTCGTGACCCGTGGGCGGTGGGGTGAATTACGATGGGCGTTGGTGGGACTGCTTCTCATCGCCTGGACGCTTCGTCTCCCCCCGCTTCTTCAGACTCCACTCCATCCCGACGAGGCGCTCTACGGATATTGGGGGAAGCTGATCAGCCAGGGTCGCGATGTCTGGCTCACAGGCGTCCCCGCCTATAAGCCACCGCTGCTTCCTTACCTGGTGGCCGCCGCCCAACTGCTCTTCGGCGACACGATCGCTGCTCATCGTCTGTCTGGTCTGGTCCCCGGACTGCTGCTCGTGCCGCTCACCGGCGCTCTGGCTTGTGTGCTCTATGACGATCGATGGGCGGGCGCGATGGCTGCTGTCGGCGTCGCGCTCTCTCCTTTGGGCGTCGTCTTCTCCGGTGCGGCGTTTCCGGACATGTTGATGGTGGTCCTCGGGGTGGCTGCTTGCCTGGCAGCGGTCCGAGATCGGGCGGGCTGGGCTGGCTTGCTGGCCGGGTTGAGTTTCGCCGCCAAGCAGACCGGGCTGGTGTGGCTGCCGCTGTCGCTCTTGATGCGATGCCGTCCGCTCGACACTCGCGGCGGTATCCGGCGGTACACCTTCAAGCTGATTGGTGGTTGGCTGCTTGTGGCTGGCTTCGTCTTCGCCTGGGACGCCGCCCGGATCGCTCAGGGGGCGGCCAGTTTCTGGCAGGCTGGTGTGGTCGGCTACGGAGGTCTGCGCCTCGTCTGGCCGCAGGAGATGTGGCCCCGCCTTCAGGAATGGTGCAGGCTGACGCACTACCTGTTCGCCTCGCCGGTGATCGGCGGTCTCCTCCTCACAGGCTTGCCTCTTCTGATCCTGATCGGTCTCGCCCGACACCCGGATTCGCGCTACGCTCGCGCTGACATCTCGCTGGCGTGCTTTCTGCTGGTCTACGTCCTCATTCATTGGCTGCTGGCATTCCCTACCTGGGAGCGGTACCTGCTGCCACTGGTGCCGATCCTGGCCGTGCTTCTGGGACGCATCCTCCGAAAGGTGGCGTCCTGGCTCCCTTTCGTGCCGTCCACCTGGCGATTCGGACTTGCTGGCCTGCTGCTGGTTGCCCTCTTGACTGTGCCCGCTTTCCGGGCGAGCGCCGGCTGCCCCCCCATGGATGGGGAACGCGCTGCCTACGAAGGCATGGAGAAGGTCGTCTCTTTCCTTGCTGATTTGCCGGAGGGGTCCGTCGTCTACCATCACTGGCTGGGCTGGCACTATCATTACGCCTTGGGGGACGCCGCGGTCTACCTGGCCTATTGGCCAAACCCGGCGTGGTTGGCCCGGGATGTTGAGGTGTTTGGTGACAGAGAGCCACGCTACATCGCCTTCCCTGGGTGGGAGTCTTCTGCTCGCGTCGAGCATCACCTGTCGGGTGTGGGGTATGAGCTTGATCCGGTGTTAAGCGTCGCCGGTTCGGATGGGCACGACGCATTCGCCGTCTACCAGCTGGAGCCCTCTTCAGACCGATGATCCGACGGAGAGATCGTCTGCCTGACGCCGCCGCCGTCCTCCTTCTCTTGCTTCTGGTCGTGGCCTTCACCTGGCGCATCGGACTGTCGGGGCGTGTCCTCGCTGAGGGCGACATCTTCACGTATTTCTACCCCTACTGGGCAGAGGCGACACGCGCGATACGGGTTCCGCGACTTCCCCTATGGAATCCCCTCCTCTTCATGGGCACACCTTTCCTCGCCAACAGCCAGGTGGGCTTCTTCTATCCCCTCAACTGGCCGCTGTGGCTCTTGCTTCCGGCACACCGCTCTGTCCACGTAACCATCGTCCTTCACTTGTGCCTGGCCGCGCTCAACGCCTACCTGTGGGGGCGGAAGTCGCTGGAGCTGGAACATCTTGGAGCATGGACTGTCGGAGCGACCTTTGCCCTGGGCGGCTACCTGGGGGCTCAGGTTGAGCACGTCAACCAGCTGCAGGGACTGGCCTGGCTGCCGCTCATCCTGATGCTGTACGACCACGTCTCCGATTCTCGATCTCGAAGTTCTGGCCGTGCCAAGGCCTTCGCTGGGCTTGCCGTGCTGATCGGGCTGGTGTTGCTTGCGGGCCATATGCAGACGGCGTTTATCTCATTGGTCGGGCTGGCGGCCTACGGGCTGGGGCCGACGCTCTGGGTTGCCCTCCGCCAGGGCGGGTGGCGGCCCGTGATGAGAGGGACTGCCATTCTTGGGATTGCGGTGGCGATTGGCACAGCGCTGGCGGCGGCCCAGATGGTTCCGACGTGGGAGCTGGCGCAGCACTCGGTGCGCGGGGAGGGGCTGCCGTTCAACGAGCGCGTCTCGTTTTCCCTGTCCCCCTTCTACGTCGCGCGCGCGCTTCTGCCGCGGTTTGGCGGCTCCGTCTCTCCGAGCCACATCGAGCACGTCGCCTACGTCGGCCTCACCGGTCTGGCTTTGGCTGTTGCAGGTCTCGTGCCGACCGTTGGTCGTGTTTGGGGACGGCGATCGACTGCCCCTTCTGCTTCTCAATCTCGCGACTTACCCCCCTTGTTCCTCGTGATCGTAGGGCTCTTCTTCGCCCTGGGTGTCTACAATCCCGTCTACCTCCTCTTGGCGCGCTACGTTCCCGGCTTCGCTCACTTCCGGGTGCCGGCGCGTTGGTTGGCCCTCTATGCCGTCGGGGTGGCCGCCTTCGCCGGTCGCGCGGTCCAGACGACGTGGAACCGGGAGCCACCCGAGAGGCGCACCGTGCGCACGGTCGCTGCCTCCCTTCTGATCCTGGTGCTGTGGGCTGCCGTGAACGCATGGTGGGGAGCGCGAGAGGATCTGCAGCTGCTCGGCGTGGTTGGCTGGACGTTGGCAACTGCCGTCGCGGTTGGAATGCTCGTGGCGGTTGCCCGGGCGCCGCGCCTCGCGGTGCTCGGGCTCCTGGTCGCGCTGATTCTGGAGCTGTACCTGGCCAGCTTGGCCCTCCCACACTCTCGGGCTACTGCTCCTCAGGCTTTCACCAGCTTGCGCCCGGCTCTGGCTCATCTGCTGGACCGCGAGCCAGGTGATGCTGGGCCGGGAGGCCGCTTCTTGAGCATGTCGGACACCAGCTTCGATCCTGGTGATCTCTCCTTGATGGAGGTGATCTACGGCCCGCAGCTGGCAGCGGATCAGCTCTATCCGTTCGTAGTCGCCGCCAAGCAGAAGGAGATTGTCAGCCCCAACCTGCCGTTGGCTTTCGGCGTCCCTGCGGTGGATGGCTATGACGGCGGCGTTCTCCCGCTGGAGCGGTACGTGACGCTGCAGGAACTCCTCCTGTCGGTGGAGGATGTCTCTATCGACGGTCGGCTGCGGGAGAACTTGACCACGGTGCCGGATGGCCGCTGGTTGAGCCTGTTCAATGTGCAGTATCTGATCACCGACAAGCTGCGCGACGCCTGGATCGATGACATCTTCTACGACTTGCAGCATCGAGCCAGCCTGTCCCGGGGGGAGGAGGCACAGGTGCCGCACGTGTCCCGATTCCAGGCGACGTCGTTGGGACTGGTCTCGCACCTGGAAGGAGCAGCAGGACTGTCGGATGGGACCCAGGTGGGTATCATCACCGTCGCGTTCGACGACGGGTCGGCCCGCGCGTTCGAGTTGTGCGCGGGCGAACAGGTGCCCAGAGAGGTCGTAGGACAAGGGGAGCCGAAGGATCTGGTGACACGGCTGCACTGGGGGGAGCCGGGCGAGCCGTTGACGGTGGGAGTCCGCGCGACGCTCCCTCAGGGGACGTGGGTGGTACAAGGGATCAGTCTGATCGACGAGCGGACAGGGGGCTTTCAATCGCTTGTCATATCGGATCGGGGTCGCTTCCGCCGGGTCCACTCTGGCGACGTCAAGATCTACGAGAACCTCGACGTGCTTCCGAGAGCGTTCGTCGTCCCCAGGGCCCAGATGGTCAACGATGAGCAGGAGGCTTTGAGCGCGATGCAGCAGCCCGGCTTCGATCCCGCCTCCGAAGTGGTGCTGCACGCGGGCGCTCATTCGTGTAGTACTGGGCAGATTCGGTCGGCGACAGGGTCTGAGGCCATTGCTGGACCCGATCGACCTCTGTCAATGGAAGCGACGATCACATCGTATCGACCGGAACGGGCGGAAATCGAAGCACAGCTGGACGAACCGGGCTACCTGGTTCTGACCGACGCCTGGTACCCGGGATGGCTGGCGACCGTGGACGGCGAGCGGACCCCGATCTGTCGCGCAGACATCCTTTTCCGCGCCGTTGCTCTGGACGCCGGGGCACACCGGATTGTCTTCACGTATCGCCCGTCCGGCGCGGCGGTGGGGGCCGTCATCACCCTGGCGGCATGGGCTCTGCTTGCCCTGGTTCCCAGACGTATCTGTCGCCGTCTCTAGTCATTCCCATCGCGCTCGCTGTGGGTTCGAGTGCCCTGTCTCGGTCACGTGGCCCCTGCAAGGCGAGTTGCCCGGGCGGATGGGGTGATGGAAGGACGAACAGAGCCCCCATGATAGGCAGATTTTTGCTTAAACCGGGGCGTGATGCTATAATAAAATGTGGCTCGATTGGTCCACAGGCCAGCTTCTCCCGTGGAGGGCGATGTCCGACATCTCACACATTCAAGAGGAGGCTAGACGATGAACACCTTGAACCGGGTCGTACTCGTGATCCTGTTGCTCGTGGCGATGGTTCTTTGCTCGTTTGTGTTCGTGGTGCCTGTGCCGGCCCTGCGTTTTCTGGCCCAGGGG
>JAWLCP010000114.1:0-7991 GCA_041687115.1 Anaerolineae bacterium
TTTGCCCGGGTAATCGACCTCACTCCGGAGGAGGTGGCAGGCCTCTCAGCTCCCGGGCGTTTTCACGTCGACGTGACGCCCTATTTTGCCAGCTTGATGGATCGAAGCGATCCGGCCTGTCCCATTCGACGGCAGGTGATCCCCACCGCACGCGAGATGGTGGTGTCCGACGTCGACCAGATCGACTCCCTGGCCGAGGATGCACACTCTCCCGTTCCCGGCCTGGTGCACCGCTATCCTGATCGCGTGCTGATGCTCGTCACCACCCAATGTGCCAGCACCTGCCGCTTCTGCACGCGGAGCCGCATGGTGGGTGATGCCCACGCCCAGCTCACCAGGGCTGCCTACGACCGGCAGCTGGCCTACATCGCCTCCACACCCCAGGTCCGCGACGTGCTCCTCTCCGGCGGCGACCCGTTGATGATGTCGTCCCGCCTGCTCGAGGATATCCTCACGCGACTGCGGGAGATCCCGCACGTGGAGGTGATCCGCATCGGTTCCCGGGTGCCCGTCTTCCTCCCGCAGCGTGTCACGGAGGATCTGGTTGCCATGCTGCGGCGCCATCACCCGCTGTGGATGAACATCCACTTCAACCATCCACGGGAGATCACCCCCGAGGTCGAGGTGACGCTCGCCCGGCTGGCCGACGCTGGAATCCCCCTGGGCAGCCAGACGGTGCTCATGGCCGGAATAAACGACTGCCCGAACGTGATGCTGGCCCTCGTGCAGGCCCTGGTGAGGAATCGTGTGCGGCCATACTATCTCTATCAATGCGATCTGGTGCCGGGCGCCAGCCACTTCCGCACGCCGGTGGCCAAGGGGATCGAGATCATGGAGGCGCTGCGTGGCCATACGTCGGGTTTCGCCGTCCCCACCTTCGTGATCGACGCGCCTGAAGGGGGAGGAAAGGTACCGGTGCTGCCCGCTTATCTGCTCAGCATGTCCGACCGGCAGGTGGTGGTGCGCAACTACGAGGGGCTGATCAGCACCTATGCCCAGCCCACGGACTACCGACCCCACGACGTGGAGACGTGTCCCTATTGCCGCTCTCGTCTGGGCGAGGGGGCTCAGGAGGGGGTGGCCGGGCTGCTGGCGGGTCACGCGCGCACCATCGCGCCGGAGCAGTGGCGCGCGGTACATCAGCGTCAGGCCCTGCCGGGGAGCGCGACGCGCGAAGCAGACCTCTCCCTCGGGGACAACGGACAGGGGAGCCGGGAGATCCGGCAGGACCTGCTCCGGGTGGGACGCATCGCTGCGGAGGCCGGCTGGACCCCCGAATTGGGGTCTGGCGGCCGCCAGTTGTAGGAGGGACAGAGATGGCATCAGGACTGCGTGTAGCACTCGTGTGTAACTTGAAGGCCAACGTGCCGGTAAGGGCTGACGCTCCGCCCGACGCGCTGGCCGAGTACGATTCGATGGCGACGGTGGAGGCCCTCGAGGAGGCTTTGCTCGCCGGCGGCCACGAGGTCGTCCTGCTTGAGGCGGACGAGACGCTGCTCGACACGGTGCGCCAGGCGGCGCCCGACATCTGCTTCAACATCGCCGAGGGGCTGAGGGGCGAGGCGCGCGAGTCTCACGTGCCGGCCTTGCTGGAGATGCTGGACATTCCCTATACCGGATCCAGGGTCCTGGCTCACGCGGTCTCCCTGGACAAGGCGATGACCAAACGCATCTGGCGCGACGCTGGCCTTCCCACGCCTCCGTTCCAGGTGTTCGGTCGGGATGATGAGGGACTCGACTCTTCGCAGCTTGCCTTCCCGCTGTTCGTCAAACCGGTGCACGAGGGCACCGGGATGGGCATCAACGGTCAATCGGTCGTGTACGACGAGATGGAGCTGCGGCAGCAGGTTCGCTGGGTGATCCAGACCTACCGTCAGCCAGCGCTCGTCGAGGGCTACCTTCCTGGCAGGGAGTTCACCGTCGGCCTCATCGGGAACGTGCGGCTCCCGGACGAGAGTCTGCGGAGCGACCTCTACAATGAGTTCGGCTTCCATCTCTTCCCCGTCCTGGAGATAGACGCCGCTGTGGGTGCCGGACAGGGGCTCTACAACGCCGCTTCGAAGTCATATGACCCCGGCGAGGAGGGGGCACCGCTCTATCTGTGCCCGGCTGACATACCGACCGACCTGGAAGCCGAGCTGAAGCGACTCGCGGCTCGGGCCACTGAGGCCGTTGGTGCCCTGGACGTGAGCCGCGTCGACTTCCGTTTGGGCGCTGACGGGCGGCCGAACCTGCTGGAGATCAACACCCTCCCGGGCCTGAACCCCAGGGTGAGTGACCTGTGTATCATGGCCCGCGCCGAAGGGTTCCACTACACCGATCTCATCAACGAGATTCTCAATCTGGCTGTCGCCCGCATCGCCCAGGAACAGCAGGCCCTCGGAGGAGTCGCCGGTCTTCTCCTCCGGTCGGCTGTCCGGGCGACTGTCCCGGTCTGGGCTGGGCTCTGATGGAGACGAGACCGGAACCTCCCGGCGTCGTCGTACTCTACAATGCCAGCGATGGCCTGGTCAAGGGGGAGCCGCGAGACCTCCTCGCCGAGCGCGGCGTCATTCAGTGCGCGGAGGCGGTGAGCGACGCGCTGGGGGCAGCGGGTTACCAGGTGGCCCAGGTGCCGATCCATCTGGATGTCGAGCTGGCACTGGTTTCGTACCCACCCACGGAGTGGATGGTCTTCAACCTGGGCGAGGGCCTCGCCGGACGATTGTTCGAGGAGCCCCGCATTGTGTGGGCGCTGGAGGCCATGGGGTACTGCTACACTGGATCGGAGGGGACTGCCATCGCGCGCTCGGTGCACAAGGCCCGGGCCAAGGCACTCCTGGCTCAGGCGGGAGTGCCTACGCCGCCCTGGTGGCTCCTACGCCATCCTGACGAGGTCGATGCCCTGTTCGACGATCTACCGTTTCCCCTCATCGTTAAGCCGGTGGCGGAGGATGCCAGTATCGGCGTGGGAGGGGGCGCGGTGGTGCGGGACGTCCTCACCCTGAGGGACCGCGTGGCATACGTCGTAGCATGCTACCGTCAGGCAGCGCTGGCCGAGGTCTTCATCGCCGGTCGCGAGTTTAACGTCTCGCTATGGGGAAGTCCCCCGCAGCTCCTGCCCCTGGCCGAGATCGATTTCAGCGCCTTCGACGACCCGTACGCGCGCATCGTCTCCTTTGCCGCCAAGTGGGAGGAGGAGTCCTTTGAGTACCATCACACTCCTGTCGTCTGTCCCGCAGCGACGGGCGAGGGTTGTGCCCGTCGCATCGCGGACGCGGCGCATCGGGCTTGGAGCGCGATTGGCTGTCGGGGCTACGCCCGGGTCGACATGCGCCTCGACGACGGCGACGTGCCCCTCGTCCTGGAGGTCAACTGCAACCCCGATCTCTCGCCCGAAGCCGGGTTCCACCAGGCTGCGCGAGTGGCGGGCTATAGCTATGAACACATGGTGGTGAACATCGTCGAAGTCGCGAGGAGGCAGTACGATGACTGCGATCGATTTGGCTTTGGAGGACGACGGGCCGGCTATCCTGGGCATGACGGCCAGAGCGGGTATCTTCACGCCCGCGGAGCTGAGCTGCGTCGAGGAAATCTGGAGTGCGTTTCAGGCTCAGGGTGAGGCCAGCGGCTACGCCTTTCTCGTCTTCCGCGACGACTACGGGTGACCGCAGGGCTATGCCTGTTTCGGCCCGCATCCGCTGACGGCGGGCACCTACGATCTCTACTGGATCGCTGTAGACCAAGCCGCCCGAGGCAAGGGCGTCGGGCACGTCCTGTTGAAGCAGGTTGAACGCGAGGTCCGAAATCGAGGCGGGCGCTTGCTCGTGATAGAGACGTCCAGTACCTTGCCCTATGCCCTGGCGCGTCGGCTCTACGAGAGCAGCGGCTATCGGTGTGACGCCGTGATCCACGACTTCTACGCGCCAGGAGACGACCTGCTCATCTACACCAAGACGCTGGGACGAGCCGGGAGCGAGGAGGCGGTGAGCACCTGCTGCGGTGTGCCCGCCAGGGCGTTCCAGCTCCCGGTCTCCGTGAGCAGCTAGGTGGCGCGGGTTCACAGCCTGTTCGCTTATTCCCATCGATCGCGACTGCGTGAAGGTACCGTGATGGTCATTAGCATCCGTGACCTGCTGTTCGGCAGCCCCTTGCCCACGGCCGCCGAGGCGCACCAGCGGCTGAGCAAGGTGCAGGCGCTGGCCGTCTTCTCGTCCGATGCGCTCTCCTCTGTCGCCTATGCCACGGAGGAGATCCTTCTGGTGCTCAGCCTGGTCGGATCGGCAGCGCTCGGGCTGTCGATTCCCATCGTGCTGGTCATCGATGTGCCCTACCATCTTGAGCCCTGATGGGTAAGGGGGGCGGGATGAAAGAAGCGATGGCGAGCCGCATGACAGAGTGTGCTGGCTGTCAGGGCAAAGGAGTGTGCCGGCGTTGCCTGGGAATGGGACACGACCCGGTCTTCGGTTACCGGAAGAAATGTCTTCTGTATAACGGCAGCGGTCTGTGTGTGCAGTGTCGGGGTAGCGGTCTGGTGCCCAAGGAGCGGATACACTGGCGTTGAACAGATCTTGCTGAGGAGGGGAGAACATGCGAAAGGAATGGAAGTGGCTGACCGTTGCCGCGATCGCTGCCAGTCTGCTGACCACGGCGCTCCTGATCCTGTTGTTTGTGCCTCGTCTGGGATGGGTCGGATTGCACGAGGTCGGGGAGGGCTCCTGTCCCTGTTGTGGAGGCACGGGCGTCTTCAACTTTTGGGGGTTCCTTGCAACCCTCGTGATTGTGCTCATGATGTTGAGCATTCCCCTGAGCCACATCGCCGTGCTGGTTCTGGCGGTGACGTGGATCGCGCGCGCAGACAGGTCGCCACGAGTCGTCCGACATGGTCGTCCCGCAGAAGACGGCGGTTCTGGCACCGACAGTGGAATGGAGTAGCATCGCCCCGTGTCCGCGTACAAGCCAGTGGAGACTGGGTCAGGTAAGTCATGGAGAGAGTGAAGCAGCTGTTGATAGGCCCGCCGCTGCCCACGCAGTGGCTCGCCCACGAGCGACTGAACAAGATTCGCGCTCTGGCCGCGTTCTCGCCGGATGCGCTCTCATCCATCGCCTACGCCAACCAGGAGATCTACCTGGGGCTGGTGGTGGCGGGGAGCGCGGGGTTGTCGCTCGCCTTTCCCATCGGCGTGGCGATCACGGCGCTACTGGTGCTGGTCGCGCTCTCGTATCTGCAGACGATCCATGGATATCCGTCCGGCGGTGGATCGTACGTCGTCGCCCGCGAGAACCTGGGCACGCTGCCGGGGCTGATCGCGGCGGCCGCGCTGCTCATCGACTACGTCCTCACCGCCGCCGTCAGCCTGACGGCTGGCGTGGCCGCCATAGCATCGGCGTTTCCTGCGCTCTGGGGTTGCCGCATCGAGATGGCCCTCCTGCTTATGGGGGCTATCACTTAGCTCAACTTGCGCGATGTGCGCGAGGCCGGCAGGCTGATGGCACTCCCCGTCTATCTGTTCCTGGCCACGTACTTGTCGATGTTGGCCTACGGCGGGGTGCGTGTCCTGATTGGAGGGTCTGTAGGATCGGGTGGGGACCTGCCGCCTGCTGCGACTCCTCTGACGACGTTTCTTGTATTGCGGGCCTTCTCGTCCGGCTGCACGGCCCTGACTGGGATCGAGGCTATTAGCAATGGCGTGCCTGCTTTCAGGTCGCCTCAGTCGAAAAACGCCGGGCAGACGCTGATCGTGATGGTGCTGCTGATGGGCAGTCTGTTTACCGGCAGTATCGGCTCGATGCAATCGCTGGGCGTGGTCGCCGGGCCGGAGGAGACGATTTTTCCTGCGCTGGCGCGGCGTCTGCTCGGGAGCGGCCCCGCCTATCTGTTGGTTCAGGTCAGCACGCTGCTTATTCTGGCGGTGGCGGCTAATACCAGCTTTGCCGACTTCCCTCGGGTGGCGGCGCTTCTGGCAAAGGACAAGTTCCTGCCTCACCAGTTGACCGGGTTGGGCGATCGCCTGGTCTTCGCCAATGGAATCGTGCTCCTATCGGCTGCCAGCGGCGTACTGATCATCGCCTTCCGCGGCGATTCGCACGCGCTCATTCCCCTGTTTGCCGTGGGGGCCTTCCTGGCCTTTACGCTCTCTCAGGCGGGTATGATCGTCCACTGGTGGCGGGTCAAAGGCGCCCGGTGGCAGTTGAAGGCCTGCTTGAACGGAATCGGTGCGCTGGCGACGGGGACCACGTTGGTCATCGTAGGAGTCAGCAAGTTCGCCCAGGGCGCCTGGATCACGGTGCTGGTGATTCCTGCTCTCGTGGCCATGTTCCTCAAGATTCACGGCCACTACCGCGAGGTGGCTGAGCAACTGTCTATGGCAGGCATGGCGTCCCTCCCGCAATCGGTATCGGTCCCTCGGGTCGTCATCCCGATCTCTGGCGTTCACCGCGGGATTGTTGACGCCGTCGCCTACGCCAGGTCGATCGCTGCGGACGTGACCGCGGTGTATGTGGAGCTGGAACCCGGTAGCGGGGAGGAAATCCGCCAGAGGTGGCGGCGACGCTGGCCCGAGGTCCCGCTGGTGATCGTGCCATCGCCGTATCGGTCCATCGTGGGGCCGCTCCTCGATTTTCTCGACGAGATCGACCGGCAGCACGACGATGGACAGCTCGCGACTGTGGTGTTGCCCGAGTTCGTCCCCGCCCGGTGGTGGCACGCTCTGCTCCACAATCAGACGGCGTGGCTGATGAAAGCTGCGCTGCTCTATCGGCGGCGGCAGCTCGGTTATCAGTGCACCGTGATCGACGTTCCTTATCATCTGGGGCGCTGAGTGCACGTTCGTGGCTGGTACTGTTATTCTGGGTGACGTGACCCGTCTCGACCGGAGAACACAGCGATGCAATCGAAGCGCGTGGGAGCACTGTTGCTCTTTGGCACTGGCCTACTCGTCGCCAGCGTCCTGTGGTTCTTTCCGAAGGGGCGGGTGGTGGGCGGGCTGCGCGGTGGACCGATTGGACCTGGCGAGTCTGCCTACCGGGAGGACTACGTCTGCCTGGGGGTACCGTACGACTTCTGCCCGAACTGGCCTGACTACGGCTGTGACCGCTTGTGCTTCGGGGCCGTGGTGACCCGAACCTGCTCCATTGAGATGTATGATGGCGTAACAGGGGTGGTTCGCGTCCCCACTGAGTGGCAGGGGCCGGCCCGATCACAGTGGGGGTTCCCCGGGCGCTGAGCTCCAGCCCCGACACACCTGCGCTTCTTATCTTTGGATGAAACATCCAGGAGGTGTTTGATGAAGACTGTCAGACGATTGACATTAGCGGGATTGCTTATGGTGTTGATGGTGCTGTTCCTGGGCTGCGCTTCGGCCCCCCAACCGATGGAGAGGGAAGAGGCTCCCTGTCCTGGTATCGCTGCTGGTAGCCTGCGCTTTGAGCCCGGTGACTCCAACCGGGCTGGAGATAGCCACTCCGACCGTAAGCCCCGCGCATCGAAGCACGCTGTCGGCACTCCGTCCCCCTCGCTCCGTCTCGGAGGATGTCGTGGCAAGGGCGTGAACAGTCCTTTTGTCCGAGGCAGAATCTGGCTTTTGACTGAGGCCTGATGGAACGACACGTGGTATGATACGGTCCAGGTGATCGGGAGTGGTCCGTTCGAGGGAGGCGGGCCGGACGAAACAGGTTAGGACGAGCCCCACGGCAACGTGTGCTGGCGTTGAATGGGCTCTTCCTCAAGAAGGGGGACGAAATGCGCAGCGAGTGGAAATGGCTGGTCTTTGTTGGGATTGCTGTCGGCCTGTTGGCTACGGGGCTCCTGATTGTGTTGTTCGCGCCTCGTTTTGGATGGGCCGGAATCCACGATTACGGGGAGGGCTACTGCCCCTTCTGTAGCGGCACAGGTGTCCTCAACCTGTGGGATGTCTTCGCCATCTTGGCGATTGTGCTGTTGACGTTGATCGTTCTTCTGAGCCATCTCGCCGCATTGGTTCTGGTGGTGAGGTGGATTGCCCGCCCGGAGG
>JAWLCP010000115.1:0-7987 GCA_041687115.1 Anaerolineae bacterium
CGAGGGGGCGAAAGCCGGTGGGGAGGGCGCGGAGATGCGACACCGCCCCCGTGGCCACCCGCTCATCGAGCCGGTCCATGATCTGCCGCAAGGTGGCGGCCCCGGTGGACTCGGGCGGCCGGGAGTCGTTCAGCGAGTTGGTCTGTCGTTCGTTCATGATGGTCCCTCTAGCGTCTCCGCCCCCGCTCTTCCCCAGCCGGCGCGAAGATATCCGCAGGCAGAGAGATGCCGGCCGACTCGATCTTGTCCATGAACTTGGGCCGGATCCCCATGGCGGTGAAGTAGCCGTGGACCCTCCCGTTCTCCACCCCGGTCTGAACGAAGCGGAAGAGGTCCTGCATGACGATCACCTCCCCCTCCATCCCCTGCACCTCGGAGACCTGGACGACCCTGCGGGTGCCGTCGGCCAGACGCTGGAGGTGGATGATGAGGTCGAAGGCGGAGGAGATCTGCTCCCGAATGGCCCGCAGGGGAAGGTCCATGCCGGCCATGAGCGTCATGGTCTCGATACGATGGAGGGTGTCCCGGGGGCTGTTGGAGTGGGCGGTGGTGAGGGACCCGTCGTGGCCCGTGTTCATCGCCTGGAGCATGTCGAGGGCCTCCCCACCACGAACCTCTCCCACCACGATGCGGTCGGGCCTCATACGCAAGGCATTGATGACCAATTGGCGAATGGGTACCGCGCCCTTCCCCTCGATGTTGGGCGGGCGGGACTCCAGGCGGATCACGTGGCGCTGCTGGAGCTGGAGCTCCGCGGCGTCCTCGATGGTGACGATGCGCTCGTCGCTGGGAAGGTACCGGGAGACGATATTGAGGAGGGTGGTCTTGCCGGTCGAGGTACCTCCGGAGATGACGATGTTGAGACGGGCACGCACGCAGGCGCGGAAGAAGTCCATCAGCTCCCGGGTGACGCTGTCCATGCGGATCAGGTCATCGGCCAGGAACGCCGCGGCGGCGAACTTGCGGATGCTGATGCAGGGCCCCTCCAGCGAGAGGGGCGGGATGATGACGTTCACGCGCGAGCCATCGGGCAGGCGGGCGTCGACCATGGGACTGCTCTCGTCGACGCGCCGCCCCAGGGGCCCCACGATGCGGTCGATGATACGCATGACCTCCTGGGTGTCCCGGAAGCGGATGTCCGTCTCCTCGAGGCGCCCGTTCCGCTCGATCCACACCTGATCCGGGCCGTTGACCATGACCTCGGTGACGGTGTCGTCGTGGAGCAGCGGCTCGATAGGCCCGAAGCCGAGGACGTCGGCCACCACCTGCTCGAACAGGTCGCGCCGCTCCCGGCTGCTCAGGGCGAGCTGGTGCTCGGTCAACGTCTCGTCGAAGATCCTCCGCAAAGCGCGGCGGACCTGGGCGGTGTCGCCGCTGTCCAGCCCCGGGCTGAGCTCCGACATCAACCGGCGGCGGACCTCGTCCCGGACGCCAGCGTACCCGTTGTCGTCCTGGAACGGATCCCTGTCCCGGGCGGACGCGTCAAAACCGTAGAATCCACTACCACTCTGGCTCATATTCACCTTGTGCACACCTCCCGTCCGGTCTCGTGGAAGAGACCTGCTGTCGATAAGATAGCCCGGCGAAGGGTTGACCGACGGAACCTCCGCCAGGGATTGCTCATTTGTCCTGACTGGCCTGGCGAAGGGTCAACCACGAACCCTTGCCAGGCGCTCGTCCGTCATCCCCATCAGTCGGTCCTCGTGCCCAGTGGATGGAGGGCCGTGTCGTCGATGAAGAAGCCGTTGTTGTTCAGGCCGTAGATAGCGGACATCTCGATGTAGATGGTCATGTCCGCCTGCGTGGCCTCGAAATCGAACGTGAACTCCGAGTACTGAAGGAAGAAATCAGACGTGTTGTTCCCGTCCCACCAGTCGCTGTAGTCGATGGCCTCCTCATCCCGCCAGGCGGCGCCCTGCGGCCCAGCCCCCAGGCGGACGCGGGCGGACTCACCGCCCGGCTCGACCTTCTTGCCGTCCCAGATGTAGGTGTCGACGAAGATGTTCGCCACCAGCCGGTAGCGGCGCCCCACGTCGAGGCCACTGACGTCCTGGACCGCCGCGATGTACATGGGGGCGAAGGACTTGAACAGCTTGAAGTGCTGGGATCCATCCAGGAACAGAAGCCCGTGCTCCGCCGGTGGGGTTCGCTGCTTCTGACCGATGATGGTCTCCGGCGCCAGGGCAACGTCCGCGGAGCCGGGGAACTCGACGCCGTCCAGCCAGAGGACGCGCCAGCCCTCGGGCACCTGACCGGTGTAGATGTCGTACCAGTCCTCCTCGAAGCTGGAATTATCCAGCAGGTTCCGCTCCTGCACCTGTCCTCCACTCCAGGGAGGGGCCGGCGTGGTGGTGGGCAGACGGGTGGGCGTGACGGTGGGCGTGAGGAGGGGGGCGAGGGCGCTGGCGCGCTCCTCGGCCAGCGCCTGATCCACCGGCAGCGCCAGGGCCTTCTGATACTGCTCCCAGGCGAGCTGGCGGTTTCCGGCGGCCTCGTACTGCTCGCCCAGGTAGACGTAGGCCAGGTAGAGGCGGTGCGCCGCGGTGCCGCCGAGATAATCCGGACGCTCGTCGAACACAGTCCTGAGCCGTGCGATGGCGGTGCCCCACGCCTGGTTGTTGAACGCGCTGAACCCCTCGGAGCAGGCGATGGCCAGCCGGTGCTCCAGGGCGGCCTGGGGGCTGGCGGGACGGAGGGAGAGGGCGCGGGCGAAGTGACTGAGCGCCCGCTGAAGCTGGTCCTCCTGGGGCGCGCTGACGATCTGACGCCCGACGTCCATGTAGAGCTCGAAGAGGCGCTCCTCGATCAGGTCGCGCTCGTAGCTGAGGTTCCTCTCCCGGACGCGCTCATAGAGGGAGAGGGCCTGGCGGGACTGACCGGCCTGGTAGGCCGCCTCGGCCTGCGCAAACAGATCGTCGATCTCCAGCCGGCGCTCGACCTGCGCGAGCCGATCGGGCACGTCGCGGTATCCTGGCACCTGCTGGAGGATCTCGACGTAGAGCTTCTGCGCCTCGGCGTAGTTCCCCTCCGCCTGGAAGGCGACGGCCTGCTGGTAGATATCGTCGATCAGGCGTCGCTCGGCGATCTCCTCCAGCCCCTGGAGGGCCTCGGGGTGACCGGGGACCTGGTCGAGGAGGGCGGCAAGGCGCGACTGCGCCTCGTCCAACTCTCCGGCCTCCAGGAGGGCCTGGGCCTCGGAGAGCAGCTGGGCCCGTTCGCGCTCCACCCGGGTCTCGGCCATGGTAGGGAGGATCTGGCGGGTGACGACGGTGGTGACGAAGACGCCGATGGCGATGGTGGCGACGATGATGAGGGTGCCGGTAATGATGGAGCGCCACGGGATGGCCCAGCGGCGGCCCTTGACGCGGGTCCCCGTGTCGAGGGCGGCCTTGAAGCGGGCCTCCTCCAGCACCTCGGCGACCTCTCGATCCGCCGGATACTCGCGGTGGAGGGCCTGGAAGCAGTCGATGGCCTGCTGCCACTCGCCGGCCTGGAGGTGGCCCATCCCCTCGCGATAGCGGGGATCGCCCTCGGGCACGGTTTGATCTGCGAACTCAGAAACTGTCATTCTTGAGCCTCTCCGCGTTTCACTCAGGCTCTCTCACGGCACCCCGACCGAGACGCCGGCGAAGTCCCCCAGGAAGTTGAGGAGCGCCGGCATGGAGGGGCCCAGGATCACGACGAACATGGCGGGGAAGATGAGGAAGACGAGCGGGAAGATCATCTTGATGCCCGCCTTCCTGGCCTGTTCCTCGGCCAGCTGGCGGCGTTTGAGGCGCATCTGAGCGGCCTGCGCCTCCAGCACCTGGGCGATGCTCACGCCCAGGCGGGTCGACTGGACGAGCACGGCCACGAAGGTGGACAGGTCCTCGACGCCGGTACGCTCGGCCATCCGCCGCAGGGCCTCCTCCCGCCCTGCGCCCAGGCGCATCTCGCGGACGGCGCGCCGGAACTCCTCGGTGAGGGCATTGTCCCATTGGTCCGCCACCCGGAGGAGCGCGGACTCGAAGGCGAGGCCGGCCTCGACGCCGACGGAGAGCATGTCGAGGGCGTCGGGCAGAGCCCGAGCGATCTCGTGCTTCCGGCTGCGCACGCGCTGCCGCAGCCAGAGGGCGGGCAGGAAGAAGCCGAGGGCGCCCAGAAGCAGGGCGTTGCGCAGGGCCAGGGTAAAGGCCATGGCGTCACTGGCGAGCAGGAAGTAGCCACCCCCCAGCACGATGAGAGAGAGGACGCGCAGCCCGAGGAAGTCGAGGGCGGCCATCCCCCACGGCTCCCCGGCCTGGATCAACAGGCGGCGGGTGTTCTCCACGTCGGCGAGGGGAACCACCCGGGCCAGGGCGCTGAGAACCTTCCGCACGCCGGGGACGAGGGCGCGCCCGACGAAGGGGCGGCGCATCTCGAGCTCGTCCACGCGGTCGCTCTCCACGTAGTCGCTCAACCGCCCGCTCATGGAGCCCAGGGCCCGAGCGGGGATGATGACCATCCAGAACAACAGCGTGGCGACCCCCACCAGGACGGCGAAGAACAGCGGGGACCAGAGGAGGCCCGCGCTTTCGATCAAGCTGCCAAAGTCCATAGGCCTCACACCTCGATGTCTACGATACGGCGCATGATGAGATAGCCGACGATCTGCATGAGAACCGCCCCGGCGGGCAGGATGCGGACCCAGCCCGGCTCGAAGAGACGCCCCATGTACTCGGGATTGACGATGAAGATCAAGACCCCGGTGATGAGGGGCAGCAGGGCGAGGACGTACCCGGTATAGCGCTGCTGGGCAGTGAGGACGCGGATCTCCCGCAGCATGTTGATGCGATCGCGCACCGTCTCGCTGATGGTCTCCAGCGTCTCGGCGAGATTGCCGCCCATCTGGTACTGGACGGTGATGGCGGTCACCACCAGGTCGAGGTCGTCGCTGCCGACGCGCTCCGCCATGTCCCAGAGGGCGTCCTGAACGGACAGCCCCAGCTCCATGGCGCGATTGACGCGGGCGAACTCGTCTCCCGCGGGGGGCGGCACCTCATCGACGAGCATACGCATCGCCTGGGAGAGACCCTGCCCGGAGCGGAGCGCCCCCACGAGGAGGGTGAGGACGTCGGGCAGCTGCTCGGTGATGACGCGCCGGCGCCGGGCCTGCTTCATCTGGAGGTAGAGCCACGGCAGGGCACCGAGGACGACGGCCAGCGCCAACCCGGCGATGGGTCCCACCACGGGACCGAGGGCGGGCCCCACGCGGAAGAGACCGATGAGGAGCCCGACCAGACCGGCGCCGAACATGATGAGCAGAAACTCGGGGACGGTGAGGGGGACGTCGGCGCGGGTGAGGGCCCTGGCCAGCCGGGGGCCGATACCGAACCCGGCCAGAAGGCGCACCATCCAGGGCCGGCTCTGGCGCCGGCGGCGATCCTCCCGTTCGTCCGCCGCGGGCGCCTCGCGGCCCTTGCCGTAGCGCCGCAGGCGATCCTCGGTGGGATCTCGCCTCTCGATGATCCGCCACAGAGCGATGAAGCCCACCAACACCGCCAAGCCGACGAGGAACCCGAAAAGGAGCGGGCCGCTGATGCCGTTCATTCCTGTGCCACCTCCCGACTGGGGCTGAGCCCGTAATCGATCACCGCTTCCCCCTCATCCTCTAGGACGCGGACCCCAGGGAGGAGAAGGTGGTCAGCTGTTTCTTGAACGCCGAGCGGACCCGCTCGGAGCTGCGCTTGAGCAGCCCGGCCCTCTCCACGTCGAGATCGGGGGCCAGCTCGTCGACGAGCTTCCGACCGATGTCGCGGATGGAGCGCCCCACCGCGCTCTGCGGATGACTGACCACCAGGGGGATGCCCCGGTTGATGCTGTGGGTGACGAGGGGCTGATCGTTGGGCACGGTGTGCTCGAAGGAGACCTTGAGACGCTCCTCGATGTCGTCCCTGGACACGCCGCCGCTCATATCGGCGCGATTGAGAACCAGCCAGATCTTGTGATCCGGGTAGCCGTGGTCGCGGAGGTGATCGAGGAGGATGCGGGTATTCCGCAGCCCCACCATCTCCGGCAGGGCCGTGACCAGGATGCGGTCTGCGCTGTCGAGAAAGGCGAAGGCCGTCTCGTTGAGCGGCAGCCCGGTATCGACGACCACCCAGGGGAACATGCGGCGCAGAACCATGAGAATCTGCTGCACCTTGGGCAGGGAGATATCGGACGATTCGTTCCCAGGGGGCGGGGCCAGCAGGACGCTGATCCCCAGGGCGTGCTCCCGCAGCACGGAGGAGACGAGACGCTCATCGAGCTGGGTGACCTTGGGAAGCAGCTCCGAGATGTCCCGGCCAGAGTCGAGGTTCAGGATGACGTCGAGGGCGGGAGCGGCGTAGTCGGCGTCGACGAGAACCACGGGCTGGTCGGTGAGCTCGCGCAGGCTGGCCGCGACGTTGATGGCGAGGGTGGTGCGCCCGGTGCCCCCCTTGGGGGCGCAGAAGGCGACAATGCGCCCGGTGCCCCCGCCGGCGACCGCCCGGTCCCGGGCGGACTCGCGCCCGGGGAGCAAGATCTGTCGCAAGGTGGCGACGAGATCATCGGCGGAGAGGGGTTTGGTGGTGAAGCCCCTGGCTCCGGCCAGGACGGCCTGAGCGGCGTCCCGGGTGGCCTCCTCCTGAACCAGGGCCAGCACGGGCACCGTGGAGACGGAGGCCGACAGACGGCGGATGAGGGGTACGGGGTCCCTGCCACCGAGATGGTCGTCGACGAGGATGACGTCGGGGACCAACTCGTCGGCACGGCCAATGGCGAAGTCAGGGGCCGACACCCAGAAGAGCTGAGTGTCGCGAAGATTTTGGGTCAGCGCCTCCTTTACCTCGTTTTTCAGATCCTCGTCAGCGCTGACCAGAAGAATCCGCAACCGGCCCTGGGAACCTAGCCTCTCCATCTACACCTCCATCCACGTGGTTCGATTCGTATGCGCATCATCATGCCTATCATATGCCTATCATCCACACTCGGACGTTCAGAAGCTGTGTCAACTGGATCCTATTCGTCGTTGAGAACGTGCCGCAGGCGGCCTCAGCATCCCCACGTCGACGACCTCGTCACAGCGTGCCGGTGGCTGCTCCCACAGCCATCGTCCCACAGCCATGCCAAGGGCACAGCCTGGCAGCACGCAGGAGGCGTCGAAGGGGTCCTTAGGGGGTCTCCCCACCCCCGGCGGCAGCCATGAGAAGGTTGATCAGGTAATCGAGATCGACCGGATCGGTCTGGAAATCGACCTCCACGCCAGGGGCGCGCAGGACGAGGTCCCGGACGGGCCCGACGTCCTTGATGTACTTGAGCAGGAGGGCATCCTGGGGGCTGACGGCCAGCAGGTAGGCGGTGGTACCGCCCTCCTCCCCCCGCATGATCTGGGTCAGCTCGAGGTTCTGGAGCAAGGTGAACGTGGTCAGCTCCGTCCCCTCCTCGGCGGTGCCCGCGATGGGCCCCGGTCGCTCGCCGGTGATGGTATCGGCGGGGAGCTCGTAGGAGAGCAGCAGGTCGACGTGATCCCCCGGCTTGAGAACCCCCAGGTTGCTCATGAGGTCCCCGGCGGGGAAGGCCATGAGCACCTGGTCATCGTTGATCACCACCGCCGTGCGGCCGTTGGCCGCCACCACGTTGGGGTCGACGAGCCGCTGCTCGAGGATCACCTCGCCGGGATAGATGTCGGCCAGGGTGAGCTTGCCGACGGCGTCGTCCATCTGGCGGACGGCGGAGTCGGGGATGGCGTCGACGGGGATCTCCCGCATCTCCAGATCCTCAGCGGTGAGGAGGGAGCGGACGCCGATCTGCCGGGCGGCGACGACGACGGAGACCTGGGGCGGCGCCCCCACCGGCTGCTCCGCCTCCTGGGGGGCGGCGCCGGACAGCGTCATGAACGCGACGACGCCGGCCAATGCCGCCACGACGAGGCCGGCGGCCAACCAAAGAAACCCTCTCAGACGTCCCATAGACCTAACTCTCCTCGTTCCGTGAACCTGTGCTT
>JAWLCP010000116.1:0-7979 GCA_041687115.1 Anaerolineae bacterium
CGACAGCTCGAGCTCCACTATCTGGGGAACGCGGATCCCGAGTTTGGGTTTGCCCTGCTGACCGACTTCGCCGACGCGCCGGAGAAGCACATGCCGGAGGACGAACCACTGCTCCGGCGGGCCAAGGAGGGAATCCGACAGCTGAACCGCGAGTACGCGGGTGGCTGGCGGGCTGAGGGCGACGGAGGCCCGTTCTTCCTCTTCCACCGCGAGCGGTTGTGGAACCCCAGCGAGGAGAGCTGGATGGGCTGGGAGCGGAAACGGGGGAAGCTGGCTGAGTTCAACCGCCTTCTGCGCGGCGACGAGACGACCTCCTACGTGGTGAAGATGGGTGATCTCGATTTCCTCGCTGACGTCGTCTACGTCATCACCCTGGATGCCGATACGGTCTTCCCCCTCGAGAGCGGCCAACAGCTCGTCGCCACCCTTGCCCATCCGCTGAATCAGGCCGAGTTCGAAGCCTGTGGAGAGGCCGATGAGGGGCCGGCCCGGCGGGAGCGCGTGGTGGCCGGCTACACCGTCCTCCAGCCCCGGACGGAGGTCAAGCCCCCCTCCGTCATCCAGACCCGCTTCAGCCGCATCTTCGCCGGGGACGCCGGCCTGGACCTCTATACCCGCGCTGTCTCCGACGTGTATCAGGATTTCTTCGGAGAGGGGATCTTCATTGGGAAGGGCATCTATGACGTGGATGCCTTCGAGCGCAGCCTGCGGGGACGGATGCCGGAGAACGCGCTCCTGAGTCACGATCTCTTCGAGGGCATCCACGGTCGCGCTGGCCTGGTGACCGACGTGGTGCTGTTCGAGGACTACCCGCCGACGTACCTGAGCTACGCAGACCGGAAGCACCGCTGGGTCCGCGGCGACTGGCAGATCCTCCCCTGGCTGCTCCCCCGCGTTCCGCACGCCGGGGAGGGAAGGATTCCCAGTCCGCTTTCGGTTCTCGATCGGTGGAAGATCTTCGACAACCTGCGGCGCAGCCTGCGCGCCCCCGCTCTCCTCGCCCTGCTCGTGGCCGGATGGCTCTTCCTGCCGGGGTCGCCGCTGGTGTGGACCCTGGCCGCCGTGATCACCGGCGGATTTCCGCTGCTGGCCGGGGCGGTCACCGAGGTTGCGCGCCGCCTGCAGGGTGGCCCTCGACCGGGAGGCACGGCGGGGCTGGGCAGCGACGTCGCCCGCTGGCTGCTGAGCCTGGCCTTCCTTCCGTACGAGACGATCCTGATGATCGACGCCATCGGGACCACGCTGGTGCGCCTCACGATCAGCCGCAAGCGCCTCCTCCAGTGGACCACGGCTGCCCACACCGTGCGTGTCTTTGGCCGTCGGTCGGAGATCGGTCTCCTTTGGCGCCAGATGAGAGGTGCACCCGTCGTAGCGCTGCTCCTCACCGCGGCTGTGGGCCTGCTCCGTCCGCTGGTCCTGCCGCTGGCCGCACCGCTTCTGTTGGCCTGGTTCCTGTCCCCTCAGATTGCGGCGTGGATCAGCCAGCCGCTGGAGGAGGAGCGACCGACGCTCTCCGGCCAGGAACGCCGCCGGCTGCGGCGGCTGGCGCGCCGCACCTGGCTCTATTTCGAGCGCTTCGTGGGCCCGGAGGATCACTGGCTGCCCCCGGATCATTTCCAGGAGGACCCGCGGGGTGTGGTCGCCCGCCGCACCTCCCCCACGAACATCGGGCTGATGCTGGTGTCCACCCTCTCCGCCTGCGACATGGGGTACGTGGGTCTCATGGATGTGATGCTGCGAGTCAGCGACGCGTTCGACGGCATGGATCAGTTGGAGCGGTACCGCGGTCACTTCCTGAACTGGTACGACACCCGGGACCTGTCCACGCTGCGACCGCGGTACGTATCGACCGTGGACAGCGGAAACCTGGCTGCCTGCCTGATCGCGCTGAGACATGGGCTGGAGGAGCTGCAGCGAGCGCCGCTCGTCCGCTGGCAGCGCTGGCGAGGGTTGTGCGACACGGTGGGCGTGTTGAGGGAGGTCGTCGAGAGGATTGAGGAGCAGGAGGAGGTTGCCGAGGAGGCCAGGGCCTTCCGGGTGTACGCCAGGGGGCTCTGCGATCGCATCTCCGCCGTGCGAGAGGAGCCCCACCGCTGGGTCCCCCTGTTGGCCGAGCTGGAGGAGGATGTCGGAGAGGAGTTGAATCGGCGGCTGCAGGCTCTCCTCGACGCCGGCAGCGGTGTTCTCACCACCGCGGCGCTGCGCGACCTGCGGCTCTGGTCCGAGCGCATCCGTACCCATCTCCACGACCTGCGGCAGGAGATTGATCGGATGCTGCCCTGGCTGCCGGCCATGGACCGGCAGCCGGAGATTCTCTCCGGCCGGGCCCAAGGAGAGCTGGATCAGGAGGTCGCCAGCAGGCTGTCGTCGAGCCAGCCCTGGCAGACGTTGCAGGAAACGCTGCCGCGGATCCCACGACTCGACGAGGTGGCTGAGATCTGCGGGACGGCCGGCTCCCAGCTTGCCGAGCTCATCTCCCTTCTGGACGAGGAGAGGGATGCGGTCGACGAGGCGGCCCAACCTCGCCTGGCGGAGGAGCTTGAGCGGGCTCGCGAATGGTGCCTTGAGCTGGAGGAGTCTCTGGAGGCGGGTCGGATGGCCATCGGAGGCCTGAGGGTGGGCCTGGAGCAGCTGGTCGAACGCGCCGAGCAGGTCGTCCAGGACATGGATTTTCGCTTCCTGTATGATCGGCAGCGCGACGTCTTTCACATCGGCTACCGCGTCGACACGGAGGAGCTGGATGGGAATCACTATGATCTGCTTGCCTCGGAGGCGCGGATTGCGAGCATCGTCGCCATCGGCAAGCGGGACGTGCCCAAACGCCACTGGCTCCACCTGGACCGTCCGCTGTCCGGGATCGTGAGCCGGGAGCAGGGCCGTCGCGCCTTGCTCTCGTGGGGCGGCTCCATGTTCGAGTATCTGATGCCCGATTTGATGATGCAGAACTACCCGGAGACCCTCCTCGACCAGGCGAATCGGGCGGCCGTGGGCCACCACATCGCCTATGGGCGCCAGAAGGGCGTGCCGTGGGGGGTGTCGGAGTCTGGCTACTATCGCTTCGACGCGCAGATGAACTACCAGTACCGCAGTTTCGGCGTGCCGGGTCTGGGGCGGAAGAGAGGGCTGGACGAGGATCTGGTCATCGCTCCCTATGCCTCCCTCCTGGCGGTGAAGCTGGCACCGGGGGAGGTGCTGAAGAACGTCGACCGACTGATCGACGAGGAGGCGCTGGGCCACTACGGCTTCTACGAGGCGCTCGACTACACCCGGTCGCGACTCCCCATCGGACAGAGGCGGGCGGTCGTACGCTCGTACATGGCCCATCACCAGGGGATGATCATGGCGGCGCTGGCGAACTACCTGAATGGTCGCGCCATCGTGGGCCGGTTCCACCAGGACCCGCGGGTCCAGGCGGTGGAGTTCCTGCTGCAGGAGCAGGTCCCGCGCGGGGCACCGCTTGAGGAGGCCCCGGAGGAGAGCGTCGGGGTCGAGCGGTCTGAGAGAGAGCGGGTGGCGCTGGAGCCCTGGTCCGTCCCCACGGATTCTCCGGTGCCTGAGGTTCACTTCCTCTCCAACGGGCGGTACAGCGTGGTCATCACGGAGGCCGGGGCCGGGTACAGCGCGTTCACGCCGGGCCGGGGGGGTGCGGATGACAGCGTCGCTCTGACCCGCTGGCGGGCCGACACGACCCTCGACGCCTGGGGCACCTGGATCTACGTGCAGGACCGGGAGGGGGGCGTCCCCTGGTCCGCCACCCAGCAGCCCACGGGCGTCCCGGGCGATGAGGAGGAGGTCCAGTTCTATCCCCACCAGGTGGCGTTCCGGCGGCGGCACGGGGACGTCTCCGTGCATACGGAGATCGTCGTGGCGCCGGAGGACGACCTGGAGATTCGGCGCGTGACGCTGACGAATCACAGCGACGAGGTGCGCCAGCTGCGGACGACGAGCTACGGCGAGGTGGTGCTGGCCCCGCAGGATCAGGACCGCCGCCATCCCGCGTTCAACAAGCTGTTCATCGAGAGCAAGTTCGTCGCCGACGGCCAGGCCCTCCTCTTCACCCGGCGGCCGCGGTCGGCGGAGGAGGAGCCTCTGGTCATGGCCCACGCGCTGGTGACGTCGCCGGACCTGGAGGCGAGTGCGGCGTACGAGACCGATCGGGCGCGGTTCATCGGGCGTGGGCGCACGGCCCGGGCCCCGGCCGCCCTGCGACGAGCATCGGACGGAGGTTCTGGTGAGGGGGACGAACCGTGGCTGTCCGGCACGACCGGGGCCACGCTGGATCCCATTATGGCGCTGGGGCAGGAGATGGACGTCGAGCCCCACACCACAGTGCGCCTCGCCTATCTGACGATGGCCGGCGAGTCCAGGGAGGACGTGCTGGCCCTGGCCCGCCGCTACCAGGCCTGGCCCCGAATAGAGCGCACGTTCGAGCAGGCCCACGCTCAGAGCGAGGTGGAGCTCCGCGATCTCGGTCTCGAGGTCCCCGATCTGCGGGACGTTCAGCAGCTGCTCTCGGCCCTGGTGTATCCGAGCCCTTCGATGCGCGCGGCGCCCGAGACGCTGGGCGCGAATCGACGCGGACAGTCGGCGCTGTGGCCCCACGGGATCTCCGGCGACTATCCCATCGTGCTGGTGCGGATCGCGGACGAGGAGCGGATCCCGCTGGTGCGGGAGCTCCTGCGGGCGCATACCTACTGGCGTGACCGTCAGCTGAAGGTAGACCTGGTGATCCTCAACGAGCGGGACGTGGGCTACGCTCAGGAGCTGACGCATCAGCTGAATCAGGTCATCGCGCAGATGGACAGCGACGCCTGGCTCAACCGCCGCGGGGGAATCTTCCTCCTGCGGGCCGACCAGATGGATGAGGCTGCCCGCACGCTCCTGGCGACCGCTGCGCGCGCGGTGCTCGACGCCGGGGAGGGCTCGCTGGGGGAGCAGGTGAGCCGCATGGTGGAGCGGCCCAGGCGCCTGCCGGCGTTCAGGCCCAGCGGCCCGGAGATGGAGCCGCCGGCGACACCGCCGGTGCGGCGCCCGACGGATCTCCGGTTCGACAACGGGTTCGGGGGGTTCAGCGCCGACGGGCGGGAGTACGTGGTGTACGTCGACAGTGGTGCAGAGGAACGGGGGATGGACGGCTGGACGCCTGCCCCGTGGGTCAACGTCATCGCGAACCCGTGGTTCGGGTTTCTGGTCTCGGAGACGGGTTTCGGGACTAGCTGGGCGGGTAACAGCGGCGAGAACCGGCTGACGCCGTGGCGGAACGACCCCGTCTCCGATCCGCCGGCGGAGGCGCTGTACGTGCGGGACGAGGAGACGGGGGCGATCTGGTCGCCCACGCCCCTGCCGGCCGGGGAGGACGCGCCCTACCTGGTGCGTCACGGTGCCGGCACCTCCGTCTTCGAGCACCACAGCCACGGGCTCAAGCAGCGGGTGCGTCTGTTCGCTGCGGCCGACGCGCCGGTCAAGGTGGTTCAACTGCGGCTGGAGAACACGTGGGACCGGGTACGGCGGCTCACGGCCACGTTCTACGCCGAGTGGGTGCTGGGCATCGACCGGGATCGGGCCCAGCAATACGTGGTGTCGCAGTACGACCCGGAGACGACGGCGCTCCTGGCCCGCAACCCGTACCATCCGGAGGTTGGCGAGCGGGACGGGAGGCCGGCGGCGGTCGCGTTCGTGGCCGCCGGCCAGGAGCCGCACGGCCTGACGGCGGATCGGGCGGAGTTCCTGGGGCGCAAGGGGGACATGCGCGAGCCGGCGGGCCTGAATCGGGTGGGCCTTTCCGGCACTGTGGGACCGGGCCTCGACCCCTGTGCGGCGGTTCAGGTGCACGTGGATCTGCAGCCGGGTGAGGCGGAGGAGGTGTTCTTCCTCCTGGGGCAGGGCGAGGACCGCGAGGAGGCGGTGGAGCTGGTGCGGGAGTATCGAGACGGTGAGACGGTGGCGGAGGCGTGGGAGAGCGCCAGGGCCCGCTGGGACGAGGTACTGGGGACCGTCACCGTGGAGACGCCGGATGCGGCCATGGACCTGCTGCTGAACCGCTGGCTCCTCTACCAGGCGCTCGGCTGCCGGGTGTGGGCGCGATCGGCGCTGTACCAGTCGAGCGGGGCGTACGGCTTCCGCGATCAACTCCAGGACGTCATGTCGCTCCTCCACGCCGCCCCGGAGATCGCGCGGGAGCACATCCTGCGCTCGGCACGCCATCAGTTTGAGGAGGGCGACGTGCTGCATTGGTGGCACCCGGTGCCGGGCGAGGGTGGCCGCGGAGGGCGGAGTCGGGGCGTCCGCACGCGCATCAGCGACGACCTGCTGTGGCTGCCCTACGTGGTGGCGGAGTACGTGGAGGCGACCGGGGATGAGGGGATCCTGGATGAGGAGACGCCCTTCCGCACGGCGGAGCCCCTGGAGGAGGGGGAGCACGAGCGGTACGGCTACTACGAGCTGACGGAGGAAGAAGGGAGCGTGTACGAACACTGCCTCCGCGCGCTGGATCGCGGCTCGACGGCCGGCCGTCACGGCCTGCCGCTGATCGGCGCGGGCGACTGGAACGACGGGCTCAACCGGGTGGGACTCGAGGGCCGGGGGGAGAGCGTGTGGCTGGGCTGGTTCCTGTACGCCACGCTGTGTCGGTTCGCGCGGCTGTGCGAGCGGATGGAGGATTCCGGCCGGGCGGAGGAGCTGCGCGAGCGGGCCCGGGCGCTCCGGCGGGCGGTTGAGGAGAGTGCGTGGGATGGCGACTGGTACATCCGGGCCACGTACGACGACGGGACCCCCCTGGGGTCGGCGGAGAGCGACGAGTGCAAGATCGCCTCGATGGCGCAGTCCTGGGCGGTGCTGTCCGGGGCGGGGGATGCGGGGCGGGCGGAGCGGGCGATGGCGTCGGTGGCGGAACGGCTGGTGGAGCGGGACGGGGGCGGGATGCTGCTTCTGTTCACGCCTCCGTTCGACCGGACGCCGCGGGACCCCGGCTACATCAAGGGGTACCCTCCGGGGGTCCGGGAGAACGGGGGGCAGTACACGCACGCGGCGGTGTGGGCGGTGTGGGCGTACACGGAGCTGGGCCAGGGCGACCGGGCGGCGGATCTGTTCCGGCTCCTCAACCCGATCTATCACGCCGACACGCGGGACAAGGCGGAGCGCTACCGGGTGGAGCCCTACGTGGTGGCGGCGGACGTGTACAGCGCGGCGCAGCACCGGGGGCGGGGCGGGTGGACGTGGTACACGGGATCCTCGGGGTGGATGTACCGGCTGGGGATGGAGGCGATCCTGGGGCTGCGCAGGGTGGGCGATGGGCTGCAGATGCGGCCGTGCATCCCGAAGCACTGGAAGAGGTACCGCATGACGTACCGGTATCACAGCGCGGTCTACGAGATCGAGGTGGAGAACCCAGACGGCGTCAACCGGTCCGTGAGGTCGGTCAGGCTGGATGGGGAGGAGCTGCCCGAGGGCCGGATCCCGCTGGTCGACGACGGCGACCGGCACGACGTGCGGGTCACGCTGGGGTAGAAGGCGCGCCAAGCCGGCGTCCAGGTGCGTCCCAGGCGGCCCCGCCGAGGTGCTCGAGCGGCGTGCCGCCTGGAGCACGGTGCCGCCAGCAGCCCCCAACCCATCCCCACATCTGCCACGGGGAGGAGCGCCGCGACGAAGCAATCTCCACGCCCACCAGCGTAGAAATCCGGCCAATCCCGGTCGGCCCTGGCTGCGGTGATGGCGAAGCGGTCGAGCACCGCCGTCCGGGTCACGCCACCCTCGGTCACCGCGCGGCAGGCGCTGGGGCCGGTGACGTCCCCCACAGAAGGACGCCGATCGAACGAACGCCCGTTTCTCTCCGTCACCCGCAGATCTCATGGGTTGCCTCGCATCTTATCCCCGGGGGGTTGGAGGACGGCTGTCGGCCAGGCCATTCCCAGGCCGAACGGTTGTAGAGCTCCTGGAAACCGAGCGATCGGTAGAAGGGCATGGCGCTCCCCACGCAGGCG